>JAQWFH010000032.1 GCA_028704515.1 Eubacteriales bacterium
GATAAGAAAATGCATTTGTAATCATTATCCTATCGAAACCGATAGTAACTTTACAACGTGGAGTGCCGATTTATTAGTATTCCACGTATTAACTATTGGTTTAATTTTTTAACCTTAACTTGAAAATGGCTCTCTTGTGTATATTATTTATTAAATATATACTTTACTTGTAAGCAAGCGAAAATCATGCCGTTACATCAATTTGTTCACATTCAGAAGCCGGGAGGGATTATAATGCAAAATATAAAAGGTTTAAAAATAGGTGAAATAATATCAGATCTTAGAAGAAGCAAGGGAATAACCCAAGACAAACTTGGAGAGGCCGTCGGTGTATCTTCTGCGGCAGTATCCAAATGGGAAAATGGGCAAAGCTATCCCGATATTTTACTCCTTTGTGATTTAGCAGCTTTCTTTGATATTACAACAGATGAACTTTTGGGATATGAAGCAAATATCTCAAAAGAGGAAAGTAACAAGCTTTACGAAGAACTGCTGGCGGCCTTTGCAGAAAAACCTGTAGAAGAAGCAGTTGCCGAATGTAAGCATGCGATAAAAAAATATATTAACAGCGATTACCTTCACCTACATATAGGCAATCTGCTCATAAATCATATCGATCAAAGCGCATCTCCCCAAACAAAAACAGAAATGCTGGAGCTTGCAAAATCTCTGTACCTAAAGGTTATTAACAAGAATGCCGATACGTGGATTGTTCATCAGGCAAGATATTCTCTCGCAGTCAGCTATCTTTTCTCAGGAGACGGAAATGCCGCTTTAAGTGTATCTGATGATTGCGTCGATACTACACTGCCTCCTGAAATTTTGAAGGCTCACGCTTTACAACTGATAGGCGATAAGGAAAAAGCTGAAGCTGTTCTGCAGGGCTATGCTTTCCAATGTCTTGTAGGCTTATTTAATGCCTGCCCTTCGCTCGCCATATCGAAGATGGATAATACCGAGATTTCAGTAAAATGGATTGAAGCTGTTATTAAAGCATCTGAGGCTTTTGAAATGGAAAAATCAAACCCGCTTTCAACAGGCCAGCTATTTATAACATACGCACATATCATGGCTATTAAAAACGAAAGCGATAAGGCCCTTACTGCGTTAAACAGGGCTGCTGCTCTTCTGGGTAATTCTTCAAACTATGATAAACCGTTTAAAGAGGCCGGAATTTTTGAAGATTTATCCTATATAAATGAAAAAATGGATGTAGGGAACAAGGCTCCGCGAAGTGAGAAGGTTATTAAGGAAAGCTTTATTTCATCTTTGACTCAAAACCCGGCTTTTGAAGGACTTAAGTCACACCTGGAGTTCAAAGCTATCATTGAAAAATTTAATTAAATCAACATAAGAAAACGAGTAAAAACGTATAATATTAATGTAAAAAAATAAAAGCCCCGGAGTTCAAGCGCTTCCGAGGCTTTTAGCATTGGTACCCCCAGGCGGAATCGAACCACCAACGATGGTTTAGGAAGTCCAAGTTTTTTATTGCAATTTCAATATATTCACAGTATAAAGTCACGCTATCATCACGCCTGGCAAAAAACAAAAAAGACATCGCCCCCACAGCGATGCCTTTTTAAATCCCCCGATTAAATATTACCTAATCCGATAATAACAAAAGGGACCCTCGTTGTAAAGGTACATGTAATATTATGGTCGGTTTTTGTAAGAATAAGGATGGTTTTTGTTAGTTTCCTTTTATCCATTTTGAAAATATCGGATGCTGTGCCAGCTCTTCCTTTAACGATTGGTTATCTCTTCTTAGTTTCTCTGCTCTTGCTTCAAAATCATCTATTAGATCGGCTATTTTCAATTCATCGGTAATCTGAGAAAAAAGGTCAATTGCGATTAAGGAAATATCTCCAATCCAGCATAATCTTTGCTTGATTATCGCCTCGAAATGTTCAGGGTCTTCATTACTACCATCAAAAAAAGTTGAAACTATTTTATTTCCAACGACTTCGGTATTGGCAAGAGTGAGCAGAATATTTGAATGTGCATAGTGTTCATTAATTTTATGTTTATATGATTTTATTACAACTGAATGACTGGCATATTTGCTTTCGAACCAAGGATAAGCTTTTTTATGCAGCTTTTTAGCGTCTAAGGTTCCATCTTCCAAAACTTCTCCGAATTCCTCAGGCTTGTAATTATAAGCAGCGTAACAAGCAAAAACAACACTCTCTAGAGATTGTCGTAACATCATGATCGCTTGCACGTCATGTCTCCTCACGGTTGATAATAACGCCAGCAGCAGTGAGTTATACAATTGGTTGAAAAAATAAAGAAAAATCCATTTGCTCGTTGCGACACTCCCGCCATAAAAGCCCTGAACAAAAGAAACTAAGGCATACGCATTATCAAAATATTTACCATACGTTGCTGGGGCCGAGATAACTAAGGCGTTTTCCATTTCAGAAATATCTTGTATATTATACATATCATATCCTCCTTTTTTTCTGTACGCTAATAATATAATTCTTAGACTCATCCGAAGAATAAAGTTTTATATATTATATCTTATTGTCTAATGCTCACGCAACAACGCAAAAACTAAAAAAGCGGAGCATCACGCCCCGCCTTCTTTTATCCTATTTATTCCTTTAAACTGTTGCGTGCAACAATATACCACTCCTGCAGCTTCTCGCGCATGGTCTTTTCCGTTACAAATCGCTTGAGCCACTTTGGCACCTTCTGCCAGATGGCAGCATATACCTCGTCCATCTTGGCGGGGCCCTCTTTGGATGCCATCACTCTCTCCGCATCAAGCATAAGCTTGTAGGCGGCAAGCCTCAAAACGCCCCACTGTCTCGTGACAGTCGCATAAATAATAAGTGCGAGCGACAGCAGCACGCCCGCGCAAGCCTCGAAATTATTTAAAATCAAATCAATCATACTTCATTTTCTCCTTTCTCTACATTTAAAGCAGTGCGTGACAAATAATGCTTTCCGCCGCCTTCCGGAATCCGCAGGCCGTTGTTGTTGAGGCTGCGATCGCGGCATATATTTTGAGTGATATATCCTCCATTGATAAATACGGTCACAAACGATATGAGTGCAATCACGATGTTACTCATAGATCCGCGATCCGTCCACTGCAGCGCAAACTCCATCATCACTGTAACGGCCAGCATCACCCATGAGCACACGCACAATCCCTGACTGAATTGTATTTTTTTAATCATCATCATCGCCGTCCTTTGTGGGGAGATTCATCAGCTCCTCGTAGATCTTTGTAATCGTCCCGTTTCCACCTAGTGCGTGATACTCATCGTACATAGACGTGGCGTTTTCCTTCGCGTAGATCGGACAGTAGCCTTTCTCTTCGTAATGATTGTATGTAAAAATAATTCGATCTCTAAGAAGGGCACGCAGCCCTTTCTCTACATTGCTCCTGCGGCGAATCCACTTCCATGCAAAAGCTGCACCTGTAGCCGCCGCGCCAAAGAGAACCTGCAGCCAGTATCTTACTATAAAATCTTGCATACAATCACCTATAGCTTCCCCATCTTGTCGAGTGACACGTATATCCGCAGCATCGAGTGCGTGATGTTGATTTCGTCCTTGTCGGGTGTGATGCCGCCTCTCTCGATCAGCTTACTCATCGTTGCCTTACCCCAGCTCGGCACATCGTCCAGCGTCTTGTACGTTTTCTCCATCTCTTCTTCCTCCAAGTTATTTAAGTACGGTGCCGGGTTAATCGGCACCTTGTTTTTCCAGACCTCGAAATGCAGGTGCGCTGACATCGTTGGGATTTTCGTTTTGTCTCTGCTTGCACCAATTATGCCGACCTGTGTGCCTGCAGGATATGTTTGCCCTTTAACGAATGGGCTTTGCCTTTCGAGGTGTTGATAGAGCACAGAGTATATGTTGTCAATCTGGGCGACAACATACCACCCTCTGTATGCGTTCCAGCCGTTTGTAACAATCTTTGCTTTATTCGTCAGGATTGCCGGAGTTTTGGCGAGCGCCCTGTTGACGCCCAAATCCACGCCCTTATGATTCGTAGATGCACCTTTTATTCCTGTGTTTCTCTTGCCAAACGTTGAAGTTACCCGCACCGGCTCTACAGGGTTTCGGTTAAATTTCATTAGTCCACCTTCTTTCGCAATTAAAAAACACGCCTACTGCGTGTCAGTATCCGTATTGCTCCAGTCTGTCGGCGACTTTTTCCGCATTGTTGATGTCTAATACCCATACAGTTCAAGTCTGTCAGCTACCACCATCATGCCTGTGGAACCAAGTCTAATCTTCCTCTGGATATTAGTTCGGCAACAGTTGCATTGAACCAAAGTGAAGGAACGGGAACCATGCCTTCAACACCGATACATGTTCTTTTTCCTGCTTCGCATAAGTCTGCATAAATTTTAGCCATTAACTACCACCTCCGCTAATTCGGCAATTGCCAGTTTTGTTTCAATATCGTTTTGTAACCGCATCTCTTCGCTTTCGGCTAATGCAATTTTTAGAGTAAGGTTTTCTTCCTCAAGGGTTTGAATCTTTAAATCACGAGTAAAACTCGGAGAATATTTTATATCCATCATAGTACCACCACATCTGTTCTCTTATCTTCGTAGCATAACTGGAAGTTGCTCGCTTGTAAGGTAACTGCACTAGTGATACTAGTTCTCATATAAAGTTGAACTCTATCGCCGACCTTCACTGCAATATCTTCGGTAAAAGTTGTAACAACATCGTTCGCAACAGACCTCTCTGTTCCAACGGCGACATCGTTTATATAAATTCTTCCGTATCCAGTCCAAACCCCCGCACTCACTCTGTTCAAGCTGAATTTTACCCTCATTATTCCAGTTCTGCTTATGATTATTTCTTTTCTCTTTGTGTAAGTAGTCGTGCCTGACACCGTAACCGCACCATCAGAAGAACTTCTTATAACGTCGCTTGCGATACAGAATGGCAAGTTTGATATCTTATCCTCCATTTCTCCCAATATCACATTTATAGGCTTAAACTCATCCGTACCAACTGTGCTATTTAAAGCATATTTTATCTCTCCAAAACTCATTATGTAATCACCTCCGATATAGACCCATCCGGGTTAAATGTCGTTGTCTTTGTCATGCTCATGGTCCCAGATGTGAAGGTTTCAGTAATGCTTCCATCTGGGTTAAAAGCCGTCACCTTGGCATCGCCGTCCTGGTTGGTTTCAGTAATACTTCCATCCGGATTAAAAACTGTGGTCTTGCCGATGAAGCCCTGCATGGCCATAAGCAATCGCCTGTTTATAGCAGTGGGTTCTTGTGCCAGTTCACCCGGAGCATATTTTAAATACTCATATTGCCCCGTACCGGCACCGCCGGGATTTACTTTTTCGTACCGGTAAAGCTTCTCTTCGTCTACCGGAACCAAGTCTTTTATGTCAATCACAAGCAATACCCCCTTAATCCGCTGTGGCCGGCGTAAAAGGTGCCGGGGTAGCGGTATGTTGATTTCATGTTCTCTATAAGGACTTCGAGCCCAGCAAGAATCTTTTCAATATTGTTTGCGCCAATATAATCCAGATTCTTCATGCTCTCAGGCAATGTCGCCCCGGGCACTTTGCAGTATTGCGTGATGCACTTATTGATATTGGCGATGTACCTCTTCATTTCTCTGTTGGTTGGCTTATCGTTCATCGTCCAATTTATTTTTACACTTATGGTCACGACATACCCCGCAGCGGTAAGAACATCCGCCAGATATCTTGTCGCCGCCTCCACGCGGTTAAAATCCTCCGAGTTGTAATAGGTATCCTCGTTTGTTCTGTTTGTTATTAGATCAAGCACCTATCGTCACCACCTTTGACACAAAGCCGCCCGTCAGAGACGTGTCCATGCTTTCTATGATCGAACCGCGGTAAACGCCGTATTCCGTTTCTATATCAACCAAGCTGCCTACCCTCTCCTCATCCGCCACCAAATTTATACTCTGCTCTATGCGGTATTGGTAGTAGTTAAACAGCCGCTGTGCAACTTCGGCGGCGTTGCCTGCGCCCAAGAGAGTGCTGTCCGCACTGACGATGTTTTCTTTCTCCCCGGCAGGCAAATCAATCATCCGAACGCTGACGGTCTTTGTATTGTCCGTATAGCGATATCCAATTATTGTGCACTCTCCCGCAACCGTTGCGTTTATAATACAATAATTAACGCCACTCTCCGTTATGGTCCCGAGATTCGTCTCCACATCAGAAAAAGGCTCGCCGAATATAACCGTATTCAGCCCGACAGACAGGCTCACCTTGCACGCCTCGGTTTTCGTACTTTCAAGAGTATAACTATGCTCCATCACATCAACCCCTGTAACGAGGGTTCTGAGCTTCACTGTAGTACCCATCATCTTTCGGTTTCGGCCGATAGTCATATCGGGAGTTCTCGTTAAGTTGGGTACGGGGCGGATGTTAACCGTTCCGCTTCGTGCGGTGGACACATACCCGCCAACCGCAAAGGCGACATGCTGAAGGGCTTCACGATGCGAGCAAATCGGCAGATATCCCGTAACGGTTTTGTTTGACAGGGCAGCATCCAGTGTGTAGCCGAATCCCGCATCATCCATAATGGTTTCAATGAGCGCGGAGGCGGTAATGCCGCCGTACATCCCGCCCATAAACGTCGTGCCGTCCATAATACCCACACCGTCTATGGCATCAATGGACAATATCTTATCTTTTTGCGACTCCATCGATTCAACATAGAACGAGCCGAGATTTTTTGAACGTCCATCCGTTGTACCCGTAACGATCAATTGCTGCTTCTTTTGAAGCAAAGTATATATTCCTTCCGGATTGAAGATGTTGAACTCATCATCTTGTGAGTAAATCGTAAAGTCCAGCGTATTTACGCTGAGCGTTCCGCCGGAGAGGTCTACTTCTTCCAAGAGGTCTGCTGATTTCAGCTCCGAACCCCCGAACTCCTTTATGATGCCGTGCATGATATTCTGCACTTTCAAATATCTGTAGCCAATATTGGTGCTGCGAAAGGTAATTACTATTTTGTTATAGTTCTCCACCATCTGCATACATGCATATCTCCAGTTATTTGGTTGGAAGTCGGTATCTTGCAGCAAGTCGTCATAGCGATACCACTTTATGTTCAGATTGTTGCAATAATTATTACCGTAAGGATTAAATTCGAAAGTCAATCCTATCGACTCATGCAAGCTTTCAAAAGATAAAGTTAGCACTATTGGATTTTCAAAAGTCCCATGTTCGTCCGACATCGATTCAGACCACAGCCCCCAAGAATAATCATCGGGGTTATCAGGAAAGACATCAAAGGTACCATCAAGCTTCCAGTAATCTTTTTCAAGAGTGGCGGCTTTGGCGGCATACACACCTTCAAGAGCCATGTCGCCAAGATCTATAAACAGCTGCTTATCATCGCACGCTGCTGTCGTATCAGATTTTGCGGTTACGTCCACCAATCCGAAGCTAATATCAACACTTGTTCTTGCCATATCATCACTTCCTTGCCGGAGTCTTGGCCGTAAAGTTCACGGTCAGGCTCCTCCAATAATTTTTCGTCGCCGCCTGCTTCCTGATCTCGTCCCCCACATTTGAAAAATATGCTTTAAAAGTGTAATCTCCCGATTCGTCGGGAACGGTGACGGTATGAAACTCTATAGGCTCCGTAAGCTTATCCCAAAGTTTCTCATACTCCTCTGTATCGGTTGTTTTTCCAAACTGCAACTGATAATTGAAATACACTCCGATGAGCTCACGAAGCAAATCACCCTCCTCGTTTCGTTCAGCATACTTATCGAGGAAGTCGGCCTTTCTCTTTATAGAGACCACAGGCACATTGTATGTTTTTCCATCTATCTTAATCATGATGTTGCTACCCCACTTATGATGTTCTTTCCCCTGCGATTGTCTTCCTTGTCGATGTACGGCTTCATTACCCTGATAAGCTGCCCCATCGTTCCCTCAAATCTTACGACAATCTCTCCGCCACCCGATACGCCTGCAAGCTCCTCCTGCATAATCTGACGCAGCAGCCCTTCGGGAGTCTCAATGTTTCGTCCGCTCTTCTGATCGCCAAGCACCGCCAAGAACTCCGCATTGGGAGGAATGACAGCACCGGTGGCGAGACGGGGGATGTTGATTTCCTTGACCGTGGGAATATTGATCCCATATACAGTGCCGGTAATTGGATTCTCAAAGCTAATTGTGTTTAAGGCCCTAATAATTGCATTAATGCCCTTAATGAAGCCATTCACAAACCCTTCTGCTAATCCGATCAAAAAGTTAATGGCTCCTTTGAATCCTTTTTTGATTGGATCCAACACCTTGGACGAGAACCAATCGGAGGCCCCGATCCAGACTTCAACAATTTTTTCCCACACATTGATTGCAGCCGCCTTCGTTTCGTCCCATTGCTTGACAAGTAACACTATGATTGCAATCAGCGCACCAACAGCAAGCACGACGAGGCCGATCGGCGAGGTAAGGAAGGCAACTGCAGCACCAAATGCGGTCGTTACCCCCGTAGCAATTGCGCCCACTATGTTCCATATACCGATCGCTAAGTTTACAAGCCCCCATGCTGCAGCGAAACTGGCTATTACAACTGTGATATTGCGAACTATACCCTCATTGCTACTTATCCATTTACTTAATCCATTAAGCCCATCTGCAATCAGCCCCAGCACCCCTACAATCACTCCGCCCGTCCATGTTGCCAATGGCTTGAGGAAACGCTCCCAAAGCCACCCGCCAAGAGGCATTAGCGCCTTGATTACCGAGCTGAGCACATTCAGAGCCCCCGAGAGCAGATCAAGGAATGCGGGCAGGAGATCTTCTATGGTCCACTTTGCAAGCGGAACGAATAAATTCAGATACGCCCATTCAAGCCCTGCGAATAGCGCTCTCCCGATCGGCGCAGCGGCTTCTTTGAGCCGTTCGAATGCGGCCGATAGATTATCAAAGCTAATTTCTCTAAGCGGTTCGAGCAGTGCCATAAGCACATCGACGGCTTTTTGTACAGCCGGACTTACCGTGACACCTTCCCCGATTTCTCCGCCTATATCAAGTGCTGATCCATAATCAACTGCGGGGATCTCCATCGCCTCTGCATCTCCCGCTCCTGTATCTGCCGCGCTACTCTTTACCAGTACGTTAAGGTCATCAAACGATGCAAGAGCGCCCTTTGCCTGTTTGCCCGCCTTTTCTGTTGCGTCTCCCGTCTTTTTTGTTGCAGCAGCCAACTGATTCTCAGCCTTTGCACCTGCCGAAGCGGTAGAAGCAATTTTTTCTTGGCTCTTTACGCTCTTTCCAAATACAGCCGATGTAAACTGAGCAAACACATTCATGGCGCGTGTCAGGGCGTCAATGATGGCATTTATCGCAGGGAGTACCGCTTGTACTACAGGGATAATGGCATTACCAACGGCAATTTTTAGATTGTTGAAACTAAAACTTAACCTTAAAATCTGGCCCGAATACGAGTTTGCCACTTTTGCAGCATCACCAACCTGGTATTTTGATTCCTCTAGGATTCCGTTTACTTCGGCTTGTATCTTCTGCTGCTGCGTAAGGCTTGCCGCTGTGGTTCCAATAGACTTGGCGTATTCATCCCACATCTTGGCGACGTTCTTTGTGACGCCAGCATTATCCACCAGGATAGAGTTCTCATTCTTGAGACCTTCCGAGGCGCTCTGCACAGCTTCACCCAGCGAATAACTGGCTTGCCTTCCAAATGCCGCACTATCTTTTAATGCGATAAGAACCTGCTGGATCTGGCTGTCGTCATAACCTCGAAGAGCAAGATTCTTGTACGCTGTGATGGCCTGTGTTGCGGGTATAAGACCGTCAGAAATATAGTCATTAATGAATTTTTGCGCCTTCTGAAAGCTTCGTCCTTGGCCTTCCATGATGCTTTGCAATCCTATGAGAGCATTCGTCATCTCGGTGGCTGCCTGGACGGACTTCTTGCCAAAGCTTACGATTGCAGCTGCACTAAATGCGATCCCAACTGCTGCGGCAAAATTAGTCAATGACTTCTTCATGCCGCCCATCTGGGTTTCGAGTTGCTTCCTGCCTGCAGTAAAGCCGCTTTGGTCTATTTTGGTGGAGATTTTTATACTTCCGTCATAACCGCCTGCTGCCAATGACTTCACCCCTTTCGGTATATGTGATAAATCATCGGCACTCAGGCACTACTTGACTTCTTTATTCTCGTTTAATTTAATTTCAAAAGTTCGTTTACACTGCCTGCCTTTGCATTTTACAAAAACGCCCCTGCAGAGCGCTTCCTTGGTGTATGTTATGGGCATCTCGTACCCACAGTAAGGGCATTTTACTTTCTCGATATTATCACCGCCCTTTTTGCATAGAAAAAAACACACCGTTTCCGACGTGTTTAGCTGGTTTCTTTATTATGATTTATTTCTTCCCCGCCCAGAATTGTTTTCCACAATTCATGCAAGTCACTCTTACCTTTTTCGCGCCCATATTGCCCGCAGTCAGGCCGACTAAGCCCAAGGTGCCTCCCGTAGCAACTCCAGCTATTCCGCCCACAACTGCTTTTCCGATTCCAAACCCCTTTTTATGGGCTGACAGGCTTGTCGAGTAGCATTTCGGACAATATGCAATTCCTTCACGATCCATTTGCGCGATACGCTCTTTTTCGAGCTGCTTATTTGCAAGCTTCTCTGTTTGCAGCCTCGTGCCTTCCTCTCTTACGGCTTGCCAAAAACCCTTAGTGGGCTGAGATACGGAGAGGCTGTCGTATGCTTCGTCTATAATAGCTTTTCCTTCCTTGAGGCTGATTCCGGTTCGAGCTACCAATGTCTTTATGGCCGCAATCCGGTCGTTGCCGCAAGCCTCTATAATTTCAGAAAGGTTTATTTCAACACCATCAACCTCGGTATATATATCCTCTGCTTCGTTAATATCTTCTACCATTTTGCCCCCTGTATCATCGGGGGCAGCTTCGGCTATCATCAACGGAGCCCCACAGTTGAAGCAAAAGTTCCCCAATGCTTCCTTCCCACACTTCGAACAGAACATAAGACTACCTCCTTTATCTCTGGTAATTTTATGTTACATCATCCGCGATTCTGTTGCAACCATTATTTTCCAGAAGGCCCATAAATCTTTCCTCTGCTTCAAGCTCCTCCCTCGAGATGTTCTGCGGCAGCTCGAGAATGTCTCTGATAGCACTGCAGTATTCCCTCTCCTCTTTAGTCAGTTTGCCCTGAGGCAAGTTTTTTCTGTAATAAATCATTCTGGTAAAAAAACAGTCTTCCTTCAAGTCGAGAAACATATAACAGAACTTCCACCAATGCAAATATGGCACATCATTAAGATCTATGCCATGACTTTGATTGATAGCCGAGTAAATGTACTTCGCATCTTTCTCAAAGCTATAAAGACGTTCCTGCGCTATTCCTGCAGCCCCATCCTTGGCATCATCGCCGCAGTTCAAGAATTTTACCGCAAGCCTCGCAGCCTCATGCAAGTTCTGCGGCATCTCTTTGTAGAGGAGCATCACCATAACCATTACCTTCTCTCGATCGCTTAAATGAAAGTCCTCATAGGCAAGCATGATGTCAATGCCTGTGCGGAAGTCTGTGTTTAGTTCGTAAACCTCCCCTTCGATTTCCACAGCCTCAGGCAAGTAGTCCGTAAGGATGCTCATTACTTCATCACCTTTTTGCCCTTAGAAGCTCTTCTCTGTGCCCTGTTCATATAGGCCTCCATCTTCTCTGTTCTGGCCGTTTGGATCAGCGGAGTTATTTCATCAAAGAATTGCTCAAACATGGCGGGATTATTCGCACCCCCGAAAGCAATATCGCTTGTGCCTTCCCCGAAGACATCATCAACCTGTGCTTTCATGAAGGTACAGAGATCCTTTACCAAAGCAATCCGAGCACGCATATTCTTTGGAATCCCATAAGCATCTACACTATCGTCCGCATCGAGCTCCTTTTCTTTTTCGAGAATTTCAGTTTCTTTCGCTTCGAGCTTTTCAATCAAATCATAAAACCGCTCGATAAAATTTACATCCTGCGGATCAAATTGAATCACGCCGACCTTCTCGCCGTCCCTTTCGACGGGAATTTTTATTTTCTCTATAATCATTTTGCCCTCCTGGCAAGAAGGGGCTTTGCGCCCCTTAATCTGCAGTGAATGTTTTTGTCGTCGGGTCGAACATCCCTTCAACCGGATCGCCTGTGAGGTTGATCGTATAATTGATCACGACCTTGCCCCCACCTTCACCGCCAAAGTCGTCGATTTGGATCGTGCATTCGTTTTCCTCTGCAGGATACTCGTCGTCAACGGGAGTATCATATAAGTACACAAGGCACACTTTCGATTTCGCTTCATCGAGTACCGCCCTTTTCTTACGCAAGCCGTCTACAAAATCAAAGACGGGATCGCCCTTGATTGCTGTTTGCGGCGTCGGTATATTAGGTTTATACGATGTGACGTCGGTTACTCCGCTATCCTGATGAACATAAGTTTCTTCCTCTGTTTGCGGGTTGTAATTGACCGTCTGCGCTGTTACTCCGTTCCCTATAAGGTTATAGGTTGGTGCCGCCGTGGTCCCCGTGTTCAGGAAGATGGCGAATTTGGATCTTTTGACTTTTTCCATTGTCATTTATTCATTCCTCCTCTTTGTGAGAATTAGTTTGATTTGGACTTGATAAAGCCCGGTACCGTCTTCATCAATATCGAACAGCATCGCATTTGTTACATCGATGCTTTCTGCTTCGTACCGCCCGCGGAGCTGCGGAAGGTTACCCTCATCGTTCTGATCATCCAGCCAGTCTGATAAACCCTCCAAGAAATCATAATTTTCTTGACGGTCCACTTCATCCGCTGCGGCTTCCTTTGCAAAGAAAACATAGTTATTTTCAAATGTTCTGTTGCCGGCAATATCCGTAACGGTCTTCCCGTTGCCTGCAGGCGCTAAAGCATAACTGGATGGTTGTTCATCGGTTCGATCCGTTAAGACTTGCGTGATTGGACGAAGCTCCATTCCGTCGTAGGTCTCAATATAATCTTGTAGCGATCTGATAATGCTCATTCTGCCCTCCCTCCCGCTTCTTTTGCGACCATATCCATGATGATGCTCTTCTTGTCAGCCCACATTCTCTTATCCCAGAACGCCCCGCGTTTCGGTGCTCCGTGGTAGGTCAGACTTCTCTCCGTGAGCTTTTTCGGGGCCTTTCCGACCATAACCTTGCCGTAGTATTGATAACGAGCGTACGGCGTGTTATAGATAATCCCGTCATCCTCGATAATCGGCATGTTCTTTAAAGCCCCCTGCTGCATCGGAATATACGGATCCGCATACCGGGCAACTTCATTCGTAAATAACCTTTGTACTCTGCCGCCTACTTCAAGTCCTCGCTTTTTCAGCATGGCAGCTACTCCGTCTAAGTTGCTTTCAACCGTCATTTTCATTTGCCTATCACCTCGAAATGCGCCATTCTACCGCCGAAGCTGTGTGTATCGACGTTTGATATAACCAGCACATCGTCAAACTGCTGCAGCTCCTTGGAGGACTTCACAATCTCGTATGTTATATCACCGAGAATTACAGTGTCGCCGCTTTCGAGAGTCCAGTGCCCGGTCTTATCGGGCAGGGCAGTCCACTCTTTTGGCTTTTTATAGCCTTTAATGGTCATCGGTATAATCAGCATCAGACCATCAGCTGATGTCACTCCCGTCTTTCTAACCACCGCCCCCCTGGAGCTGTCCCAGAAAACGCCAGAGAGGACGGTGCGATGCCACTTCTCGACACCGCTGTCGGTATGTTTGTTATAGACGGTTACGGTATCCTTAAACATCACATCCACCTCACTCCACTGACACAGGGTCCCAGATACAGTTTAGCCGCCTCCGAAAGCCTCTGCTCGTTTGTCTTAGGCTTGCCGGAAGCAAAATGCTTGCCCCAGCTTCCTACGGACTGACTCACCACATCGCCGCCCTGCTCATTTATCTGCCAGGCTTCTGCTACGGCACATATGGCCTTCTTCATGGTATCTGCCGGCACCGCTGACAGTTCACATTCAAGCCCATCAAGATAAACCCCCGCCCGAGCTGTTAGGCGGAGGAAATCTAATTCAGATATTTGGTTGCCGTAGTATGTATCGGTGTAAAATGAGTAATCAGGGAGCATGTTACTCCCCTCCATCCTGCACGGCTATCAGCCTTTCGATGCGTTCGGCATTGTTTTTACAGTCCGAAATATCCACACTAAGTTCTACGGCCTTGGCCTCCAGCTCGGCAGTGCTCATTTTGCTTATGGGTTTTTCTTTCGCTGGTATCGGTGGAGTGTCAGTTCCTCCATCCTGCACGGCGACATACCCCTTCCGCTTATACTCGTAAAAATCCTTTTCGTCAATATTGCGGCTTATACCATCTTTTGTTATTAGCATGCGTTATCCCTCCTATTCTGTAGGCTTTTTATGCAGATAAATGCCCTTGACCTTGTTATCGTACACAAAAGCATCGTGGTAAAGCCTAAACTGGAATTTCCATGCATCTTTATCCTGGTTTACATCAGGGCTGAAGATCTTAGGAAGCGCAAACTTCTGCACCTGCAGGATTGCTGGTGGATAGATGATCATAAAGTTGATGTTCGCAGCCGTGTAGTAGGTCACAACAGCTTTCTTGCCGTTAGCAGGTGCGGCGGTGAAAGTAATCTTACCAGTTGAGGCCGCATACGTGTAGCTCGTTGTTACTGTGCCATCAACTGTAACCTTGGCAATTGCATCTGCCACAGGTTTATCCGTGATGGTGAACTCAGTGGTAGAGCCGTCTCCGGTAAATTCTTGAAAGTCCGTCGTGCGTCCATATCCCCAGTTCGTAGTCCCTGGATTCAATGTGAGCTCCGTATAGAATCTTGTCGGAGGCACCCAGGTAATTGGCATGTTGTTGTATCCGGAAAGAACAGTATTCACAGTTCCATCACTCCCCCACTGGCGGTTAAGTGCATTGTTGAGGATTGGTTGAAGGTCACTATTGATATAGAGTTTCCTTCCCTCCAAAGGAACCTCATCTTCGTTCATTTGGCGCACTGCCTCGTCAATTGCCGCGATAATTGTATCCTTTGTCAGTACAGCAGGGGCAGCTTTCGATATCCCCTCTTGACTCGCGTATTTTGCAAGCCTGTAAGCATCAATCTCCGGAATAACATGAAGTCTCATGAATTCCCCGGTTACTGTTCCAAAGGTCAAGCCCAGAGTCTCTTCATCGTCCATACGGTCAACGGAGATCTCTTTTCCTCTTTCCTCTGTCAGTGTAAGTGTTTCCCAGGCAGCTGTTACATCACCTTTAGGATAGCCGTCCGCACGGCTGTAATCACCAAGACCGGTTGTGCTGACTTTCAATACTTTGACCTCATTTACTCCCGTAAAATCAGCCCTTGTTGCTGCGTCCATACCCTGTGTAACCGCAGCAGCTTTATAAATACCGTCAATTATCGGTACAAATTTTTTTGCATATTCAATACTATTTGGCATATCTTATTTCTCCTTTTCTGACGCGATCCCCGCGCCTTTCATTGCGGCAGCGACGAACTTATCGACATCGCCGTCAAGCGGATTTCCGTGATCGCCGCCCGTGGATACAGGCGTTCCAGCCGTATCAGAGAAGTGCGCTGCGTTGTCCTTTTTGAACTGATCGCCCCACTCCTTCGCGCCTTGGAAGGAATCACCATCGAGCTTAAACTCCTTCTTGGTGAACTCTGCAAGGATAGCACTCTTTGACAGACCATCCTTGGGCTTTAGGGCGTCGATGAACCTTTCTGCTGCAGATCCGTAAGCGATCTTATCAAGTTCTACTTTATGGTCTGCTTGCGCCTTTTCAAAGTCTGCTTTGTACTTATCCGCGGAAGCCTTAATCGCCTCTACATCCATTCCCTTAAAGCCCTCAATCTGTTTGTTGGCCTCGTCAAGCTGGGTCTTGGTCTGGCTCAACGATGTTTTCGCCGTTTCAGCCTCGCCCTTGTGCTTCTCAATGTCTTTACCGTTCTCAGCCATGACCTTATCAATAAGATCCTTGACTTTATCTTCAGGGACACCGTTTTCTTTAAGCAATCCTTCCAAAAATTCCGTTTTCATATATTTCCTTTCTCGGCTAGGCGTTTTAGGTGGTCGCCGTCACCTACCGTCCTGCTGTTTTAGGCTTGCAGGTGAGCCAATTTTGATAATAAAAAATAAACCTTTTAACGCCGTGTTCGGGGCGAGATAGGAGATCACCTCCTTGAGGGTATAAAAATACCGCTTGCAATTGCAAACGGTACTATTGGATTTCTATTTTGTTTGATATCTCATTTAATGATGCGCCTTTTATGAATGGATCTCTCATTGCGGCATCAATTGAATCATGCGTCTTCTCATAATCCCCATAAGATACGGATATATCAGTTCTTGAGATGGGGCATATACTTCCGAAAACTCCATCATATAGAAACTCAATATCATCTGTCAGGCTGTCAATCCAATCTCTTAACTCTTTCGGGTCCATAATATATCCTTGTTCTCCTCCCTTTCAATTTCTGTCAGCTCGCGCACTGGCCGACCAACAACTTTTCCGTCTTCCCACAATATGTCATGCGCATGTTCGCCCTTAGCCCCAAATGGGTGCTTTTTCGGATTTCCATGATTATTGTTCGTGATTTGCTTTTCCCATTTACCGTCACTGTCGTAATGGTTGCGGCTAATCCCACCCTTTGTGTTATTTACCTGTGTAATAACATTAGGCTGTGCACGAGGTAGAGTTTTATGCACTTTAATTATACCACCGCTGCCAACTTTTACAACACTTTTTCCTATCTGCTCACGGCCATATTGTCGTTTTAGCCCAGTCTGCTCGATAAAGTCTATCTGCGCAGCCTGCCAAGCGGCAACTTTTGCCTTGGATTCGTCTGTAGAAAGCCCAGCTGCCTTCATCCCAGCTTCTTCACGCTTCCATTTGCGGATGTTTCTTTGAATTGCGCGCTGCTTCTGCGATGCTTCGTACTCAGTCATGGCGTGGCCGTTATAGACATAATCCTTTGAATTCATATCATCAAGCTCCGCATCGCTGTAAGCAGGTTCCGATACCCCCTCGAAGTACGGAAAGAAGTTATGCCTGCAATTCCATCCGCAAAGCCCAGGGCCAGTTCCGTATCCCGTAGAAGAAACAAAATCGGGATACTTTGGATGTTTTCCACTGCGACTGAACACTTGTCCTTGCCATATCTGATGCTCGGGTCGCGCTCCTGCATGGGCGGTCGTCTCTACAAGGTCGCTTCCCATCTCATCGGCGCGAGCTTCCTGCAGTTTAGCCGCCGTCTGATTGACTCCTGTCACCGTCGCTCGCCTGACCGCCACTTCCAGGTAGTCCATGCGCCCAGTTGGGTAATCGATAGCAGCCACACCTTTAGCTGATAGATCCTTTACAGCCGTCCTTATGGCACTGTTATAGTCAAATGCTCCTGTCGTCACTTGCATATAGGCACGATCCAAAGCATTTTCGAATTGTTTGGTCGCCGTGTTGGCCGTTGTCCTCGTCAGATTCTTAAATAGTCCGCTTGTATTCTCTGCTCCTGCTGCGATGACTGCTTGAAGTGATGGGCTCGCATCCAGCGGAGTCGGGGAGAGACCCGATTTTCTATAAATCGAATCATCGGCTTTAAGTGCGGTTGCCCCTGCATCTTTCATGAGTGTTTTTATTTCCCTCTCAGCAACCCCTGTGGCCTGCGATAGCCTCTTTATGATCTCGTCGTGCAGAAGCCCCGTGTCTTGGAGCTTTCTGAATTGAAACTCGGCTGCCGGAATAAAAAAATCGTATGTGACAATCCTACGAGCCATATCGGCGATGATATCGGCTTCTGCCTGTGCATAGAGTTCTATAAGGGCATCGGGCAGATTCTCTATGTACTTCGGCTTTAGCATTACAGATCACCCCTTAGAATCTTTGCTGCGTCATCTTTTGACACACCTATCGCAGTGCTGATCAGATTGATCGCTTGTCCTTCGGATATCTGCCCTGCGGAATACTGTCCCATAATAGCTATGAGACTCTGTGTTTGAGCGCCGTTTAAAGCCTTACCCTGCACTTCGGTTGTCCCGCCCTTTTCGCCTTCCGGAGGCGTATTGCCCTGTGTATCGAATCCAAGCAGTGCATCGTCGGTCAGATCAACCCCGATCATCTTCTTTGCCGTCTCCTCATCTTCACCGTACCACTTTACCCGATACTCCCATTTCTGCATCAAGCCGTCACGGATCTCTTGGAGATCCCGCAGCCGCTCCGATTCTTTATCTATGATGTAACTGTCCTCAAAGTTGATAGTTATCTTCGCATCGGGATTGATAGGCTGTCCTATAATCTCTTTCCCTGCCCAAAGAATTGCCTTGACGAGCTGCTTCAGCGCCCTTTCAATAACGATATAATGCTTGCTCGCATTCTGGATCAGCTCTTGTTTATCGCCGGTGTATTGCGTCGCCGTAACAATCTGGCCACTGTTAAACTGATAATGCTTGGTGCCGAATCCGACCTTGAAGGATAGATAATCGAGCTGAGCCTGAATACCGTCCTTGTTATCAGTAACGCGCAAGTCAGGGTTATATTCGGTCATCATATTATTTTTTCCGTCTTCTCTGAGTGGTGCCTCCACCACAGAAAAGAGCTGCTGCATCACATCATCGGGAGTAATCTTGTTTCCATTTTCGTCGGTTCGCACTAATGATTCGGAATAGAATACCTTTTTCCCGCCAAGCTTAAAGTCTCGGCAGAAGTTATTGAAGGCAAGGTCAACGCCCATCAGGTTGTCGATTGCATGAGCGTAAATACTCATACCGAGCCCGTTGGATCCGGGTATCGTATTGACAATATTCGGCCCAAAGATAGCAAACAGCGGAATATCAGACCCCGTATTAATTAAAGGGAGCACACCTTCGGGAAGCGATGCTGATTTTAACTGATCGTTCTCGGCGCTGAAATAGCGGTTGCTTATTTGGTAGCCGCCTTCGGACAATTCATGAATTTCCAGATATACGAATTTCTTACCTTTCTCGAAAACCTCGGATGCAAAAGCCGCCTCGGTAATCACTCCGTTCTTTACCGTTAAAGGGATAATGTTGTGAGCAGTCAGATAATCTATCCGAACAGCGGCGTTCGGACTCTTTATTATCGTTTTCCCCTGCAGCTTCATACCGTCTAGTTTAACAACGAATGCACCGGTTCCGGAGTAGAAAGCTTTCTCTACAAGCTCATTGCCTTTTTGCCAGAAGCTTACTTTGCCAAACACTCCGCCCGTGCCGTCATCGCCTTGCAGAAACTCCGCTGAGGCTTTGTCGTCGACGACGATCTCTGTCTTTTCATTGAGCAGGATAGCGGCCCAATCCTCGCAAACCTTTTTTCCCATCTTTAAGGTATATAGCTTCCTTGTCTTGCGGGTATTGCCGCTTATCTCCGAAAACTCGTGAAACGGCTTATGGAATCCTCGCCACCAATCTCTCCATGTGTCGATGTTGGCATAGTAATCCGATGAAAGGATATACCCCTTCTCCTTATTTAGAAGATCAATAATTAATCTTATGTTCACCCTTTCGCCTCCTTCGTTATGTTTCCGATCCGATCCTTAAACGGCAGCCAGCTGTACTGATCGGAGTTTACCGAATGATCGTTGCGATCTTCGGGTTCGTCCTTGTTCTCCTTCCAGCTGTACAGATTCCTTTCTCTGATATGCTCCTTGCAAGTATCCACAATCAGCGAATCCCCATGTGCAAGCCAGCCCGAGTCAAAATTAATCCGGTCGATAATGGTCGTCTTTTTCCATGCGCCTTGGAACATATATGGTGAGCCGTGAGCCCTCTTATATTTCTGACATTCCAAGATAGTGCCCTGGTCAGCCGAATCTATAAAGACATTCCTGCCAAAGCCCCAATCAGAGCGGCACTGCTCCAAGAACTTTACAAGCAGCGGCGGAACATCGGACGGTGTGATCGGCTCTGTGCGGTCTTTGTTGTTATAGACTTTCTCCGCCAGCGTGATCTTCTTTCGGCAGATCGTGAGTCCGGTAAAGCTGAATGTAAACGTATCATCTGATTCTCTTGAATAGGATGTATCCACACCGCACGAGAACAGATTGAATTTAAACTCTTTGGCCTGCTTCGGTGTGATAATGTTCTCGGGTCTAAGATTGAATATGAGACCTGTAGAGCGTCCTCTCAGACCTTGTATCTTATTCTTATAGAGTTTGGTCCCTACAGGCACATTCCCAATGATCTGAGCCTGTTTTTCAGGTGTCAGCCCTGCATTATGCTCAAAAGAAAAGAACCAATGTACCCAACCGGGCTTTGGTTCTTCCGTAAGCATTTGATTCAGTTCGTCGGGCGCATCCTTCTCATATTCGGGAAGCGGCCGGCTGTGGTTGATATATTCTTCGTAAACAGGCAGGCTCGGATCGTCAGGGTTAAGCGTTGCCATCAGATAATCGCAACGCATCGATGCCTCTCTGACAAAATCCATATCGGCGATGTTGATCTCGTCGATATAGATACAGCCACTCTGCGAACCCAATGCCTTTTTCCATCTTGCTTTATCGGCATAGCCAAGAGCATATATGATCTTCCCCTGATACGAAAGATGTGGTAGGTTCTCTCCGCCTCTTCCGGATGAATTATACTTAACCAAGTCACCGAATATATCAACAATCCCAAGATCTTTGTTAATTATATTTTTCTCAATAGTGCCAAGATCAAGCCCTGCGATGATATGCTGCTTTTTATGGCTCTCCCTTACCTTAAGCATAAATTTGAATATACCTACAGTTGTTTTGCCGGCATATGTGGTTCCTTCAAGAAACTCAACGGGTGCGTCACAACGAAGGAACGCTTTATATTTCGGGGATAGGAGAAACTTCTCAGCCATCTTTTAACTGCTCCAATATAGCGTCCAGCTTGTCGCTGTTGGTATTAACTTGGCCTGAGAGCTCAAGCTTGTTCTGGAACATGCCAAGATGCTTCCCGACGAGCTCAATGGCCTTTAGTTTATCGTGCATCTTTACTTCACGCTCGACAATCTCACCGTCCTCGGTCGGAATGACTTTAACTTTTACGGATGCAATGGCTGCAGTATCGTCTCTTGTTGCAGAACCTTTAACAGTCGCATCTCTCATATTGATCACATCATCGGCGTTGACCCGCATCAGCTTTCCGAGCTCATCAAGTACCAGATCGGCATTTATCCCCGTTCGTCTTGAGCGTTCGGCGAGGGCTTGGTCTATACGCGCGCGTACACTAAGATTCGCTAATAATTGACTTCCCTGCTCGTTTGCCGTCTTCGGAGAATACCCCGCCCTGATTGCTGCCTGAGTAGCATTAAGGTCGATTAGATATTCTGCGACGAAACACTGCTGTTTTACTGTAAGTTTTCTGGCCATAATGCCACCTCCTTTTAGGCATAAGAAAAGAACCGCCGCCGGGATGGTTCTAAAAAGTTATTGTGTAGGGTTATTAAGTTGATAAGTCCCATTGGACTATATTAAATATTCTTTTTAACACGATAAACAGATTAAATACCAAAAGGAATATCAGAGAATATATTGCCCAACTAACAATAATGCTGATTTTATCTGCAAATAAATATACGAAAGACAAAAATAATACAGAAACGGCTATCAAAATCTCAAACATTAATGTATAGTAAGTTTCTATGATTAATTTTCTTATGATATTTTCTTGACTGCCATTTTGGGATTTTTTATAGTCTCTTTTCCCTTTCATGTCTATTATCATTACTAGTAACGTAAATAGCATAGAGGTTAATATAGAAAGTATAATTATTATGGTGCCGATTGTTGAATCATCAATAACTCTCACACTATTTACACCCAAAGCAACAAAAATCGGTAAAATATTATACGTTATAAAAGGTATTATCAAAAGTTTTCCGTCCCGGTTGCAAAAAATACTTTTGTGATTGATGATTATAGTACCACAATTCATATAATTAATTTTAAATATAAATTTTGAAAGGAGTATAAACGCAATACATAGTGCAATGATTACATATGGATTTTTTATTATCTCAATGAAACTCAAAACTTCACCCTCTCGCTATTAATCCCATCTCCTCTAAATACGTTACGGCCGTGTCTATCAATATCGGAGTTATACTTTCGGTTGTGGGATGCCCACCAACAAGATTTATTTGATTGGTGATATCTTCACTAAAGCAGATACTTGATAAATCTGATAAATTGATCGTTTTGCTTGTTTTTCCTAATTTAAACTCTAATTTTATATTATTATATTCAAACCCATCAATGCCTGCTATGGTGGAAATTTCTCTTTGCCCTCTTATACATTGCATAATTGTATCTCGCTTCGATCTGATAAATCCCACTGGCCTATTGATAACATACTCATCATAAGTTTCGGCTAAACCATTATCTATTCCTACTTGGTTGGCTCGATCTTGCGGAATAGAATATCTAAAAAATCTTATTTTCTTTAAAATTCCATGGGTCAAAAGTCTCTCGAAATATGCAATGGGCGCAATATTGGAAAATTTTAATTTGTAATCACTATTAAGATCTTTAAAAAAATCACTTAACAGGTTTCCGAAAACAGTTTTTACTCCAAATATCCCGTTCTTTTGCAGAATTAAAAGCCCTTTACTGATTTTCCCCGTTGGAACTGCTACAATAAAGTCGAAGGGCATCACCTCCGCGTCCTCTATATCTTTATTATATTTAACATCCCCAGTGCTCTTATTGACTATTTCTGCCTCCTGCCCATAGGCCCCGGTTTTTATTTTGCCTATAATGTATTTAAACAGTGTATGACCTTGCTCTACATATGAATGCTTCCTATAATACTCAATTTTAAAAATTTTTTCTAATTGGTCATCATCTTTATATTCGTCTGAATTTAACCCTATAAAACCTTCAAATAACTCCAAAAAAGTCTCACCGTTTAAATCGTTTAATAAATATTTATCATCTTCCCTTTTATTGTTAATACTAATTGAATATGCCACTGTGGAAATCAAAGCCATCTTCCTATCCTCCCTCACTTTTTCTTCCACAATACACCAATTTGCTGTATTATTCAACCAATTGTCACAAATTGTGACAAAATGCAACGAAAAAGCGCCCCAATT
>JAQWFH010000004.1 GCA_028704515.1 Eubacteriales bacterium
ACTACTTGCCATACGGGGAACCTCCAATTGTGGTGTTTTTTAGTAGTAAATTAAACATAACACAATTTAGAAGTTTTCCGTATTTAATTTTTTGACTTAATGTAACACATGTATTGTAATCCTACAGAACTTTTGTGCGACTTATGATATTTTTTGTTTTAAAAGGGTTAGAATAATGATATAATAGTACATTAAGTTTACAATACTGATTTTGATAAAATATTCCCGAGAGGAGTTTACATAATGAAAAATATGGGATTAAATAAGCTGAGAGAAAAATTCCTCAGTTTTTATGAAACAAAAGAACATTACAGAAAAAACAGCTTTTCACTTATACCGCATAACGATAAAAGTCTTCTTTTAGTAAACAGCGGTATGGCTCCTATGAAAAACTATTTTGCCGGTATTGAAAAGCCGCCTGCACCGAGAATGGTAACATGTCAAAAGTGTATAAGAACCGGAGATATAGAAAATGTCGGGCTTACAGCAAGACACGGGACATTCTTTGAAATGCTCGGTTCTTTCTCGTTCGGAGATTATTTCAAGGAAGAATCTATCGTCTGGGGCTGGGAATTTGTAACCGAGGTTCTAGAAATACCCGAGGACAAGCTCTGGGCAACCATATATGAGGACGATGACCAAGCATATAACATATGGAAAGATGTCATCGGAATTTCTGAAGAAAAAATAGTAAGACTGGGTAAAGACGATAACTTTTGGGAAATAGGGCTCGGCCCTTGCGGACCTTGCTCAGAAATATATTTTGACAGAGGCCCTGATTACGGTTGCGATAACCCGGAATGTAAGCCGGGATGTGAATGTGACAGATACCTTGAATTTTGGAATCATGTATTTACTCAATTTTCCAAGGAAGAGGACGGTTCCTACAGCAATCTAGCTCATCCAAATATAGACACAGGTATGGGCCTTGAAAGACTTGCGTGTATTCTGCAAGGGGTCGATTCTATATTCGATGTTGATACTATAAAAGTTTTACTAAATGCAATTGTTGATAAAGCGGGTGTCGAATATAAGGATGGGAAGGCGAAAACAGATATTTCGATAAGACTTATAACAGACCACCTTCGTTCTATGACATTTATGATTGGAGATGGTATCCTTCCATCAAATGAGGGCAGGGGATATGTTCTCAGAAGGTTGCTTAGAAGAGCCGCAAGACATGGTAAGCTTCTCGGCATAGAAGGCTCCTTCCTCGCAGAGCTTGCAGATACGGTTATAGACACATCAAAAGAAGCTTATCCTGAGCTCGTTGAAAAAAGAGATTACATCCGTAAGGTTATTTCCGTTGAGGAAGCAAAGTTTGCCGATACAATTGATCAAGGCACAAATATAATTGCCAGCTATATTGAAGAAATAAAGCAACAAGGACAAACTGTGCTTGATGGAAATAAAGTTTTTAAGCTATACGACACATACGGCTTCCCTCCTGAGCTTACAGAAGAAATACTCGCTGAGAACGGCTGTAGCGCAGATATAGAAGGCTTCAATACTAATATGAAGCATCAGAAAGAGCAGGCGAGGGCTGCAAGGAAAGATAATGATGATCAGGGCTGGCATGAAATGCATTTGGATTTCGAAGAAGCGGGAGCAACATATTTTTCCGGATACGAAACATTAACGGACCAGGCTAAGGTTAAGATTATTATATTAGAAAATGAAAAAATCGATCAAGTCAGCACCGGGGAAACTGCCCTTATTGCAATGAACAGAACACCGTTTTATGCGGAAGGCGGCGGTCAAGCCTCCGACAAAGGCATTATTTTCAATGATAACTTCAAAGCGGATGTCCTAGATGTCACAAAGAACAACAATATTTACATTCACAGAATTCACGTCAACGAAGGGCTTTTAGCACAAGGGGACACTGTTCAATGTGAAGTAAACGTGCTTACGAGAAATAATATAGCGAGAAATCATAGTGCGACACATCTTCTTCATAAAGCACTTCGCACCGTATTGGGAGAGCATGTACAGCAGGCAGGTTCTTCTGTAACATCAAACAGCCTTCGTTTTGACTTTACACATTTTGAAAGCATCTCTAAGGAAGATTTGAACAATATAGAAGAGATTGTAAATACACAAATAATTAATTTCCTACCTGTTAACACCCATATTATGTCGCCGGAAGAAGCATCAAAATTAGGTGCTATGGCATTGTTTGGTGAAAAATATGGTGAAATGGTAAGGGTATTGTCCATTGGAGATTTCTCTATGGAGCTGTGCGGAGGAACACATGTCGCAAACTCCGGGCAAATCGGTGTATTCAAAATCCTTTCAGAAGGCGGAATTGCGGCAGGAGTAAGAAGAATTGAAGCGGTAACGGGTATTGGCATACTCTCAAAAATGCGCGAGGCGGAGACATTGCTTTCAGAAACCGCAGATCTTCTTAAGACAAACGTATCGGGAGTTCCTGCAAAAGCAGCAGCTCTTTCAGAAGAAGTTAAAATCGCCAAGAAAGAAGTTGAGGAATTTAAGCGTCAATCAATGAATACAGGACTCGATGATATAATTTCTTCTGCGGAAAACATTAAAGGTATAAAGCTCATAACTAAAGCGTTTAATGATTATAATATAAATGATTTAAGAGCATTATCGGATAGCATTAAAGCTTCTCATAAAGGCATCATAATGGTATTTGCTACCATAAATGATGGTAAGGTTACCTTCCTTGTTTCAGTTACCGATGACGTCCTTGAAAAGGGATACCATGCAGGCAATATGATAAAACAAATAGCCGCATCTGCAGGTGGCGGGGGGGGAGGTAAAGCTGATATGGCACAAGCCGGAGCTAAGGATCCTTCAAAGATCGAGGCAGCATTTGAGGTGGCCAAAACACTTATTTGATGTATAATTGTTACGAATATATTAAATCAATAAAACTTACTTGTGAGTATTATAGTTTCTACTGTATAATGTGTTCAAAAGAAAGGAGAGAGAGTATATGGACAGGAATACAATTTTATTCAATGCCACGGACAGAGGCGAGATGAAAACCACTGAAGATATTTTAACAAGTGTTTATGATGCCCTTGATGAAAGAGGATATAACGCTATAGATCAGATGGTTGGGTATATACTCTCGGGAGATCCGTCATATATTACAAGTCATAACAATGCAAGAAATATTATAAGGCATATAGAGCGTGACGATTTGGTAGAAGAACTGTTGCGCGCATTTCTAAAAAAATGATATAGGACATTTAAGCAAGGCGGACAATAGCGTCCGCCTTTATTTAATTTTATTTACAAGGAAAAAGATAATATGAGAAAAATTGCACTTGATGTCGGCGATAAAACAATAGGTATAGCAGTAAGCGATGAATTGCTGATCACAGCACAAGGTATAACAACAATACAAAGGATAGGAATACGTAAGGATTGCGGCAAAATAATCGATCTTATAAAAGAATATGACTGCGATACTGTAGTAATCGGCCTTCCGAAGCGTCTTGACGGATCAGACAGTCCACAGACCGAAAAGGTATATGAATTTAAAAATATGCTTGAAAATAAATTGCGAAGTATTTCTATGGGACATATAGGAATCGTATTTCAAGATGAGCGATTAACAACTGTAATGGCTGAAAAAGTTCTTATAGCAGCCGATGTAAGAAGAAATAAAAGAAAACAAGTAATTGACAAACAAGCTGCAGTTCTGATAATGCAGGGATATTTGGATTCACTTGCACTGAAAAAATAAAGATTGTAAGGGAGAGGAGCACACCAACGCTCCTCTTTCAAAAGATAAGTAACTATTCCTAAAATCGTAATTTGGGGAATAGTTACTACTTCTAAATATGTTATTCCAGGATTGTATCATAATATTCTCCTGCACAATCAACATATCAAGAATTCCACGGGTATAATCCAACTTATCTGAAATCATCAATATTCATATTTAAAATGCTTTTTCCTGCTGTTCTGGGAATTATAATCTAAAATTATCTCAAACTACTACAATAATATTAAAATAACCCAATTTTAATTAATTGGGTATATGAAAGACAATACAGCTAAACAAGACCCTAATGCGAGCCCCTATTTTACGTTTTAACGGACTTTTTTTAAGTTTTGGCATTATCCCTCCTGCGCAAGATACATAGGCACCTTTATAATTTGTCCAGGATAGATCTGTGCCGATTCAAGATCATTAATCGTGCATAATTTGTGAACGGCTCTTCTTATTTCGGTATCAGGCATATATTCGGAAGCAATTTCCCATAATGTATCGCCGTTTTCAATTGAAACTGTTTTGTATTCAATTTTTGTTAAGCTTGCCGCATCATATATTCCTAAAATTCCATTCGCACTTGTAAGTATGGCAAGCATCATAACTACGACAAATGCAGTAAATCTCAATCGCGATTTTATTCTATATTTTTTTTTATTATTCATCGTATGTATCCTCCCTATTCCTGAACATCTGTTCTTTAGATAATATTAATCGAATATCTGTTCGTTGTCAAGAGGATTTTGAACATTTGTTCTTTTTTGTTTGCTGCACTTGGAAAGTGTAATGAAAGCTGATCTTTTGTTAGATTTAAAGGAATATCGACTATAATACAAAAGATGCCACCCTATTACGAGCGACATCTTTCTTATCTTTTATTTTTCAATTACATTTATTTAGTCATTGCAACTATTTTGTGAATTGTTCCTTTGAATCTATTTCACCCTCAATCTTAGCAAGGAAATCGTCTTTGCTCATAACATTAGTCTTACCCGTTTCACGAGCACGAACACTTACGCTACCGTCAGACACCTCTTTATCTCCCACTACAAGCATATATGGAATCTTCGCTTCTTGCGCTGCTCTAATCTTAAAGCCCGTTTTTTCCTGTCTGCTATCGACTTCACATCTGATTCCCTTTTTCTTCATCATATCGCATATTTCATTTGCATATTCTAAATGCTTTTCTGTTATAGGGAGAATTCTCGCTTGAACAGGTGAAAGCCATACAGGGAATTTGCCCATATAATGCTCGATGAGTATTCCGATGAAACGCTCAATGGAGCCCAACGCTGTACGATGAATCATAATAGGTCTATGCTTCTGTCCGTCTGCACCGACATAAGTCATATCGAATCTCTGCGGCATTTGCATATCGAGCTGAATAGTTCCGCACTGCCATGTTCTACCGATTGAATCCATAAGGTGGAAATCGAGCTTCGGACCGTAGAACGCTCCATCACCTTCATTAACAACATAATCAATTCCCATAGATTCAAGTGCATCTCTTAAACCTGCTGTTGCAACTTCCCATTCTTCCTCTGTACCCATGCTGCTTTCCGGTCTTGTGGAAAGCTCAACTCTATAAGGAAGTCCAAACAAGCTGTATATTTCATCAAATAAGCGTGCAACGCCTACGATTTCATCTTTAATCTGTTCTTCTGTCATATAAATATGAGCGTCATCCTGTGTAAAACAACGAACTCTCATAAGACCGTGAAGCGCACCTGAAAGCTCATGACGATGTACGATACCCAGTTCGCCAACCCTCATCGGAAGATCGCGGTAAGAACGCGGCTCGCTGTTATATACGAGAATTCCGCCAGGACAGTTCATCGGCTTTACAGCGTATTCCTGTTCATCAATTGTAGTCATATAGATATTTTCTTTGTAGTGATCCCAGTGACCTGACTGCTCCCATAGTCTTCTGTTCAAGATGAGCGGAGTTGAAATTTCAACATATCCCCAACGGTTATGCAGCTTACGCCAGTAATCGATCAATGTGTTTTTTAGCACCATTCCGTTAGGAAGGAAGAACGGGAATCCCGGACCTTCTTCAGCGACCATAAACAGTCCAAGCTCTCTTCCAAGTTTCCTGTGGTCGCGCTTCTTTGCTTCCTCTAAACGGTTTAAATATTCGTCGAGGTCTTTCTTCTTATCAAATGCAGTGCCATATATACGAGCGAGCATCTTATTTTTTTCGCTACCTCTCCAATATGCTCCTGCAAGCGACATTAATTTGAATGCCTTAATTTCGCCTGTCGATGCAGCGTGAGGCCCTGCACACAAATCAATAAAGTCTCCCTGCTTGAAGAAGCTGAGTTCTGCTTCATCAGGCAGATCGTTAATAAGCTCAATCTTGTACGGCTCACCTATCTTTTCCATCAAAGCAATAGCTTCAGTTCTTGAGAGAATTGACCTTTCGAGAGGAATATCCTCATCGATTATTTTCTGCATTTCTTTCTCAATATCTTCCAGTTCTGATTCCGAAAAAGCAGTTTCGCGGTCAAAATCATAGTAAAACCCATCTTTAATTGCAGGGCCGATGGCCAGTTTTGTTTCCGGATAAAGTCTCTTGACTGCCTGCGCGAGTATATGGGAAGCTGTATGTCTTAACGCTTCTCTTCCTATTTCATCTTCAAATGATTTTTTGATTGACGATCCATCTTGTAAAATAACTTTCATATTGTTTCCTCCTATGGTTTATTTGTAATAAAAAACACCCTTAAACAAGCTAATAAGCTGTTCAAGGGTGCTGCTTTCGTTTTTGGGAACAGCACGGTTCCACCTTGATTTTTCACTTAGGTTCCAACAAACCTTGTTCTTTAACGCAGAAATACGGCAATGCTCATCGCATGCGGCTCAGGAGTGGTCTTCACTGAGCTACATATGAAGAAATTTTCAGCAAATATCTCTTCTCTCTGTATATGCAAGTCTCAGCTACTCTTTCCATCGCAGCCTTTATTCTCTTATAACATAATGAAAATTACTTGTCAAGCATTTTTAACAACAATTCCTCATTAATCTCATTATTTTTCGTTATGTATCACTAATTCAAAGGTATCAGGCCTCGAATAATGACCTGTAGGGTCAAAATCCATTCTGCTGAGCGGCACTTTATTCATATCAAGATCCGCATACAAAATTTCTTCCTTATTCCATACCGGCTCGATCACATACTTGCCAAACGGGTCAACGATACAGCTTCCGCCTGGGCAAAGGTCTTCCGGAAGTTGCTCAAGCTCGTTTTGATAATGGAAAAGCTCAGGATACATCGATTTTGTGACATACTGATTGCAGCTTATAACATAGCATCTTCCTTCAAGTGCAATATGTCTCATAGTACATTGCCACTCTTCTCTATTATCTGCCGTAGGTGCAACATATAACGCAACCCCTTTTTCGTACAAAGCAGCTCTCATCAAAGGCATATAATTTTCCCAACAAATCAAACCTCCCATCGTACCGAATTCTGTATCGATTGTGGTCAGCATTCCTTCGTTGCCATCTCCCCAGATGAGTCTTTCTGTTCCTGTAGGCTTCATCTTTCTGTGCTTTCCTAAAATCTTTCCGTCAGGCCCGAAGTAAACGGTAGTACAATAAAGAGTACAATTTTTTTCACTTCTTTCTGTAATGCCCATGCAAACATACGCACCGGCGTCACGCGCTGCCTCAGCGATGCGATCTGTATCAGCACTAGGTACAATTACAGAATTGTCGTAATAAGTTTTCCAGTCCTCTCTGCCTTCCATTGTCCTGCTTCCAACGATAAAACCGTAAGAAAATCCTCTCGGATATGCGGGGATAAATGATTCCGGGAAGACAATAATGTCTGCATTTTGCTCTCCCGCTTCTTCAATGAGCTTAATAGCTTTATCGATTGTAGCGTCTTTATCAAATAATACCGGTGTTGCCTGAACTACTGCGACTCTGCAGATGCTTTTTAAATCTTTCATATCTTCTCTCCTTTTTTATTTTTAAAGCCCCGGAAACATTAAAGTTTTAGAAGCTTAACATATAAATTATCAATCCATTCGTGCATTTTTTTATAATTGAAAACTCCAAGTATGCAAAGAGTGACCGCAACCAAGGACAATATTATTACTCCTGTATAATTCTCTGTAAGTGTCATTGAGCCAAGCATTACAGACATCGCCATTGCCGGAGTTCTTCCCGTCATTGAAATTAACAAAAACGGCTTAAATCTCATTTCCGATACGCCTATTGCATAGGCAAATAAATCCTTTGGAAGCCCTGGGATCAAATATATTATAAAAATTAGAACAAATGCTCTCTTGCTGTTTAGTTTATTCACATATTTTTCGAATTTTTTTTCTCCGAATATCAAATACATTGATTTTTTTCCAAGAATTCTTGAAATATAAAATGTAATTAAAGTTCCAATCGCCGCGCCTATTAGCGTCAATATAATGCCTAGCGGGAATCCAAACGCGTATCCGGCTGCGAACTGAAGTACTTGTCCAGGAAGAATGCAAATTATTATTTGAAGCACTTGCAGTACAAGATAAACAAGTATTCCTTCTGTTTTGTATGCAGATAGAAGCTCGTTTAATTTTTCCAACGATCCAAAATCTTCAATTATTGTATAGTAATTGAGGTATATAATAACCGGTATACCTACAATTATCGCAAATAGCAATAAAAGCTTAATTACCGCAATGAATCTTTGCATTAATTATCTCCTAAGTCCTTTTTAGATTTATAATGCCACCAAATTTTTATCATAAAGTGCCTGAAGTGCCTTGATAACTCCGAATTTAGAGTGTTCGTATGTAAGTCCTCCTTGGAAATACACATTGTAAGGCTCTCTTATCGGTGCGTCCGCCGACAGCTCGATAGATGATCCCTGCACAAATGCCCCGGCAGCCATTATAATATCGCTCTCATAACCAGGCATATAAGCGGGTATAGGCGTTACGTATGAATCTATCGGAGCAGCGGCCTGTATTCCTTCGCAGAAGGCTATTACAGCTTCCGCAGTACCCAATCTTACTGTTTCTATTATATTGGCACGGGCATCTCCGGCCTTTGGACATACATTATATCCCAAGTTCTCAAATACCTGCGCGCAAAGGGCAGCTCCTTTTACCGCTCCATTCACAACCTTTGGTGCAATGAACAGCCCGTGCAGCATTGCTCTTGTTTGCCCAAATGTTAATCCGCATTCTCCACCTATTCCCGGACATGTCATTCTATATGAGATATTTTTGATAAGATCTTCTCTGCCCGCTACATATCCTCCTGTAAGAGCCATACCTCCTCCGGGATTCTTAATAAGTGAGCCTGCCATAACATCCACGCCAACATCGGTAGGTTCATTTATATCAAGAAATTCGCCATAGCAATTATCCACCATGCAAATTATATCTTCTTTTATATTCTTAATAAAGGTTGTACATTCTTTTATGGATTCAGTTGTGATGGCGTTCCTAAAAGTATAGCCTTGAGAACGCTGAATTGATACCATTTTTGTTTTATCACAAATAGCTTCACCTATTCTTTGGAGATTAATACTTCCGTCATCGTCTAATTCTACTTGCTTATAGGTTATCCCATATTCAGCAAGAGAGCCCATACCGCTGCCTCTTATGCCAATGATTGATTCAAGCGTCTCATACGGTCTTCCCGTGCAATATATAAGCTCATCACCGGGGCGCAGACAGCCAAACAGCGTTATTGCAAGTGCGTGTGTTCCGTTTACTATCGTAGGTCTTACAAGGGCATCCTCCGTGCCAAAGACGTCTGAATACACCCTTTCGACAGCAGCTCTGCCCGGGTCATCATATCCATACCCCGTATTCCATGAAAAATGCATATTGGATATATTGTTTTTTTGAAATGCCGACAATACCTTGTACTGATTGTACGCCATTATGTCATCAAGATTTTGGAATATAGATTCAATTTGTTCCTCAGCCTTGCCAACTGCATCAAGCACTGCCGGAGATATTCCAAAGCTTTGGGTTAAAAGTTTATAAGTGTTTTTTTGCATTATTTATTGTCCTCAGTTCTTTTTATTGTCGGTTTCATTTATTTTTCTTTCAATCTCCCACTCCATGTCATTGACTAAATCTCTCTTAACGTTCATCTTGTGGGCAGCATATAGCTGTGTCGTAGTTACCTGTTCATGATCAAGAAGAGCCTGTACATCGAATATAGAATTGCCTCTTCCTATAAGACTGGTGGCAGCCGTTGCCCTAAGCTTGTGGGGGCTGTAGCCTGCTTTTCTGGATGTTTCCAGGCCGATCGATGTATATTTCTTTGAAAGCTCTCTAATCGCGCGTTCCGTCATTCTCTTGCCTTGAAGCGAAAGGAAAAGTGCATCCTTATGCTCTTCGTCTACATCCTCATCGTGTCGTCTTTCATTTTTAATATAGTCGTTTATTACCATAGTTACAGACTTGTTCAACGGCATTATGGATTCCTTGCCTCTCTTTCTGTATATCTTGAACTCTCCTCGGGTAAAGTTGAACGAAGAAACATTGAGCTGTTGCAATTCCGATATTCGAAGTCCATATGTAAGAAACAGTATCAGTATAGCCTTGTCCCTTTTTTTTGTCTTCTCCCAGTACTCATGCTCTTTCGGGGTGAGCATTGCCCCAGTGGAAACGGCATCGAGCATCTTCATAACCTCATCGTCCTGAAGGGCCTTTATTTCTCTTTCGCCTTGCTTAGGAACTCTGATAGGATCAAACCCATCCGTTATGTTTTTTTCCAACAATCCGTCTCTGTAAAGCTGCTTGAACATTACCGAAACGGAAGATCGCTTTCGAGCCAGGGTTTTGTTGTTATTTTCATAAATATACACTGCATTCTCGGTCTCTTTTTCATACGAGCGGCAATAATCTATATACATATTAACGTCTACTGCTTGTATATTGTTGAATTCTTCTGTTTTTATCTCCTTTTCAGCCTTTGCATCCGTGAGATCAGGTCTCTCGGAAATTAAATATTGGCAGAAAAATCGTATATCATAAAGATAAGCAAGACGCGTCATCGGAAGAACATTCCCTTTTAAATAGGCGTGAAATCCTCGCAAAAACCTGGGAAGCTCATCTTCAAGCTGCTTGCACATTACATTGATTTCGTGTTCCTTTCTTACTATGTTGTCCGGCTTGTCACTCTTGTTATGAAATTTTACTCTCTTTTTATCCATTTGAGGATTTCTCCTATACAATCCGGTTCTTTTGCGTATTCCGAAATATTAAACCATTTTATGTCCTCGTATCGGCGGAACCAAGTCCATTGCCTCTTTGCTAAATGTCTTGTATTTTTTTTTATAAGATCTATTGCTTCATCTTTTTCGTATTCTCCATTGAAAAATTCTATTATCTCTTTGTAGCCTATACCTTTCATTGCTATATCATTTATAGAAAGTCCCATATCCAGCAATTCTTGGACTTCCCCAAACAATCCTTGTTGAACAAGTATATCAACTCTTTTATTAACGCGTTCGTACAACTCCTCCCTATTTCTCGTAAGACCTATAAGCGTATATTCATAATCCTCCGTCGGTATAAGTGCTTCAGAAAACTCCCTATTTTTTTCACCTGTGAGCTCATATATTTCTATTGCTCTGACGACCTTTTTTAAATTGTTTGGATGTATGCGTTCAGCTGCCTCAGGATCAATTTCATTAAGGATTGAATGCACATATTCCTTGCCTTTTTCTTCAGCAAGTTCAAAAAGTTCTTTCCTTCTCGAATTGTAAATATCATTATCTCTCGGCGATGCGGAAAAGTCCATATCATAAATTATAGAATTTACATAAAGCCCCGTACCACCTGACACAACGGGATGCATCCCGCGTGCAAAAATATCTTCAATTGCCTCTTTTGCAAGCCTTTGATATTTCCCGACAGAAAATGGCTCTCGAGGATCTATACAGTCCACAAGGTGATGGTGGCAGGCTTCCCTTTCTTCTTTTGTGGGCTTTGCAGATCCTATATTCATAAACTTATAAATCTGCATGGAATCAGCATTGACGATTTCGCCGCCCAATGCGGATGCTATTTGTATTGTATAATCGGTTTTTCCCACTGCTGTAGGACCGCAAATTACAGTTATTTTTCTCATATTCTCTTAAATAGTTTTTCTATTTCACCTTTTGTTATTTTGACGAATGTAGGCCTGCCATGAGGGCATGAATATGGATTTTCACATAAAGAAAGCTGCTTTATTAAAGCTTCTGCTCCTTCAAACGATAGCATATCGTTTGCCCTTACTGCCATTTTGCAAGCTTGCATTGCTATCTTTTCGGACTTTGCCTCGTCGAAATCGCCTTTTAATTCTCCCGCGCTTTCAATGAAGTGATTTAGGAATTGCTCAGCTTCTGATAATTCCATAAATATAGGTATCCCTCTTATATTATAAGCGTTCGGGCCGAATTCTTCAATATCGAAGCTCATTGCACGCAAATTATCGAGCCACTGGCTTTCTTGGGACTTTTGGGCCGGTGATGCCTCTAAAATCAGGGGCATAAGCAGGGGCTGAATCATTTTCTCGGAATTTATATATTGTTTTTTTATATTTTCAAATAAAACTCTTTCATGGGCTGCATGCTGATCGAAAAGATATATTGCATCATCTAACACGCATGTTATATACGTTCCAAAAACTAATCCCATAGGCTTTAAAGCACTACAATCAAAGATTTTTTTCGATCCCACTGAATATTCCGTCGGTCTTTCATTAAGCTGGGATTCTTTCTTTTTATCTTGTTCCTCTCGTAATGTTGACAATAACTGTTTTATGTCAACCCGCGCCTCGCTTACATTGATAACTTCCGGAGATTCACTTGTATGAGTATTTTCATTGTCGTGCGTCGTGTCGCTTTCATCCACAATATCACTATACTGAACCTTGGGATTTTCAAGCTTTATCTGATCCGTTTTTTCCTTCGATTCCTGTATTTTGAAAAGCTTATCTGCTCTCATTTGTGGGATTGCGTTATTTACCGAAAGAGCTTCTTTTATAGCCATGTATACCATTTCCGTGACCATAGCCTCATCGTCAAAACGAATTTCCATTTTATTCGGATGAATATTTACATCCAGCTTTTCGGGAGGTAAGTCAAGGAACAAGAAGGCTACAGGAAAACGCCCGCTAAATAATCTTTCAGAATACGCTTTATCAATGCCCTTCTCTATTATTTTACTTTTTATTGAACGGCCGTTCACAAAAAATATTTGAGTTTTGCGATTGCTCTGAGAAAGCGTGGGGTTTGATACATATCCCTTAATATTTCCGGCGTCAGTAGTCCCCTCAACCGGTACTAATTCTCTTCCGATTTCACTTCCGTAAATCGCAAGAATGTTTCTGTATGTATCTCCGTTTCCGTTTGTTGAAAAGAGAACTTTATCGTTATTTATAATTGTGAATTTTATCTCAGGAAATGCAAGTGCTGCCTTTGAGACAAAGTCAATTATATGCATGCTTTCTGTGCTGTCGCTTTTCATGAATTTTAGACGTGCTGGCATATTATAAAATAAATCTGTGACGGTTATTGTAGTTCCATCCGGGGAACCCGTAGCTTTTATATCGGTTTTTTCTCCACCTTCGATGCGTACAACCGTTCCCACCTTGCTTTGCATCTTCTTTGTAATCAATTCAGTTCTCGATACCGAGGATATGCTTGCAAGTGCTTCTCCTCTGAATCCGAGGGTCTTTATTCTAGCTAAATCGGTGTCGGAAACAATTTTGCTTGTAGCATGACGCATAAAGGCAATCTCGGCTTCTTCTGCGGCAATTCCCGAGCCATTATCCGTCACTCTTATGTATTCCTTGCCGCCTTTCCTTATTTCGACAGTGACAGAATTAGCACCTGCATCTATTGAGTTTTCAACGAGTTCCTTTACGACCGACAGGGGCCTGTCAACAACTTCCCCTGCTGCGATTTTATCGGCCACACTTTTACTCAATATTTGAATCATTTTTATTCTTCCTTTGCCAAATTTTGCAATTCCTCCAAAAGCCGGATTGCTTTTGACGGAGTCATATCCATAATGTCCAGGTCCTTAAGTTTTTGCGTTATTGCACTTGGATGTGGCGAAAACAGTGAAATTTGCACGTCCTCTTGAAGGCTTTTAGAAACACTATAATCAACATTTTGAGGCTTGCTTTCAAGCTCATAGAGTTTTTCCTGTGCTCTATTCAAAACCGCCTTCGGAACACCTGCAAGTTTTGCCACATGTATTCCGTAACTCCTTGAGGCGCTTCCGTCAATTATCTTGTGAAGAAATACAGCATTTCCATCCTCCTCACTAACATCGACATTGAGATTTTTAAGACCCGGAAGGCTTTCTTCAAGCACAGTCAGCTCGTGGTAGTGCGTTGCAAACATCGTTCTTATCTTTCTGCCTTTATTGCATAGATATTCTGCTGCTGCCCACGCGATAGAAAGCCCATCGTATGTTGAGGTTCCTCGACCGATTTCATCCAGAACAACAAGGGACTTTTCTGTAGCAGTATTCAATATTAATGCAAGCTCACTCATTTCAACAAAAAATGTTGATTGCCCTTGCGCCAAATTGTCAGAAGCACCTATCCGCGTAAATATCTTATCTGCAACTCCAATTTTTGCAATATCACACGGAACAAAGCAACCTGCCTGTGCCATCAAAACTATTAGAGCCGTTTGGCGCATATATGTGGATTTTCCCGACATATTCGGTCCTGTTATCAAAAGAAGCGATGATGTTGTGTCGTTTATATATGTATCGTTTGAGACGAAGGTCCCGCCCCTTGACATCTGTTCTATAACGGGATGTCTGCCGTTTTTTATATATATTTCGCTTTCATCATTGATTTCTGGCTTTACATAGGATAGGTTGGAGCTAACCTCAGCAAATGACACGAGCACATCAAGTGAAGCAATAGCTTCTGCTGTTTGCTGAATTTCAGCAATGTACTCGGACACCTTCTGCCTAAGATCTATAAACAGTTCATACTCCATCTTGTTTATCTTTACCTCGGCGTTAAGAACAAGGCTTTCCATTTCCTTGAGCTCCGGTGTTATGAACCTTTCGCAATTTGAAAGCGTCTGTTTTCGTATGTAATTATCCGGAATACGATCGTAAAATGATTTGGTGATTTCTAGATAATATCCGAATACCTTATTAAATCCTACCTTTAAATTTCTTATACCTGTGCGTTGCCTTTCAATCTCTTCAAGATTTACAATCCAAAGCTGTCCGTCCTTTATTGAAAATTTTAGCTTGTCCAGCTCTGCAGAATAGCCCGGCTTTATAAGCTTCCCTTCCTTAATTGTAAAGGGAGGCTCTCCCTCCAAGGCCGTATCTATTGCCTCGCATAACCCTGTAAGAGGGTTCAAGGCGGCTTCTATTTCCATTAGTAACTCATTGTTACAGTCACAGAGATCATGCTTTAAATCGGGCAACACGCAAAGAGAATTTTTGAGTGCGATTAGGTCTCTGCCATTTGCATTTCCGCACGAAATTCGACCTCCCAATCTTTCGAGGTCGTACACCTGCTTTAGGTATTGTCTTATATTATTTCTAAGCAGAATATCATCATAAAATAGTTGCACGGCATCCAATCTCTTGGTGATTTCTTCTGTATTCTTCAAGGGTTCTCTCAACCATTTTTTTATCTTTCTGGAGCCCATCGCCGTGCTTGTCTTATCCAGGACACCAAGAAGAGACCCCTGTACCTTCTTTTCGTACAAGGTTTCTGTTATTTCCAAATTTCTGATAGCCGTCTTGTCGATTGACATATGGCTGTTTATATCGTAAATTTTCAGCTTTGTTATATGTTTGAGATTATTTTTCTGTGTTTCTGTGATATATGAAAACAAAGCACCCAATGAACTTACAATTTCTTCTTTATCTTCAAGGCCTATTCCTGTTAAAGCTTTCATGTCGAATTGCTTGAGAATTGCCTTTCGTCCGGCTTCATTACTGAAATACATGTCACCGAGTATATTTATGTAAGCATTCGTAGTTTCTTTTATTTCTTCTTCACTTATGATATCAAGGAGGGATTTTTGAAACAATATTTCTTTTGGATTGATTTTTGCCAATTCATTAAATAAAATCTCTTTCCCTCTTTTAAATGTAAAATCTACGGAATAAAGTTCTCCCGTAGAAATATCACAATATGACAATGCTATACTTTTGTCGGAAGCAAAAACGCAAGCCAAATAGTTGTTTTCCTTCTCATCAAGCCCAGGACCGTTCAAAACAGTCCCCGGAGTAATAATCTGGACTACTTCCCGCTTTACTATGCCTTTTGCCTGTGCAGGATCTTCAACCTGTTCGCATATAGCTACCTTGTATCTTTTGGCTACAAGCGCAGCTATATACGTGTCGGCTGAATGAAACGGAACACCGCACATCGGAGCTCTCTGCTCTAACCCACAGCTTTTGCCTGTAAGTGTTAGCTTGAGCTCCTTAACAGCGATGATTGCATCGTCGAAAAACATTTCGTAAAAGTCACCCAGTCGAAAAAACAGAATACAATCCTTATGTTTTTCCTTTATCTCCATATATTGCTGCATCATAGGTGATAGTGCCATTTACTTAAGTGTATCCTTTCATTTATCTGTTCTTGTATGCTTCAAGAGCTTTTGCAAGAATCTCTGTACTTCTCCTTAAATCTTTCGCATTGAGTACATATGCAAGTCTTACTTCGTTCTTTCCAAGGCCTGGAGTAGCATAGAAGCCTTCTGCAGGAGCATACATCATAGTTTCTCCGTTATCTCTGAAATCTTCGAGAAGGAACATAAGGAAATCTTCAGCATTTTCAACTGGAAGAGTTACCATCATATAGAATGCTCCACCTGGCTTATTGACTTTGACGCCTGGGATTGCTGAAAGCCCTTCGAAAAGAACGTTTCTTCTGTTCTCATACTCTGTTCTGATAGCGTTGAAATAATCCGACGGAAGCTGATAGAGAGCAGCTGCGCCAAGCATCTCAAGAGTTGGACAGCAAAGACGCCCCTGAGCAATCTTCATCAGTGCGGCATTGAGTTCTTTATTCTTTGCGATAATGAATCCTATTCTTGCTCCGCAAGCCGAGAAACGCTTTGAAATAGAGTCAATTATTATAACTCTGTCAGCATATTCTTCAAGCTGTCCGAAGGAAACCATTTTTCTTCCATCGTATGCAAATTCTCTGTATACCTCATCTGCAATTACCCACAAGTCGTGTTTCTTTGCAAAACGGCAGATAACTTCCATATCTTCGGTTGAAAGAATCGTTCCTGTAGGGTTGCCTGGATTAACAACTGCGATTGCTTTGCATGTCGGCCTGTATGAAGCCTCAAGGAGAGCTTCGTCCGCAAACATATAACCTTTGTCTGGATCTGCAGTGATAGGAGTAACTTCTCCGCCGGATGCCGCTATAAATGTACGGTAATTTGTATAGTACGGCTCGGGAATCATTACTGTATCTCCCTCGTTAAGTATGGATGTAAATACCATGCTAAGTGCTTCTGAGCCACCGCTTGTAACCAGGACTTCGCTCCTGTCAACGTTTACTCCGAATGGTTTAAAATAGTTGATAATTGCATCCTGTAAAACTGTAAGCCCTGGAGATTCTGCATAAGCCAAAACCTTTTCATCATAACCTCTTATAGCTTCCATAAATGCTGCGGGAGTTTCGATGTCGGGTTGTCCTATGTTTAGGTGATAAACACGAACGCCGCTTGCTTTAGCTGCACCAGCAATTGGATTGAATTTTCTTATCGGTGAAAATTCCATTTTGTTTACTCTTTCTGAAAGTCTCATAGCGATAGGTCTCCTTTCTTAAAAAACCTCAGTTATTTATTAGAGCGCTATGTGCAAGCGCAATAATATGGGTTGATGTAAAACTCGCCTCCGCATCAAAACTTTCACTCTTTTGTTTTTTGAGCAACAGAAGATATTCTATGTTGCCTTTTGCTCCCTTTATTGGTGAAAAGGTTAAACCTGCTGGATATAACCCGCTTGCTGCGGCATATCCTACGACATTTTCAATCACTTCTTTGTGTATTTCGGGTTCGCGAACGATTCCCTTTTTACCTACCTGTTCTTTACCCGCTTCAAACTGCGGTTTTACAAGACAGAGTATGCTCCCGTTTTCCCTGAGCAGCGAAGCTGCAACCGGAAGCACAAGTTTCAGTGATATGAAGGATACATCGATTGAAATAAAGTCTAAGTCTTCCTTTATAGCATCTGCATCCAAATATCTAATATTAACCTTCTCCATGTTGACGATTCTCGGATCTATTCTCAACTTATAATCAAGCTGACCATAGCCAACATCGACAGCATATACCTTTTGAGCGCCTCTTTGGAGCATACAATCTGTAAAACCTCCAGTAGAAGCACCTATATCCATACATATAGCTTCATTTAGCTCTATGTTGAATTCATTAATTGCTTTTTCGAGCTTAAGCCCTCCTCTTGAAACATACGGGCAAAGGTTCTCTTTTATAAAAAATTCCGAATCTTCGCTTACGGCTGTTCCAGCTTTGTCTGACTTTTGGCCGTCTACATAAACAATCCCGGCCATTATCGCTGCTTTTGCTCTTTCTCGAGATTGAAAAAATCCCTTTTTTACCAAAATTATATCTAATCTATCCTTCAATAAATTGTCGAATCCTTTCTTCAATACTTTCTTCATCCAATGAATAAGCCTTGAAAAGTTCTTTGGTATTTCCGTGTTCTATGAATTTTTGTGGCCACCCTATATTGAGAACTTTGGCACCTGGGACATTCAAAGCCAGTGTGTTGACCGTTTGCCCAAATCCGCCATTTAAGACATTGTCTTCTATTGTTATTATCTTGCCTGTTCTTTCTAGAGCGGATAAAATCGTATCCCTATCCGGCGGAGATATAACAGCGGCGTTTATGATTCCTACATCATATCCGGCTTTTAATAATCTTTCGGAAACAGCCAAGGCAACAGACGTCATATTGCCGACAGAAATTATCTCGGCATGCTTTCCTTCCTTCAACACTGTACTTTTACCGTTAAAGGTCGTTCTTCGCGATATATTTAAATCCTTTGATGAACCTCTAGGATACCTAATTGCAACAGGTCCTGTGTATTGGAGTGAATACTCCAGCATTTCCTCAAGCTCCTTGCCGTCCATCGGCGCAAGCAGTTTCATATTCGGCATATGGCTCAAATATGATATATCAAATACTCCATGGTGGGTTTCGCCATCATTTCCGACATTTCCCGCCCTATCAATCGCGAAGATTACAGGTAAGTTTTGGAGGCATACATCTATTAAGATTTGGTCGTATGCTCTTTGGAGAAAGGTCGAGTATATTGCAACTACAGGTCTAAAGCCCTGGGTTGCCATCCCTGCCGCAAATGTAACCGCGTGCTCCTCTGCTATTCCCACATCGAAGATTCTTTGAGGGAACTTCCTTGCAAATTCCGTAAGCCCGGTCCCACATTCCATTGCCGCACAGACAGCTGTTATTCGTTGATCTTTCTCTGCTAGCCTACAAAGCATATTGCCAAATGTCTGGGAATACGATGTTTCGGGCGGTTTAATGCAAGCTCCGGACTCAGTCTCAAATGGGCCTATTCCATGAAAACGACCCGGATCCCTTTCGGCATTGCGATATCCCTTACCCTTTTGGGTTATTGTGTGTACAACAACAGGTCCGTTTACTCTTTTTGCAAGAAGAAGTGCATCTGTCACCTCCTCAACATCATGACCATCTATAGGTCCGAGGTATTTAAATCCCATTTCTTCAAAGAAAATTCCATCTACAACGGTGTATTTGAGCAGGTCTCTGACGTGTTCCATACCGGAATATATGCCTTCGCCCACACCTGGGATTTTTTTCAGTGTTTCCTTTAAAACTTTTTTAAAATCTATATAACCCTTGGATGTCCTAAGGCGATTTAAATGCTGCGAAATTCCTCCAATGTTTTTAGATATGGACATTCCGTTATCATTTAGAATAACGATAAGGTTTTTTTCCATAGCCCCTACATTGTTCAAGGCTTCGTATGCCATCCCGCCCGTAAGTGCCCCATCTCCTATAATAGCAACCACGTTGTAATCTTGACCAGAAAGGTCCCGCGCAACTGCCATACCGGCCGCCACAGAAATCGAGTTGCTACTATGCCCGGTATCAAAGCAGTCGTGACTACTCTCAGCTCTCTTTGGGAAACCTGATAGCCCGTCCTTTTGCCTTAATGTGGGGAACTGCGCTGCTCTGCCTGTGAGAATCTTATGGACGTATGCTTGATGCCCTACATCCCATATAAGCTTATCCTTTGGTGTTGAAAAAACTCTGTGCAAAGCTATCGTAAGCTCCACTACTCCCAGATTTGAAGCCAAATGGCCCCCTGTCTTGGAAATATTATCTAAAAGGTATGATCTAATTTCATATGCTAAAAGCTCCGCCTCCCCAACCGTCATTAATTTAACATCGTCAGAGAGTTTCGGAGAAAAGATATCGATTGTCATCCAAATCTCCTTATTTTATGCGTACTTCAAGGCTCTTTATCAGGTCTGTGAAAAATTCGGCGTTATCATAATAAGGTGCCATTACATCGCGAGCGTTTTGTGAAAGCTCCTTTAAACGCTTCCTTGATGCATCCAGCCCATATAAAGCCGGATATGTTGATTTGTTCCGTTCCGAATCCATTCCTGTCTTCTTGCCAAGATCTCTTTCGTTACCAACAACATCTAAAATGTCATCGGCAATTTGAAAAGCGAGCCCTAGGTTTTCGGCGTACATAGTAAGCTTACCCATAATTTCATCGTCTGATTCGCCTAAATGAGCGCCGGCTCTAACAGCTGCGGTTATAAGTGCCGCTGTTTTATTAAGATGTATATAATCAAGCATTTCAGTGGAACAAAGCTTTCCTTCGGCCTCAATATCAGCCACCTGGCCCACTATCATTCCGCGACATCCTGCACTTTTTGCAATCTCATATGATGCACATATTCTTTTTTTAAGCCTCGCCGGATCCTGAAAGTACATGAACATATCCTTATTCATTATTTCAAATGCTGTTGACAGCAATGCGTCTCCTGCAAGCAAAGCCATTGCGTGCCCAAAAACGATGTGATTCGTTGGTTTTCCGCGCCTTAAATCATCGTTGTCAACCTCGGGCAGGTCGTCGTGTATCAGCGAGTATGTATGAATGTATTCCAATGCACAGGCATAAGGAAGTGCAGATTTTACATCTCCCCCAGTAAAGTCACAGGCAGCAAGCAAAAGAACAGGTCTCAACCTTTTCCCTCCCGCTTCAAGGCTATACTTCATAGCATTGTATACCGTAATGCTTTTATGGTCAACTTCAGGGAGGAAATCTAAAATATGCTTTTCAACAAATTCCTTGTAATGATTATATTCTACATTCATTTTTTTACCTCCTGCGATACTTGTATCAGCTTCCAAACACTTCTATTTTTTGTTTGACCTCCGAAAGTATACCGCTACACTCTTCATATAATTTAACACCTTGCTCAAAGCTTTTTATCGACTCATCAAGCGTGATATTATCTGATTTTAAATGCTCCGTAATTTCTTCAAGTTCTTTTAAAGCCTCCTCGAAGCTACGTTTTTTGTCGCCCATATTATTTATCTCCTTTTGTTACCATTGCGCTTACAGCCCCATCTTTAAATGTAACTATAAAGCCATCCCCTTCGTTAAGTTGCTTGGAGGATATTACAGGGCTCCCGTCGGGAAAAGCGACTGCTCCGTATCCCCTTTCCATAATATTTAACGGGGAAAGTGCAGAAAGCTGTTTGTAGCATGAATCCACCTTAATCCTCATCAAATCCAGATTAGAGTTCAAAATTTTTAAAACATTTTGAGGAGTGAGATTTTCCAGTGCCGTCTCTTTCTTATCTAAATTCCTTTTTATATAGTATAACATGATTTCTTTAATTGATTTTACCCTAATTTTTAATTCCTCTATGTCCGGTACTGCAAGTACGGCTGCCGCGGTAGGTGTTTCTGCTCTAACATCGGCGACGAAATCGGATATAGTGAAATCAATCTCATGCCCTACAGCCGATATTATTGGGATTTTTGATTTATATATAGCTCTGGCCACCACTTCTTCGTTAAATGCCCATAAATCTTCGGTACTACCTCCACCCCTTCCGACAATTATAACATCAATCTCGGGAAAAGTTTCATTTATATTTTGTATTGCCGAGGAAATATCGCCAGCTGCACCCACACCCTGTACCAAAACAGGATATATAAGTATATCTGTATAGTTATTGCGATTTTTTATTATTCTTAGGATATCCTTTAATGCCGCACCCGTATCTGAGGTAACAACTGCTATTTTTTGCGAAAAAAACGGAATTGGTTTTTTATGGTTTACGTCAAATAGTCCTTCAGCTTGCAATTTATCCTTTAAAAGTTGAAAAGCTGCTGCAAGATCTCCTATCCCTTCAATTTCAATATTAAGTACATTGAGAGAATAGTATCCACCTCTTTCATATACGGATATATACCCGTCAGCAATGATTTCAATACCGTCATCGAGCTCATATCTTACGCGCTTTAGAGCATCAGCACTCAAAAAGCAATTTAGCCTGCTCGATTCATCCTTTAATGTAAAATAAACATGCCCGCTACTATGATGCTTTAAGTTTGAGATTTCTCCCTTAACGGAAACTTTACTCAAAATAGGATCCGACGAAAGGATTCTGTTTATGTAATTGTTAAGCTGCGAAACCTTAACTGGCTTCATAGGCTATACCTCCAAGAAATGCAATGCCTACGGCATTATCCGAAGCCAAATCACCGGCTGCAAAAGCTAACCTTATATCATTTTGTTGTAGCTTGCTTTGCAAATATTTTTTTATATACATGCTTCCGGAAACACCGCCGACAAAAATAACTTTTGTCAATCCCGTTTGCACAATCGCAGCTTCTACGGATTTATGTATTGACGAGGCAATCTTTTCAAAAGTCTCTGCAATTAAAGGCTCTTTGTTTTCATCGGGTGAAATCGATCTTTGGCATTGAGTTTCAATCCCAGAGAGATTTACATACGCTCCCTTGTTGGGAATAGGTCTAAGAAATTTCTTTGTCACCCCTTTGCTGGCAAAAGCTATACGATCAAGCTCCTCGCCTGCCGGGAAATCCATACCGAGAGATACGCCTACTCTGTCTAAAACTTGTCCGTATGATATGTCCAGCGAGCCTCCAATCGTTTCTATCTCAAAGCTACTACCAGTACTTTTCACACGGAGTAGTTCACTTGTCCCTCCCGAAAGATGATAAACAAGAAATGTTTTTTCGTCTTTTAGCGTGCATTTTCTCCTGACCGCTTCGATATGTCCCTCTTGATGAGAGAATTCATATACCGGAATCTTAAGAGCCGCAGCTAAGCTGTGTGCTGAGCTTTTTCCAGCATTGAAGACCGGCATATATGAGCCCTCTACTGGTCTTGGTCTTGTAGAAACAGCGGCGGCGCAAATACGACCGCACTCTATATTACTCAAAGCTTCCTTTATTAATATAGGAAGCTTATTGATATGCTGAAAAAGCGCATTTGACTGTCTTAAGCCCCTTTCGCCTTTTTTCACGGCGAGCAAATGTCTGCAATCTGACAAAATATTACCCTCAAGATCCGTCACAGCGACAGAGGTCTTGTAGTTGCTCGTATCAATGCCGATAACGTATTTGTTATCATTCATCGGCTTTTTCTCTGACTATAGAACCAAGAACTCCGTTTATAAATTTCCCAGAGTCATCGGTGCTGTATTTTTTCGCAATATTTACAGCTTCATTTATGCTTACTTGCGGGGGTAAGCTTTCATCATACAGTATTTCTCCTATCGCTAAACGTAAAATGGCAAGATCCACCTTTGGGAGCCTTGTCGTTTTCCATCGTATACTGTGCTTATTTATATTTTCATCAATTACAATTATATTTTGTTCTACCGCGGATGCTAAATCCCTTATATATTTTGCTGAAGGCTCAGCCACGCGATTTTCATCTAAATATTTTTCCGTTGCTTCCTTTCCGAAATCATTGTTTACTTCCATTTGGAATAAAAGCTGCATCAAAAGCTCTCTTGCTTCTGTTCTTTTCTTTTTTAGAGGCTCTTTGGCTTCTGTTTTATTCATTTGTATATTCCTCCAAGGTCAATCGGGAAATTTTACGCCTTGTACATAAATGTTTATAGACTTCAATTCCTGGAATGATCTGTTTTCTATTTCTTTTTTTATATTTTCTTGCAAGTCCCATGCGACGGACGGAATATTTACTCCGTATTCAACCACAACGAAAACATCCAAAACATATCCCTCGTCGTTGTGCGAAAGCTTAATACCGTTGTACATCAATGTTCTGCCGAGTATATTTTTAGATATCGTCTCTGCAAATGTATTACCCAAAACAGCGACTCCGGGTGTTTTCAATGTGGCCTTCGCTATACAAGCAACTATAAAGTCTTCAGAATCCCTGATATTTGTAGCTCTATGTCCGGAATCGCCGCTCATTGATTTCTCCTATATTTATACCCTTGTTTCTGTCGGTTTATCTAGTGTTATTATTATATCAAAAGTATACAGGAAAAACAACAAAAACCACCCAAATCAGTATTTACTTTGAATTATTATTCCTGAAGCAGATCTACCGGTTTCCCTCATTGTAATATCGTAAATTTTTGCAATATCCGATTGTGTAAGGTCTTGCTTGTTTACTGTTACATTTACAGCATTATCAGTAATCAAAACCATGCATTCAGGAAGGCCTTTTGTAAGAATTAGATTCTCAATTGTCTTTTCCTTATCCATATATTCTATTATTTTCAGCTTCTGTGCGGATGCATTTTCTTTTTCGGTAGCTGTCTGCGCTTCTGCAATCACATCTGAAAGCATCGATATGATCTGATTCCTGTCCATATTAACCGTCGCTCTTGCTTCATTAAAATATGTGTCGCTGTTTTTTAAATCGGATATATCGTCCGATGTAACCATTTCCGAAGGCAGTTCTCCGTTGCCCGCATCACCGGGTAATTTTGTAAGTTTGAGGCTGTCTACAAGAACATCTCCGTCATGAGGTGATATTTCAGGGCTTTCATCGTTGACATATTCCACATTTGCTTGCCTTGAATCATCTTTATTCAAGGTTGTAACACCGACCGTTGCTATACAAATTGTAAATACGCATACTCCTGCAATTATCAGCCTTTTCTTTTTATTCATCACTCTTTCCCCCATTCTTTTCGAAAACCACTACGTTTGATGTAGGAATATCAAATATTACCGCTACAGCGTTTATCAGATCATTTTTTACTACCGGATTACCCGCTCCCGTAGCTGTTACAATAACGCCTTTCACTTCTCCGTCATTGTTTTCTTTCATCATAACGGTTACATCTCCCGCTCCTTTTATATCTGAAAGCATCACTTCAAGAGATGTTTCAGTGCCACCGTCAGAATCTACAATTTGTCTGCGACCGTCTCGATTATTGCTAAAAACATCTAAAGATAAAAATAAAATCGCAATTACTATAACAATACTCAGAGCTTTCATCAGAAAATCTCTCAGATCTCCGGCATTCTTAAGTTTTTCCCACATACAGGTTCCCTCCATAAAATATATTAAAAAGGCAATTGCTTATGCAATAAAATATCTTAACGGTGATAATATAACCGCCAAAATCATAATTGAAAAAATATATTTCAAGTATTTGCTCATATCTCCTTCCGGCAACAATATCTCCACAAATGACAAACTTAAAACAATCATGAAAATATTTTTTACCCACTCATTTACCTCGTTCACCTTGCAGCTCCTCCTATGCCAATCAATACAGAAATGAATATCAAAAACATCATCGATGTCAATATTAGTATTACTACAAGAGTTGCCGTTGCATTTCCCATTTCATTTAAACTCTCGCTTATGTTTTTTTCGCCAATTGGTTCTGTTATAATTGCAGTAAATTTATATATGATTGCCAGAGCAAGTAGCTTTATAATCGGCATGATAAGCAATGAGCAAATTACTATAATTCCCAAAACACCGATACCGCTTTTTATAATTGCAATGCAGGAGAGAACCATATCGACTGAATCTGCGGCAAAGCCCCCGACAATAGGAACAAAATTACTGAGTGAAAACCTTGCGGTATTTATTAAGAGCCCATCGGCCGATTTTGCAACAAATCCCTGTATGAGCGTAAGTCCGGAAAATATTGTTGCACAGAATCCCGTTGCAATTGCGGCCGCGCTTCTCAGGAAGGATGCTAACGTTTTGACATATGATTTTTCAGTCATACCATTTATTAGAAAAAATACTGTAGATACGAATATCATAGGCAGCATTACCTTGAGCAGTAATGTATTGAATGCTGTTATAGATGCTATCATAAGGGGATTTAGTAGGCTGCCTGATGTAATTCCACCCATTGAAATTAACAGTGGTATTAGTATGGGAAGTAAAATCTGCATGGTATATGTCATTGTAGCTATCGTATCCGCGCATAAATCATATGTATAAGTAAAGTTTTTCATGCAGAGTGCTATAACGAAAAATGAGCAAACCAGCAGTCCTATATTTGAAACCGTTTTTTCGCCGAACGATGAAGAAATACTTTTGAGGAGGCCAATAAAAATACAGACCGCAATAATTTGCGCTGCCAATATCATTGCGCTTTTGATTTCAAAAAGAAGCAAATCCTTAAAACTATTTATAAGGACATCGGTATCAAAAATCGCCTTCCCCGAAACGAAATTTTCTATAAGCGATTCCCCCGTTATATCCGAAAACGGCGTTTCTGTACTTCTTAAAATTTCTTCAAGCTCATTTAATTTTAGTTCATTTAGTCTTTCGGCTATATATTCTTTGTAATCCATATTTTCACCTATAAAATAGTGTTGATTAGATCCAAAACCGAAAGGAATATGGGCATAGAGAGATAAAAGATTATAACCTTTCCCGCAAATTCTACCTTATTTCCGATAGCGCTCTCCCCCGCATCCTTGCAAAGCTGAGCGGTAAAATCAGCCATATAAGCAATTGCTAATATCTTTATAAGAATAGGGAAAAAGGTTTTCCCATAAGAAATTTGTTCATATAGTGATTGTAAGAAAGACAGTACGATTGCAAGCTTGTCGGCAATTAAAAAAAAGATGATTATTACAGTGCATATTACTATGTATATCCCAAATTCTTTTTTTATATTTTTCATCAGGGAAACTGTCAAAACCCCGGCAAGAGCTATGCCGATAATCTTCATTATTTCCATGCTTTGCTCCTAAAGATTAAACAAGGTGCGCAATGTTTCAAAAAATTCACTGATCATATTTACAATCAAAAATAGGACAATTATTATCCCCGCAAGAGTCATAAGCAACGCTTGATCCTCTCGACCCGCTCTGACGAGTATTTGATTTAAAACGGCAACGGCGATCCCTATCCCCGCAATTTTAAATATTATATCTATATCGAATCCCATGTTTTTCTCCTATATAATCAATATTACTATCGTTATCCCAACAACAAATCCCATACCGGTGAACATTTTTCCTTTTGTCCTGCTATCATTTATGGCATCGTTTAGATTTTCCTTTAACTCCTCTATGTGCATGTAGAGGAATTCCTCCTGGCTCTGAGATGAAGAAATCCCTAAATTGGCTCCAATTTCAATCATTATTTTCATATCCTCAGGTAGAAGGGAAGAGTTCATATAAACCCTTTTTATCGATTCTTCCCATGCTTCTGAAAGAGGGCAGATTTTTCTTTCTTCATATATTTGTGCTGCCTCGCTGCAAACGAAGTGTGCCGAATCCTTTTTTAGCCTTCCCATTTTTTTTAATAGCTCAGGCAAAGGATCGAGCTTATATGTCATTTCGGTTTTAAGTGTACGTGTCATCTTTATAAATTCTTCAAGAAGCGAAACTCTTTCCCTGTAATCATACGCTTTGAAGATTCCTATGCCTGCACAGCCCCCGATTATGAGAAGATAAAGGAGTATGTTAAGCATTTCCCTTCCCTCCCAAAATGCGTGATACTGTGCAAGGATTAGGAACGGATGTAAGAAATACAATTCTACCGAATGCCCCTTTCTTTACAAGCGGATAAATATTATTTCTCTTGAGCTCTTCCATGCTTCCCCCGTGCAATGTGGTTATAAATTTTATACCTGCCGACAGAAGAGCTTCTATGGCCTCAATTTCTTGACGTTTGCCTATTTCATCCGTAACAACTATATCAGGAGCCATCGATCTAAGCAGCATAAGCATTCCTTCCCCTTTTGGACACCCCGTCATAACATCTGTGTTTGCACCTATATCGAAGGAAGGCTGTCCGCAATACATTCCTGCAATCTCGGATCTTTCGTCACATATTGATATGTTCATACCGCGGCCGGACAAACTTCTAACTATATCTCTCAGAAGTGTTGTTTTTCCACACTTGGGTGGGGAGACTATTAAGGTATTGTGAAGCCTTCCCTCTCTGTCAAACAATGCCGGGATAATTTTTTCTGAAACACCGATATATTCCTTGGAGCATCTCAAATTTATGGATGAAATATCCTTAATAAGCCGAATACATCCATTTTCAACTACAGCCTTTCCGCATATACCCGCCCTGTGACCTCCCGTCAATGTAATATAGCCATTTCTCAGTTCTTCCTCATGGGCGTAATACGAATAATCTAAAAATGAATTAATAGTATCATTAAGTAATTTTTTATTACACACTAAGCTTCCTTCATATTTCTTGCTTCCACAGCAAAATACAATCTTTTGCCCAGATCTCATGCGCACTTCTTCAATGGAATTCAAGCTTTGATAAGACAGTAATTCTAGTTCTTTTTCGATTTCAGCAGGTATCTGCCTAAGGGCGGCAAAAAAACTGCTGTCTCGTCTTTCGTCTCTCATATCCTCGTCCATCCTTTCACATTAACAATATATACTCGTCCACCCCTCTTTATGACAAATAAAAAAGACTGTTTTGTAACAGTCTTTTTCGCATTATATTTATATTATCTTATTTGTAATAGAGTTTTGAGTTCGAGGGATATTCGCTCCTTATCTCGCTTGTACGCTTTCGATATCTTCTTATTTGAGGAAATGCAAAGAGGCATACTCCTCCTATGATACTTGCCATCGCTATAATAATTAACCAAATGCTTATCGCACCGTTATCACTTATAAATTTTCCAATCGCTATAGAGTTACCTTCCCCTGCAATGTAATATGAAACTAAAAGAATCTGACTAAGCTGGGTAAGCCCGATGTATAAGTAATATATTGCACCTAAAAATATAAAGCCTTGCATGATAATAATTGTTACTGCGATTAGGATTGCAATCGTAAACAAATGCCCCAATTCGAAGTTTATTCCGCCCAAAGCCAAATACTCACCCGGAAATTGTGATAAATTCAATATTAATAGAGTTATAGCAATGAACAAAATAATCTTTTTACCCTTTGCATACTCGGGGTTTTGCCTCAATTCCCTTTTCAAATGCTGTTTATACTCGTATCCTCCGCTACCAATAGCCACTGTATCTCTACCTTCTTTCTTAATTATGTTTTTTCTTAATTCGAATGTAATATATTATAATAGGTGCAAACACCAACGATATTGTTATTAGTAACGCCCAAGAACCAATGGCATAATTTGTCGAAGCTGCAATAGCTATATATGAGAAAAGTATCACTATGGCAAGCTTTTCTGTCACAAGAAGCTTCTTCGTTTCACTATAAACTAAATCTTTATTTTGCTCGGTTACCTTTACAGGGATATTCCAATAAGCCGGTGGAAGATATTCAACAAGTGTCATAGAGCCATACATTACTACAGAAAGAAGCGGTAATATGATTAACTCTTTCTTATTACCATATCTATCTACTTCTCCGGCAAAATTGTAATGCATAGGCACTCTATCCGGTATGTCTCCCCAAGAAAAGAAAAAATACAGTGCTGTTATTACCAATATTACTATATTTAATCTATTAACCCTCTTGCAAAACAATAAATCCTTTTGTGATAGATTAATTTTTCCCGTTTTTATCTTCATTATTGTCGCTTTCCGAAGGTTCTTGTGTTTCTAAGATTTCAATCTTCAGTTTTTCTATTCTTCGTTCTTTTACTGACAATATTGTGAATATACAATTACCATATTCAACGATACGGTTCTTTTCTTTTTCATCCGGTATTTCTCCGAGTAAATCTATTATTAATCCTCCTATAGTCTCGCTATCCTCCGAGTTCAAATTCAACCCCAGGTTCTCATTTATATCATCTATATATGCGAAACCATCGACTACATAAGCATTTTCACTTATTTGCTCAATATCATTGTTTTCATCATCATATTCGTCTTCGATATCACCGACAATTTCCTCAATTAAATCTTCGGTCGTTACAATACCGGAGAATCCACCATATTCATCTATTAGTATTGCTATTTGATTTTTACTTCCCTTCAAATCAAAAAACAGAGAGTCTATAGTCTTTGTCTCCGGAACAAAATATGGCTTCCTCAATATTTCTCTTATGTTTACATCGTAAAAACCGTTGGTTTTAGCTTTTACAAAGTAATCCTTTATATTCAAAATCCCTATAATGTTGTCAAGATCATTGTCATACACCGGTATTCTGGAGTAATGCAATTCCATAAGCTCTTCAATGAATTCTTCTATGGGGTCCTCAATATCTATCGCAAAAACGTCAGTCCTCGGAGTCATTATTTCATAAGCAAGCTTGTCGTCAAAAGCAAAGATGCTGTCTATCATCTTTCGCCCTTCTTCTTTAAGCACTCCGGTATCTCGCCCGACCTCAAGCATGGATTTTACTTCATCCTCCGAAAATTCGTCCTCCTCCACATTTATATTTTGCCTTGTAAGCTTCAATAAAAAATTAAGAGAAACGGATAATATCGATACAAACGGTTTTGCAATCTTTGATATTACCATAATAGGCTTTACCACAAACATTGCAATTTTTTCCGCATGTTGCAGCCCTATTCTTTTAGGGTACAATTCTCCCAATACAAGAGTAAAATATGACAAAATTAATGTCACAACTACAACGGCAATTTGATTCGGGTAAGGGATTCCAAACGAAGCCAAAAATTTCCCAAAATCGCCGGACATGCTGACTGCGGCAAATGCACTTGAAAGAAATCCTGCAAGTGTTATGGCAATTTGTATTGTCGATAGAAATTGGTTCGGTGAATCGATAAGTTCTTGCACCAGAACGGCATTTTTATTACCGGATTGAGCATGAATTTTAATTTTGTTCCGATTTGAAGAAACAATCGCCATTTCTGCAGCTGCAAAAAAAGCGTTGATTAAAACTAAAAATGCAAGAACAAGCAATTGTACCGCGTAGCCGGTATCGGGGTCCATCCCTAAAGTCACTCCTTTCAATATAACGGTAAATCTACCGCATAAAACCTATAATTTGTGTTTTTACTATTTCTGTTTTCTGAGTATGAAATTTCCGGCAACGGGGTTCTTCATCTTTATGCGCAGCATCTGTTGTGGATGTGGAGCGGAATTCAATGGCTCGCCTGTTTCAAGGTCATACATTTCTTCTAACTTTTGTGTGAAAAAATCGGTATTAGGCCCGAATACCTCTATTTCATCTCCAATTTCCATTTTATTGCGCTGCTCGACTACGGCGTATCCGGTTCCAGGGTCATATCCCCTCACAATGCCAATAAATGTGTAATCCCTTGTATACGCGCTCGTTCGGTAGTTTTGATCCTTATTTGTCGGCTTGTCGAAATAAAAGCCTTTTGTGAATTCTCTGTGAGAAACCTTCTTTAATTCGGACATCCAAGCTTCATTAAATCTTGAAGCCTCAGGATTATCATAGTAATCATCTATTGCTTTTCTATAAGCCGAGACTACTGTGGCCACATAGAAGACGCTTTTCATTCTACCTTCTATCTTTGCTGAAATAATACCTGCTTTAATAAGCTCGGGCATATGCTCTATCATACATAAATCCCTTGAATTCAGTATATATGAACCTCTTAAGTCTTCTACGATTGGATAGTATTCTCCTGGGCGCTGCTCTTCGACCAATGAATATTTCCATCGACACGGATGAGCGCACCTTCCTCTGTTCGCATCTCTCTCTATCATAAAATTCGAAAGCAAGCATCGTCCGGAATATGAAATACACATAGCTCCATGGACAAAGGCTTCCAGTTCAATTTCCTCAGGTATCAGAGAACGAAGCTCTGTTATTTCTTGCATAGTCATCTCTCTTGCAAGTACTATTCTCTTTACACCTTGGCTTGCCCAAAATCTTGCAGTCATATAGTTAGTCATATTCGCCTGCGTGGAAAGATGAATCTCAGCCTCAGGTATTATATCGTGAATCATCATGATAATTCCAGGGTCTGATATTATATAAGCATCTATCCCTAAGTCTTTTATACTATTAAGATACTTTTGCAAGGGCTCTATGTCTTCATTATGTGCAAATATATTGAGCGTCAAATAAGCTTTGGCACCGTGACTGTGGGCAAAGCTGACGCCTTCACGAATTTCTTCGACTGTGAAATTACCTGCTCCCGCACGTAAAGAAAAGAGTTCTCCTCCAAAGTAAACGGCATCCGCACCGTAGTGAATTGCTATTTTAAGTTTTTCCAAATCGCCTGCCGGAGCAAGCAGTTCTATTTTTTTCATTACGTTAGATTCCTCTTTATACTTACTGTAAGCCCGTCTCCCTCTGAAAGAAGATAGGTTTCCGCACATTCTTGCGTTTTTATATACTCTATAAATTCACGCATGCGCTTTATATTTGTTTTGTGTCTGCCTGTTACATCGTATTGGCTTGAAGCCGTAGATCCCTTGAGTAATACATTGTCGCAAACTATTAAGCCGCCATCGTGTGTCAGCTTCATCGTGTTTTCCCAGAAATCCTTATACTGACTTTTCGATGCATCAATAAAAATAAAATCAAACGGCTCAAGATTTTGCTCTTTCATCCTCTGGACAAGCGTTGTAATAATTTCCATAGCATCCCCGCACAAACAATTTACCCTTTTTTCTAGCCCAAAGGCACTGATATTTTTAAGCGCTTCTTCATAAGACTCTTCGTTTCGCTCTATTGTGGTAATCTTACATTGGCCGCATATATTTGCGAAAAAAATTGTGCTGTATCCAACCGCTGTTCCTATTTCGAGTATTCTTTTGGGTGACCTGGTTTTTAGGATTACACTGAGCATCGTTTCCGTGCTTTTTAAGATGATTGGTATCCTTTTACCCTCGCACTCTTCTCTCAATGCATTAAGCGCATCGTTTTGTGGTCTATAATATTTATTTACATATTCCTGAACTACCGGATTTATAATATTCATACTATATCCTTATAATGTCGACTTGTAAGCCGCTTCATATTTCTTAAATTCCTTGCCATCTTTCGCAAAGTTGTGAGTTGTTTCATTCTTTGACTTTAAAACATAATAATAATATTCGGTATCTGCCGGATACAAAGCCGCCCTTATAGACGCCTCTCCCGGTGAGCATATGGGGCCTAGTGGCAGGCCATCGTGTTTATATGTGTTATACGGTGAATCAATTTCCAAATCCTTGTACAAAAGTCTCTCCTTTTGTTTGCCGAGAGCATATTGCACAGTTGCATCGATCTGCAGCTTCATTCCTATATCCAACCTGTTATATATGACGCTTGCTACTTTTGCTCTTTCATCATCTACCCTAGTCTCTCTTTCAATAAGTGAGGCTATAGTTATTATATCATAGAGCGAATATCCCATTTCATCGGCTCTTTCATAATATTCATCCTTGAATATACTATCAAATTGAGATAGCATCGTGTCTACTATTCGCTCCTCTGTGGCATTTGTGTATACTTCGTATGTCTCTGGGAAAAGGAATCCTTCCAATCTGTTTTCTCTATTTGGTAAATATTGGATAAATTCATAGTTGAATTTCCCGGATTTAACTTGTTTCATAAATTCATCTTTATTTACAAGATTTTCGGATGCAAGCTTGTCCGCAGTTTGATTTACAGTATATCCTTCCGGTACCGTAAACCTGGCTGTGTTGGATTTACCTTCGATTATAACGCTCATAATCTCCTTCAATTGCATTGAAGGGCTGAGATTATATTCCCCTGCCTTGAGTTTTCCGTCATAGCTGTTTATCTTTGAATACAGCTTAAACTTTGACGCACTCTCTATTATCCCATTTTCTTCGAGAACCCGACCTATATATGACGTAGAGGAGCCTGCCGGAATATTTACTGTGATGATTTCTTCCGAACTGCTGTCCAATGCGTTATCGAGGTTCGCTATAAAAATCATGCCGATTGCTGCGACTATAATAAGGATTGCTGCCAGTATAATGAATTTTTTATTATACCATCTTCTGCCTCTTTTTCTTGAACTCATGATTTTTTCTCCTGATACCGGTATATAGTCAAAGGACGCTCAAGGCGTCCCTCGTAACACAAATATTTATTTTGATCTTCCTAAATAGTCGCCTGTTCTTGTATCAATTTGGATGATTTCACCCTCTTCGATAAATATTGGCACATGTACAACCGCACCGGTTTCTACCGTTGCTGCTTTTGTTACATTAGTCGCTGTATCACCCTTGACGCCCGGCTCTGTTTCGATAACCTTGAGATTTACAAAGTTAGGAGCTTCTACGAGAAATGCAGCGCCCTTATAGAACTTAATCATGGCTTCATCATTTTCTCTGAGATATTGCATTGCATCTTCAACCTGTTCCTTCATGAGCGGTACTTGTTCAAAGGATTCTTGGTCCATAAAGTAATACAACTCTCCGTCATTATAGAGGTATTGCATATTTTTTGTTTCGATGTGAGCTTTTGGGAATTTATCATTCGGGTTGAATGCTTCCTCTCTAGTTGCTCCCGTCAAAATATTTCTGTATTTTGTTCTTACAAATGCAGCACCTTTCCCGGGCTTTACATGCTGAAAATCAAGGATAATATGTGGCTCTCCGTTGATTTCGAATGTCATGCCTTTTCTGAAATCACTCGCATAAATCATTTTAATATCTCTCCTTTATCATTAGCTTAATACTTTTAAAGCTTAATTCAATTTTTTAACCGCTAGTTATTATATCAAAGTTAGCAACATTTGCCAAGTAAAATACACTAATTTGATATCGCTTCGCCAAGTATCTTGTAAACATCGTTCATCATAACAGAAAAGCTCATTTCTGCTTGCATGTATTCGGCAGCTTTTGGATCCCTCATGAGGATGCCATAAAGTTCCTGAATGCTATTTGTCATTTCATCGTCAGGCTCTTTTCCTGACATTTGCGCAAGCTGATATTCCATTTGTTTACTTTGGAAATCGGCAATTGCCTTTGAAAGATCTTCATTTGTGTCTATTTGTTTTTTTAATTCAAGATACTGCTTTAATTCATCACACTCTTTAATTGCTTTTGCCAAGTTATGTGCTTCGTTATAAACGTTCATGTTTTACCTCCTTTTATCCGCCCTGTAATTTACGCTTCCATAAAAATAGGGAGTATTACAGGGTTTCTTCCTGTTGATTTATAAATAAACGATCTCATTTCCTCTTTTACACAGGTTTTCATCGCATTCCAATCAGCTCCGTTAGATCTGTGAGATTTCTCAAGTGCCTTTTGTGCCACAATCTTAGCTTCATCGATAAGATCGCTGTTTTCTCTCACATAGACAAATCCTCGAGAAATAATATCCGGTCCAGAAATTATTTCTTTAGTTGCTCGATTTATCGTAGCCACAACGACGATAAGGCCTGCTTCTGATAGAAGTCTGCGGTCTCTTAGGACAATATTCCCTACGTCCCCTACCCCGAGCCCATCAACAAGCACAGGATCTGCGGATACGACGTTATAAGAAAGATCCGCACTTTGCTTTGTCAAGGAAAGCATATCCCCGTTTTCGAGTATGAAAATATCTTCAGAATCCATGCCTAAGCTCTCAGCTAAAAGGGCATGACGCTTAAGATGTCTGTATTCTCCATGGACAGGCATGAAATATGTCGGCTTTATTAGAGAATGTATCAGCTTAAGCTCTTCCTGACAGGCGTGTCCTGAGACATGTATATCGGCAATATCTGAATATATTACATCGGCTCCCTTTTCAAAAAGCTTATTTACTACATTTGATACTGTTTTTTCGTTGCCAGGCACAGGAGTGGATGAGAGTATTACCATGTCTCCCTTCCTGATTTGCACCGATTTGTGCTCGCTGGTTGACATCCTTGAAAGCGCCGACATAGGCTCTCCCTGGCTGCCTGTTGTTACAATCAAAACTTTACTGTCGGGAATGCCCTTTAGTTTGTTTATATCCACAAGTGTATTGGCAGGTATACTTATATAACCGAGCTCTATAGCAAGGTTTACTACATTAATCATGCTGCGTCCCGATATCGCTACCTTCCTGCCGCAGGCCACCGCATTATCAATTATACGCTGTACTCTGTGAACGTTTGATGAGAATGTAGCTATAATTATTCTTCCTTCTGCAGATCTAAAAATATTTCCGAGAGCCTCTCCTACTACTTTTTCGGAGGCGGTATATCCAGGCCTCATTGCATTTGTTGAATCGGCCATTAGGAGTTTTACCCCTCTTTTGCCTATTTCAGCAAGTCTTGCAAAATCTATAGGGGCCCCATCAACAGGAGTATAATCTATCTTAAAATCTCCTGTATGGAATATTGTGCCAACAGGTGTGTTTATTGAGAGACATATTGCATCTACAACCGAATGTGTTACCCTAATGGTTTCTACCTCAAAAAGCCCTATTTTTACTTTGTCTCCCGGGTTTATCCTCTTGAGATTTCCGCGAATTCCATGTTCCTTGAGCTTATTTTCAACAAGCCCTATCGTAAGCCTTGTTCCGTAAACAGGAATGTTTAGCTGCTTAAGCAGATAAGGAACCGCTCCTATATGATCCTCATGTCCGTGAGTTAGTATCAGCCCTTTTACTTTATTTGCGTTCTTTATCAAATAAGTAAAATCCGGGAGGACAATATCTATACCGTACATTTCGTCCTCCGGAAATGAAAATCCGCAGTCAACCAACATGATATCATTCTTATATTCTAAAATGGTTAGATTCTTGCCGATTTCGTTAAGCCCGCCCAAAGGAATTATCTTAAGGGGTTCCGACTTGTTCTCTGAGGCCTGTGCAGACGTGCTCCTGTTTTTAGTCGGTGCTGTTGTCCTTTTTACATCTTCCCTCACCGGGCTTTCTGTTGCCTTTTTTACGCTTTTCTTCAGTTGGGTTAGCATTCCACCTTTTGAATTTTGTTTTGGTTTCGCTGCCGTCCCCCCATTTGAGTTTCCGTTTCGCGTATTCGTTTTAGTGCTTTGTTTTTCTTCTTGTCTTTTCATCTATTTCTCCGTTCATTTTTATTTGACAAGTTGAATCAAAGTGCTATTTTACTACGATGTTGATCAATTTTCCTGGCACTGTAATTATCTTGACTATATTCAGTCCTTCAACAAGTGCCTTGATGCTTTCGCTTTCCATAGCAGTCTTTTCAAATTCATCCTTATTCAGGTCGCTCGCCATGTTAAGTTTTTCCTTAACCTTGCCGTTTACCTGTACTACAATTTCCACAGTATCTTTAATAAGCGCATCTTTATCATATTCCGGCCATGCCATATTATATACTGATGAATCATGTCCTATATGCTGCCACATTTCTTCACATATATGAGGAGTGAAGGGTGACAATATAACTATTAAGTTTTCAATGCAATCCTTGATAATACCCTCATTTGCATTTTCAATTTCTTTATACTTGTAAATTCCGTTTACAAGCTCCATAATTGCGGATATTGCAGTATTGAACTGGAATCTTCCGCTCGTGTCGTCAGTTACTTTCTTTATTGCGTTGTGCAATATGCAAAGTATTTCTTTATCGCTGCTGGTTACGGGCTTGTACGAATCCGGAGCAGCTTTTACCTTGTCGGTTAACTCATATACAAGTCTGTATACCCTGTTGAGGAATCTGTATGAACCTTCAACGCCGGCATCCAACCAATCAAGCTCTTTTTCCGGTGGTGCGGCAAACAAAATAAATAGTCTTGCCGTATCTGATCCGTATTTATTGATTATCTTTTCCGGTGATACGACATTACCGATAGATTTACTCATCTTTTTGCCGTCTTTAATAACCATTCCCTGAGTTAGAAGATTTGTGAATGGCTCTTTTGTGCTCACAAGTCCCATATCACAGAGTGCTGCCTGGAAGAAACGCGAATACAGCAGGTGAAGAATAGCATGCTCAACTCCTCCGATATATTGGTCGACGTTCATCCAGTAATCTGTCTTTTCTTTGTCAAAAGCCTTTTCACTGTTTTGAGGATCACAAAAACGCAAGAAATACCAAGATGAATCCAGAAATGTATCCATAGTGTCTATTTCTCTGTTCCCTTGCTTTCCGCATTTCGGGCACTTAGCCTTTACAAATGTCTTACTAGTAACGAGAGGAGACTCACCTTTACCTGTGAACTCAACATCCTTTGGCAGCATAACGGGTAGATTCTCTTCTTCTTCAGGCACCCATCCGCAATCCTCACAATAAATCATAGGGATCGGCGCACCCCAGTATCTCTGACGAGAAATCAGCCAGTCACGAAGCCTGTAGTTAACGGAACGCTTTCCAATGCCTTTTTCTTCAATATCCTTAATTATCTCTTCAATTGTCTCTTTGTTGTTCATCCCATTGAATTTGCCGGAATTTATCATAGTACCTTCGGCATCAAAGGCTTCCTTTAAATTGTTTACATCAATTTCAGGATTATCCGTATCTACTACCGGTATAATATCAAGCCTAAATTTTGTGGCGAATTCAAAGTCACGCTGGTCGTGAGCCGGAACACCCATGACAGCTCCCGTACCGTAATCCATAAGTACATAGTCCGAAACATATATCGGGACGTTTTTGCCCGTCATCGGGTTTACGCAGTAATGCCCTGTGAAAACACCTGTCTTTTCGCGATCTGTTGTTGATCTCTCAACATCGGAAAGTATCTGTGCCTTTTTCACATACTCCATCACCGTAGCTTCATACTCTGTACCCGTAACCAATTCCTCCACGAGTGGATGCTCAGGCGCGAATACCATAGACGTTACACCAAATAATGTATCAGGCCTTGTCGTAAATACGGATATGTTTTTATCTGTATTATAGATATCAAAGTTCACATCGGCGCCGACGGATTTCCCAATCCAGTTCCTTTGCATTATCTTAACCTTATTTGGCCAGCCGTCCAAAGTATTCAAGCTTTCAAGAAGCTCCTCAGCGTAATCTGTAATCTTAAAGTACCACTGAGAAAGCTTTTTCTTTCCGACAGGAGTCTTACATCTCTCGCAAGCTCCATCTACTACCTGCTCATTTGCCAAGACAGTCTTGCAGCTTGAACACCAGTTTACCGGATTTTCTTTTTTATACGCCAAGCCGTTATTAAAAAACTGAATAAACAGCCACTGCATCCATTTATAGTAATCCGGCTTACATGAAGCTATTTCCCTGTCCCAATCATATGAAAAGCCCATTGTTTTGAGCTGAGTCTTCATTTCTTCGATATTGCTGAGGGTCCAAAGCGACGGTTCAACTCCATTCTTTATTGCTGCATTTTCTGCAGGCAGTCCGAAAGCATCCCATCCCATCGGGTGAAGGACATTATATCCAGCCATATGCTTCTGCCTTGCAATAACATCACCTATTGAATAATTCCTTACATGTCCCATATGAAGTTTGCCCGACGGATATGGAAACATTTCCAATACATAGTATTTTTCTTTGTCGGGATCTTCCACTGTCTTGAAGCTATCGTTATCTTCCCAATATATTTGCCACTTTTTTTCTATTTCAGCAAAATTATATCTTTCGTTCATGGCTCTATACTCCTTCTACTATATTTATAAAATCACAATCGCCCCATACTTTTTCAATATTGTATCTTTGACGCATTTCTTTTGTTAAGATGTTAACCACAAGGTCTCCAAAATCAATCAGTATCCAACCCGATGATTTCTCGCCCTCGGTATTTTTAGCAAAAATATCATTTTCTGAAAGCTTGTCCTTTAAATCGTCGGCCAGATTTGCTATCTGTCTCTCTGAATTCCCGGATGCTATAATCATATAATCCGCAAAAGATGCCTTGCTTGCAATATCAATTATTACAGTATCCTCTGCCTTTTTACTATCCAAAAAGTTTGCTGCTGCAAATGCTATACCTTTAGTATCTTCATTTACCTTCATATACCTCTCCTTTTTTCGAAATAATCCTTGGCTTTCATAGAGTCTTCGTCAATGAATAAGCTTTGTGATTCTAAATTCCGGATAGTGCTTTTTATCGACAAATAGCACGCTCCGTCTATATCTTCTTTCTCAACCATCTTTCTTAAATCGTCTACTCCGGGATAATTACGTCCCGGTTCTATAGCGTCTGCAATATAAATAATTTTTTCGAGAAGCGTCATCTCCGCTCTGCCGGTCGTATGATAGCTCACAGCATCCAGCACATCGCTATAGTTGATTCCGTACTCCTTATTCATCACGGCAGCAGCCAATTTGCCGTGAGCAAGATTTAAATTACACTTATATCTTTCGTCAAGCCCGTATAAATCGACCATTTCTTCAAGTTTCTCTTGCGATATATCCTTGAACATATCGTGAAACAACGCTGCTTTATAAGCTTTTTCTTCATCAGCTCCATATTTTTTCGCAAGCTCGACCGCCTGTTTACACACTCCATATGTATGTTTTAAGCGCTTAGGTGTCAAATTTTTTTCTATATAATCAATTATAGACTTCATTCTGAATAATATATTCCTTTACTTGCTCGGGAATTTTCCCTTCCGTTTCACTCCAATCACCTGTTTTCACATACCTTCTTATTTCAGTAGATGAAATGTCAATCATGGGATTTTTTATTTTGACCAGCTTTGTGCCGTGGTTGGTACAAATCCTTGAAATTACTTCTTCAAGCTGTTCTTCGAGATACCCGGGTCTCATCCCTATTATAAATGAGAATTCCTCAAGAAGTTCTTCTGAACCCTTCCAGCGTTCAATCTCAATAAAAGCGTCGATTCCGATTATAAAAAATATCTCGGCATCTTTGTATATCTCTTTCATCGCTCTTAAGGTATTTATCGTATAGGACAGCCCTTGCTTTTGTATCTCATAAAAGGAAATTTCAAATTGAGGATTTCCTTTTATTGCAAGCTTGAGCATCTCAACTCTATCAGTTTCGGACGCAGGTACTATATCACATTTAAATGGTTGGGCGCCCGTTGGAACAAATATTACTTTACTTAATCCCAAGGACAACGCCTTGTTTGCCAATTCAATGTGTCCGGTGTGTACCGGATCGAATGAGCCTCCTAAAATTCCGATTTTCATATCTTATTTTATTCGAATCCCTAATTCATCAAGCACATCTTCAGTAACCGGAATAGGTGCTTCCGATACAGGGCATTGCGCAGATTGATTTTTAGGGAATGCTATTACCTCTCTTATTGATTGTTCGCCGGCCAATAGCATTACCAGCCGATCCAGCCCGAATGCAAGTCCACCATGAGGCGGTACACCGTATTTGAACGCCTCTATAAGGAATCCAAACTTGTTATCGATTTCTTCCTCAGGAATACCTAAAATGTCAAACATTGTTCTCTGAAGGTCCTTGTCGTGAATTCTTATCGAGCCTCCTCCAAGTTCAACTCCGTTAAGAACAATATCATACGCCTTAGCTTTGACTTTGCCAGGTTCCGTCCTTAAGAATTTAATATCCTCTTCTCTCGGCGAAGTGAAAGGATGGTGCATCGCACTATAATCACCAGTTTCTTCATCAAGCTCAAACAGCGGGAAGTCAACGACCCACAATAGATTGTAAAGGCTTTCATCGATTATGTTCAGCCTTTTGGCGATTTCTCTTCTCAGAAAGCTGAGAGAATCAAATACTACTTTTGGTTTATCGGCAACTATGAGAACAAGATCTGTGTCATTTGCTCCAAACACTCTTAGGATATCCATTAAGCTGTCCTGAGTAAAGAATTTATTCACAGATGATGTTATGTCGTTTCCGTTCTGCCTTATCCATACTAGGCCTTTTGCTCCGTACTGCTTTGTGGCATCCTGGAGCTTGTCTATATCCTTTCGTGAAAAAGCATCCGAGCCACCCTGTATACAAATGCCTCTGACATCTCCTCCTGCCGCAATTGCATTTTCAAATATAGCAAATCCGCAGTTTTCTACCAGATGGTTTAGCTTCTTTAATTCAAATCCAAACCTCGTATCCGGCTTGTCGCATCCATAGCGCTCCATTGCTTCGTCATATGTCAGACGCGGCAACGGAAGTGATATATCGACGTTCATGACGTCTTTAAATAATTTTTTCAAAAAGCCTTCTTGTGCTTCAATAACATCATCGACATCAACAAATGACATTTCAAGGTCAATTTGCGTAAATTCCGGCTGTCTGTCTGCCCTTAAGTCTTCGTCTCTGAAGCATTTCGCTAACTGAAAATATCTGTCGGTGCCGCTAACCATCAAAAGCTGCTTAAACATTTGCGGGGATTGCGGAAGTGCATAAAATGCTCCCGGATTTACCCTTGAAGGTACTAGATAATCCCTTGCACCTTCAGGTGTAGGCTTTATAAGAATTGGAGTTTCTATTTCTGTAAAGCCCTGTTCCGAATAATAATCTCTTGCCAGCTTTGACACTTGATGCCTCAGCATGAGATTTTTCTGCATCTTTTGCTTTCTCAGGTCTAGATATCTGTATTTTAGTCGTAGGTTATCATCGACAACATCATCATCCTTTATATAAATGGGAGGAGTTTCGGCTTCCGAATATACCAGTATTTCGGAAACAAATACTTCTATATCTCCTGTGGCCAGTGCATTATTCTTTGACTGCCTTTCTTTTACTGTTCCTATTACGCCAACAACATATTCGCTTCTTAGTTTCTCTGCAACTGCTCTCATTTCGTCAGTTATGCTGTCGTCAAATACGATTTGGGTTATTCCCGTCTTATCCCTTATGTCGCAAAATATAAGGCTTCCCAGGTTTCTTCTCTTCGCAATCCATCCGTTTAGAGTTACCAATCGTCCTATATCCGACGATGTAAGCTCTCCACACATATGGGTTCTTTTTAATACCTTCATATCATGCCTCCTGTTTCACTATTATTTCCGCTAATTTATCTATATCAACCAGCTCTTGATTAGATGTTGACATTTCTTTTATGGATACTTTTCCAGATGCCAATTCATCATCTCCTATTACAACTGTATATTTTGAATCCAATCTGTCGGCGTATTTGAATTGACCCTTAAAATTTCTCGACATAAGGTCCATTTCAGCGTGCAGTCCGGCAGCTCTAAATTCACGTAGCAAAGCAATACCTTTTGCCTTTGCCTGCTCACCCATTACAGCAATAAATATGTCGACACCTGCAGGCTTTGGTATTTCTAATCCTGAGGCTTCCATAAGCAGAAGCAATCTTTCTATTCCCAGTCCGAATCCTACGCCAGGCGTAGGTGGGCCTTCAAGTTCCTCAATAAGATTGTCGTAACGTCCTCCCCCGCAAACAGTCCCTTGCGCTCCGATGCTGTTTGATACAAATTCAAACGCTGTCTTTGTATAGTAGTCCAGTCCTCTGACAATACCGGGATCCACTGTAAAAGGTATTGATGCGGATGTAAGGTTGTCCTTCAATTCTGTAAATGCATCATCGCATTCTTCACATAGATAATCGAGCATCATCGGTGCCCCTACTACGAGTTCTTGGCAAATAGGTGATTTGCAATCCAAAATTCTCATCGGGTTTTTTTCGTAGCGCCCCTTGCATGTGTCGCATAGCTGATCGTATTTGTCAGCAAGGAATTCCTTCAAGGCTTTTCTGTGTATGGGACGACATTTTGGACATCCCACGGAATTTATCCTAAGCTCCACATCGATTATGTTGACCTTCGTTAGAAAATCATGTGCAAGTGCAATTACTTCCATGTCCGCTAGCATATTAGATGCCCCAAATACCTCTATTCCAAACTGATGAAATTCACGAAGTCTTCCCGATTGCGGTTTTTCATATCGGAAACACGGTATTTGATAATACATCTTTGTCGGCTGCACATCGGCAAATATCTTGTGCTCTATAAATGCTCTTGCTGTTCCTGCAGTTCCCTCCGGCTTAAGTGTTATACTCCTATCGGCATAATCTTTAAACGTATACATCTGTTTTTCTACAATATCTGTCGTATCTCCTACTCCTCTTGCAAATAGTTCTGTATGCTCGAATATTGGCGTTCTTATTTCCTTAAATCCGTATTTTTTGCAAATATCTGCGAAAATGGCTTCTACAAAGTGCCACTTATATATTTGGTCTGGCATCAAATCCTTAGTTCCCTTTGGAGCTTTTGTCAACATTTGTTTTCCTCCTGAAAGATATTGTGTTCTTTTCTTGAAATCATCTCATCAATTCGCTCAATATATATCTCATAATTTGTTACATTAGGTACGCGTTCAAGGCGATTTTCTTTTGGATAAAACGCCTTAGATATTCCGCCTGCTCCCAGAGCTATTATTGTCTGAGCTTCTTCCATTATTCTGATATTGTATATAGACTCCGTCTTAGGCTTGCACCAGCCTATATTCTCGAATGCACCAGCCATATGCTTTTGCCTATACAGATAATACGGAATATATCCTGCAGCTCTTAGAAGTTTCTCCCCTTCTTCGAGTTGTTTTTTTACGATTTTAGCTTGCTTATAGTGGAATTCTTTATCAATGTCGATTAGGCGAGACGCCCTTTTGACAGAAAGCGTATGAACGGTTATATTGTCGAACTCCATATCGATCAATTTATTGAGAGTCCTTTTGAAATCCTCATCATCCTCTTCTGGTAGCCCTGCTATAACATCGCAATTAATAATTGATATACCTGCTTCTCTCGCTTGCAGGTAAGCCCTTTCTATATCCTTTGCGCTGTGTGAACGTCCTATCAATTCAAGGGTTTTGTCCTTCATGCTTTGAGGATTTATACTTATTCTCTGTACTCCTGCATTTTTAAGTATACGCAGCTTTTCGTCATTCAAAGTATCGGGTCTTCCGGCTTCAACGGTAAATTCTTTTGCGTGATCCAAATCAAACGTTTTCAAAATCTTATCAAGAAGCCTTAGAAGCTGGGATTCGTTCAGTGCTGTCGGAGTTCCCCCGCCTATATAAAAAGATTCGATTTTAAATCCCGAATTCTTTATTTCTTTTCCACAAAATTCTATTTCTTTAAAAAGAGAAAAAAGGTATTCTTCCATTCGGGCTTCAGATGCTTGATTTGAGGCAAATGAGCAGTATAAGCATCTTGTCGGACAAAATGGTATACCGATATATATCCCAACCGAATTTACTGTAACATTCTCTACAGATACCTTTTGATACTTTAATATTTCTAAAATTAAGTCCGTCTTTTTTTCATTTAAAAAGTAGTATTCTCGAAATTTTTCATTTACGAGCGCATAATTCTTAAATTCCGCCAGCATTTCAGATGCCATCTTTACCGGGCGCACGCCTGTGAGTATGCCCCACTCGGGTCTTAATCCTGTCAGGGTGGCGAGCTTCTCATATATTTCGCGTTTTATCAAATTTTTGTCGCTCAAGTTGTTTTCATTAAAAATTAAGGTTTCACAGTCAGTTTGTATTTCTGAATCCGTCTCAATCTCATCCTCTGTAAACAATTGATAATCGTCTGGTCTTATGAAAATTTTTATTAATTCTTCGTATTCATATTTATTGCTTATATTTTTTAAGATTATATTATACAAATGGGTTGTTCCTCTTTTCGAATCCTATTGTCGTTTCACTCATATGTCCCGGGAAAACTTTTATTTCGTCCGGTAAAATAAACAGCTTGTTGCGGATTGAGTCCATAAGCTCATCGAATGAACCGTTTGGAAAGTCAGTTCTTCCTATTGAAGCCCTGAAAAGAGTGTCGCCGCTGAGCAAAATATCGTCTATAAGGATGCACATGCCTCCCGGTGTATGTCCTGGGGTTTGAATGAATTTTAATTCCAAATCTCCAACAGAAAGCTTATCGTTATCCCTGACCCAAATATCCGCTTCCATAGAAATATTTTCTCCAATCATGGGAGACATGTTTAATTTCGGATTGAACAATATTTTTTTTTCGGCTTCACACGCAACAATCTTTATGGTGGGGAATTCTTGCTTGTAATAATCCACTCCGCCTATATGGTCGCAGTGACCGTGTGTTAAAACAACATATTCCAGCGCGCAGCCGGATTCGCGAATATGGTTTACCATATCATTATTATGTCCACCAGGGTCCACTATAAAGCCAAGCTTGTTTTTCTCATCAGCAATAAAATATGTGTTGGCACCCAGCATACCACTCTCCATACATTTGAAAATCATTTTATTTCCCCTCAATTAAAATGCCTTTTTACTATCAATTATTATCGTAACAGGCCCGTGATTATTGATTCTTACAAGCATTTCAGTTTGGAAGACTCCTTCCTCAACGTGAACCCCGTGTTCCTTCTTTAATTTATCTATCACAGTTCTGTATATATCGTTGGCAATTTCGGGTTTTGCCGCAGCGGTGTAACTCGGTCTGTTCCCTTTGCGAACATCACCGAGCAAGGTGAATTGAGAAACCGCAAGAATATCCCCTTTGATATCAATTACGGAATTGTTCATTACACCGTTTTCATCATCAAAAATTCTTAGATTTGCGACCTTCTTTGCAATATAGTTCGCGTCGCTATCATCATCTTCATTTTCAACGCCAATTAGAACCATGAGCCCATTTTTTATTTCCCCGGTAATTTTTCCGTCAACAGTAACATCAGCCGAGGTTACTCTTTGCACTACTGCTCTCATACTTATTTTACTCCTGTAATATTAATTATACTACGGCTCTATATACATCTATAACGCCTGGGACACCCTTAAGTACCCTTATAACCTTTTCAATCTGCTCTATATTTGTTATTTCCACAGTCATTGTTATATTTACTAATTGATCCCTATTTGTCCTTGCTATTACTCCGTTTATATTTATATCATTATTCTCGCATACCCTCGACAAATCGGCGATGAGCCCTCTGCGATCCTCGGAGATAATATTTAAATCTGCAGCATATGAAGTCTTATCCATTTTACTTTCATCCCATTTTACTTGTATAAAACGGGCCCTTTCTTCTTCTGGCAGAGAGATAATATTTGCACAATCCGATCTATGTACTGATATACCTCTTCCTTTTGTTATAAATCCAATAATTTCGTCCCCCGGTACGGGGTTACAGCATCTCGACATCCTTATCATAAGGTTGTCCACGCCTTCTACTACTATACCCCGATCGAAAGGAGTGTTTCTTCGTGTTTTTTTAACCTTTTTATTTTCTTCTGCGATGGTTTCAGAGAGAGATTTTTCGCTGCTCTTAATGCTTTCTTTTTTCTCTTCATGGTAATATCCGATCAGCAAAACCCCCGTCTTGGATACAACCGCCCCTCCGTTTGCCATCTGCCTGTACATATCTTCAAGAGAAGTGTAGTTTAGTTGTTTTACTGCCTTTATGAGATTTGAGTTTTTTATTACAGCTTTCGTATCGTACCCTTTTTTGTGTATATACTTTTCAAGGAGTTCCTTGCCTTTTTCTATCGAATCGCCCAGATTTTCTTTTTTCAGCCACTGCCTTATCTTATTTTTAGCGGAACTTGTCCTAGCAATTTTGAGCCAGTCGGAGCTCGGCCCTGTTGAATTCCCAGATGTTATTATTTCAACAATATTTCCATTTTCGAGTTTGGTGTTCAACGGTACTATCTTACCGTTAATTTTTGCACCGACACATTTATAGCCTACCTCGGAATGTATTTTAAAGGCAAAGTCAAGAGGTGTGCTATTGGCAGGGAGTTCAAGAACCTTTCCTTGTGGCGTAAATACAAATACTTGAGATGCAAATAAATCTACCCTTAGGGTTTCCATGAACTCCCTAGGATCGTTTATATCCTTTTGCCATTCAAGGGTTTGGCGAAGCCATGCGAGTTTTGTTTCTGCCTTGTCGGAGGAAGCATTCCCTTCTTTGTATTTCCAATGGGCCGCTATACCGTATTCAGCAACCTTGTGCATTTCATACGTTCTTATTTGAATTTCAAAAGGCTCACCGTTATCAGCAATAACAGTCGTATGCAATGACTGATACATGTTCGGCTTAGGCATTGCCACATAATCTTTGAATTTTCCGGGAATAGGTTTCCACATAGTATGAACAATTCCCAGTACAGCATAACAGTCTCTAACTGTGTCCACTATGATTCGGACGGCAGTCAAATCAAATATTTCATCCAATTCCTTATCCTGGAATTTCATCTTTCTGTAAACGCTGTATAGGTGCTTTGATCTACCCATTATATCATGATGAATATTAAATTCGTTGAGCTGTCCCTCTATTTGGTTTATTACATTGCGTATTAGCTTCTGCCTTTGTAATTTTTTAGCTTCTACATCCCTTACAAGCCTAGCGTACGCGTCTGGTTGAAGGTACTTTAGAGCTATATCTTCAAGCTCAAACTTTATGGTATATATACCGAGTCTCGCCGCAAGGGGAGTATATATATCCAAGGTTTCACGGCTTTTTTCTATAATTTTAGCCTCATTCATGTAATTGAGCGTTCTCATATTATGAAGCCTGTCAGCAAGTTTTATTATCAAAACCCTTATATCCTTGGACATTGCCAGGAACATCTTTCTCAGGTTTTCAGCTTGGAATTCTTCTTTTGTCTCGAATTTTAAAGAGCCGAGCTTTGTAACGCCCTCCACCAAGAGTGTTATTTCTTCTCCAAAATCTTCGGTGAGATTTTTCTTGGTATACTCGGTATCCTCAACAACATCGTGCAGCATTCCTGCTACAAGCGCATGGTCATCAATCCCTAGGTCTGCAAGTATTTTTACTACTGCAACGGGATGTATAATATAAGGTTCTCCGGACTTGCGGAATTGATTTTCGTGCATTTTGTCAGCCAGGTCATATGCCCTTTCGACAAGCTCTAAATCATAACCTGAATTAATATTCTTTAAATAGTCCAACAGTTCTTTTTTCAAATCCATTCGTATCTACTTTTTAACTTTCTTGTTTGATTTTCCTTCTTTTCTTACCTTTATACCTCGACCCGCCCGTAACCTTGCAAAGCTCACAGTAAATAGGGCTTGCCACTGTAATACTTGAAATCATTCCTACGGTAATACCAATCATCAGGGGTATTACAAAACTCCTGATTGCTGATCCGGTCATTAAGAACAGCGGAATCATTACTATCAACGTTGTTATAGATGTCATGAGTGATCTTACAAGGGTCTGATTGATACTTTTGTTGACCAGTTCTTCCGTTTTCGCCTTAGGCATAAGCCCAAGATTCTCTCTTATCCTATCAAATACTACGATCGTATCATTTATAGAATAACCTACCACCGTGAGTATACCTGCAATGAATGGGTTGTTGACAGTGACCTGGAATATTCCGTAGAAAGCAACGACAAGCAACACATCATGTGCAATGCCCGCAATTGAAGCAATTCCGAATTTCCATTCGAATCTTATTATTATATATATTAGCATTCCGATAGCGGCTATTATTATTGCCAATATCGCATTACTGCGAAGCTCCTTACCTACGGAAGGTCCGAATAATTCACTTGCAGCGACCTCCGCATTTCCAATTTTATTTTGTATATTATTGATAAGGTCTGCTCTTTCATTATTTTCAAGGGCTACAGTTGTCCTTATGATAACTTCGCTCTGATCATCCGATGCAAAGATTATTTCCGCATCATTTACACCGTTCTCTTCAAGTACATCGTTGATTTGCTGTTCGGAGATTTTCTCCTTAAAATCAAGTTGCATCATAGTACCGCCCGTAAAGTCGATACCATAATTCATGCCGCCTATCCCTGCAATCAACAAACCTACTGTTATTAATACAACGGCAATAATATAGTATATCTTCCTGAATTTCATGAAGTCAACATTCTTTTTCCACATAAATGTAGGTGTACCGTCAGATCTGAAACCAAAATATCTTTTATTGCCCACAAGCCTACTTTCCGCCATAATCCCAACGAAAAGTTGTGTAACGACTGTAGCCGTCACCAAGCTTGCAAGAATACCGATTATGAGGGTTATCGCAAATCCCTTTACAGAGCTTGTTCCTACCTGATAAAGCACAACTGCTGCTATCAGAGTAGTGAGCTGTGAATCGAGTACAGTATTCAGTGCTCTTTTAAATCCTGTTTGAACCGCTACACGCAATGTCTTTCCATTGTGAATTTCTTCCTTAATCCTTGAAAATATTACGACGTTCGCATCTACAGCCATTCCTACGGACAAAATGATACCCGCTATGCCAGGCAGCGTTAGAACGGCCCCCATAGCAATCATCGGCCAAAGTATAAGCAGTACATAAAGCAATAGTGCAATATTTGCAGCTATACCCATTATATTATACGCTACGACCATAATAACAAATATGAGGCCTAGCCCGATGGCTCCGGCTATAATGCTATCATTCAGTGCCGTTTCACCTATTTTCGCGGTCTGTTCGCCCGAATTAACTTCCTCAAGTGCTACCGGAAGTGCTCCTCCTCTTATTAGCGCTGCCATTTGGGATGCTTCGGTATGTGGATAACCGCCTATGTTGCTGCTTGATATTTCACATTTTCCCCCGGTTATAGCTTCAGTAACAATAGGCGCTGAAATAACTTCATCGTCAAGTATTATTGCTATCGCATTGTTTAGTACTCCAGGCGTCGTTGATGTAATTTCTCCACGCGATGCTCTTGCTGTTGCATCTGCAAATATATCAGCTCCCTGGCTGTTGAATTCAAGCGCTATTGCATAGCCTCCATGCTCTTGATCCGTTACCGCAGTAGCACTCTTAACTTGTGATCCGTCTAAAATAACCGTTCCGTCAGATAAAGCAAATTTTAGTTGAGCAGTTTTGCCTATCGCATCAATTGCTTCCTTTGAATTTGCAAGACCAGGCATTTCCACCCTTATTTTTTTGGTGCCTTCTATAGTTACAACCGGCTCTGATACTCCAAGTTGATTTACACGATTTTCTATTACGACTTGTGTTTGCTCCATTAAATCTCTTAGTTCTTTATCTTTGGCATCCGTCTGTGCTTCCATTACGACATAAACTCCGCCTTTAATATCAAGACCTAATTTCATTCGTTCCTTAATAGGAGCAACTCCCCCTATACCAAACAGCGTTGCGTACCATCCCGCAATAATTATTAAAATTAAACCTACTGCCAGTACTTTTTTTGAATTGTGACTCATATAAGTTCCACCCTCTGTTCTTGTAAAAATATACAAATTATTGTTATTTAAATAATGCTATCCTAGTATTGTACTACTTTTGAGGCTCTTTAACAATAGCAACAATCGTATTTTTTGAGGGTTTGTTCTATTTTTTTAAACTTATTCCAATGACTCCTCCGATCGCACCTGCCAATATAGGGAAAATGTGTTTTATCCCAAAATCATAGCTTGAAATTTCTATTGAAAATATCATCATTATAGCTGTGATCACAAGAATTTCCAATAAAAATGCAGACGCTATCCCTATCAAAAGGCCCCGCTTACCAAACAAGCTTCCCACTAAAAGCCCCATTGCCATACAGCTCAATGCTAGAATAACAATTGAAATTACCGGAGAGAAGCTCGAGGATATAGAAGTAAATGTCAAAATTGACGCAGCAATCAATATTAAAATAAGGAAAAGCAATAAAGAGAGAGCACAATTCTTTAAAAGTTTAATAATAACATACATTAATCCATACTCCTTTTTGATATATCATATTTCAAAGTAAATAAAAAAGAACATCCGCTTAAACTGTATGCAGATGTTCTTTGTATTCTATATGTCTTTTTATTATGCTAAAGGTTGTGTAGGCTCATGTTTAGGTTCTTCATCGACCGGATTAGCCTCTTCGTCCACCTTTTCAGCTCTTTTCATTTTCTTTGGCAATGAGCTCTTTGGTGCAGCTTTTTCGTCGACTACAGGCTCATCTGTCTTTTTCTTTAAATCGCCTATGGCGTCTCTGTTTACTATTGTTGAAATAGCCCAACGCATAATCTCAAATTTGACTTTTTCAGCACCAACCTGAATAATTATACTTTCTTCCTTTGTTCTCACTATCTTGCCGCATATACCGCCAATAGTAATAATCTCATCGCCTACCTGAGCGCTTTTCCTCATTTCCTGAGTATCTTTTTCTCTCTTCTTCTGTGGCTTTAAAAAGAAAAAATACATGAATATTATTAAAATCAACAAAGGGGATAAACTAATTAACATATCGTACATACTATTTCCTCCTCAATCGTTAGCGCATGCTTTTTACAAAGATGGTGCCGGCGGTGGGGGTCGAACCCACACGGTGTTACCACCACGGGATTTTGAATCCCGCACGTCTGCCAATTCCATCACGCCGGCGTAAAATAGCATTGTTTGTGTAGTATAACATATTTTGGGTAAAAAAAATAAATAATTGGTGCGGCTGACTGGACTTGAACCAGCACGGTGTTACCCACACGGCCCTCAACCGTGCGCGTCTGCCATTCCGCCACAGCCGCACAATTAATTATCACAATGAATATATTAGCACAAAACCATATTATTGTAAAGAGGACATTTTTATTTTTTTGCAATATTTTTTAATATCTGCATTTCCAATTTTCACAGCCTCTATAAATATAATTGTAATTTGGCGTCAATTCACCTTGTAATATATCTGTATAAAATATGCCATAGGTTTTATAGAACATACAATAATAAGGAATGTCTTCTTTAAGGATTTTTTTCAACTCCAAAGCGGCTATCTTCTTTTGATCGTTGTCTATACTTCCATTCATTGCGTTTAAATACTTATCGGCCCTGTTATTTTTATATCTTGCTACATTGCTATAGGATGAATGAAGAAGGGGTCTTAGGTCATACCTCTCATTTATTCTTATCCCTCCTATAAATATATCATAGTTACCATAGGTTAACATAGAATAATATTCATCTGTTTTACGGGAATCTATAATTACCGTCATCCCTAAATTTTCCAAGGAAGCCTTTAGCATAGGGGCCGCAAGATTTGCCGACGGGTCTTCCTGCTTTATCAGTATTTTTAATTCTATTTCATTATCAGCCTTGTTTTCGACATATCCATCGTCGTCTCTGTCTTCATATCCAGCTTTTTTAAGATAATCCTTTGCTACCTGCATATCATAAGAGTATACCTCTCCCTTGCCTTCAATGCCAAAATATCCTGGGTAAAGTATTGAATCGGTTAAAATCCCTGTGTTGTAATATGCTTTTTCCAAAATGGTCTTGGAATCTGTTGCAGATGCAATAGCCTTTCTCACTCTTTTATCGGTAAAAGGGGCCTTACTCGTGTTAAATCCTATTACTTCTGGTTCATTTGATAGATAATTCACTCTGTCTATGTCGGAATCCGACACAAGAGCATCTCTATCTGGTGCACTGTTGTATATTAGGGATAAGTCTCCCGTTTTCATAAGCTTAACCGAGCCCTCCTTGTTCGGTAATACGTGGAAAATCAGTGTATTGCCCGGTTTTTCTCCGTAGTAATCCGAATTCGAGACTAAGGTTAAGGATGAAAGCCTGTTATACTCATCTACTTTATATTTACCTGTTCCTACAGGAATAAATTTAGACGAGCCCCCCTTTGAAATAAAGTTGGCAACATTTTTGTATTGATGCTCTGGAAGTATCGGGAATATAAGATTGACTATATTGTTATTATTTTTTTCGTAGTAATCGACTGTTACACTGTATTCGCTTTCAATCTTTATGGACTTAATTCCTTTGACATAATCTGAATATAACCCTTTGTTAGATTTAGCAAGCTGCTTATAAAGATCTATCGAAAATTTCACATCCTTGGCCGTGAATTTTTTCCCATCATGCCAGTCTATATCTCTACGCAAATCAATGCTGAGAGAAGTGCCTTCATTATAGTATCTATATGACTGAACGAGTTGATTTTGCGGTATCATTGCATCGTCTAGCACGAATAAGCCTTCATACAGAAGCTTTGTTATATGATATGTGTCCTCATCACTTGAAATGGCGGGATTCAATGTCTTTACCATATCCATCGGAAGATGTACAATATCTTCGTATTTGTATTCTTTTTCGCTTCCCATCAGAAAATCCTCTACTTTTGAGGCAACGCCACATGAAGTAAAAAGTAAAGAAGATACGAATATCATTATTATAGGTAACGAAATTTTCCTGTTTCTATTTATCCAAAAGTTCATCTATTTTTTGGCAAAGCCCCTCCATATCTCCGTCATTGTCAATTCTAATAGTTTTATTTGATGATGAAAGCCTGTTTTCATCTGTCATCTGCAAAACAATCCTTTTTTTTATATCATCCTCATTGGAATTATCACGATTCTTGATTCTGTCTATCTTTAACCATTCAGGGGCACAAATTACCCATATTGAGTCGCAGATTTCATCAAGACCAGCTTCAATTAAAAGCGGTACATCTAGAAAGATTGTTTTTTCTCCGGCTTTTTTAAACGCGCTTTGCTTTTGAAATATTATTTCCATTATCCTTGCATGCATTATCTCATTTAGCTTTTTATGCTTATTTATATCTGAAAATGCGATATCCGCAAGCCTCTTTCTATTTAAATTGCCATACTCATCGAGTATATCTTCTCCAAATTCCAAAGCGAGCTTTATTAATACATCACTGCCCTTTTCTGTTATTTCTCGCGCAATTTTATCTGCGTCTATAATCCGATATCCCTTGCCTTCGATATATGTTGATACGGTCGATTTACCCGCTCCTATTCCTCCTGTGATTCCAATGGTCCTCATATCGCTACACCTGCCCTATTTTAATTCGTACCAGTTTTCACCTTTTGAAAGGCTTGCTGTCAGCTTTACTTTGAACTGTATCGCTTCTTCCATGCATTCCTTCAGCAGCTGCTCAACCCGAAATTCTTCATCAGCTGTAGCCTCTATTATCAGCTCATCATGCACTTGAAGTATAAGCCTTGATTTGAGCTTTTCCTTTTTCAGTTCATTATAAATTTTTATCATCGCAAGCTTAATTATGTCGGCAGCACTCCCTTGGATAGGGCTATTCATTGCAAGTCGCTCACCTGCCCGACGCACCATATGGTTCGACGCATTTATTTCTTTGATGTATCGGCGTCTTTCAAGAATACTTTTAACATAGCCGTTATTTTTGCAAAAGTCAATTTGATTATCCATGAATTTCTTCACGCTTGAATATCTTAGGAAATATCCATCTATATATTCCTGTGCCTGCTTCCTGGTTACTTTTATTTCTCCAGATAGCCCAAAACTACTCATTCCGTATATCACGCCAAAATTTACCGCTTTGGCGGCACTTCTCTGCTCTGGAGTAACATCTTCAATCTTTGCATCAAAAACCGTGGCCGCTGTAATTCGGTGTATATCGTCTCCATGCGAAAATGCTTCTATTAATTTCTCATCGCCCGACATATGAGCCAAAACCCTCAGCTCAATTTGTGAATAGTCCGCACCAATTAAAACGGAATACTCTTCACCCGTAACAAATGCCTTTCTTAGAAGCCGTCCCTGCTCTTGTTTGATGGGAATATTTTGTAAGTTAGGCTCAGTGCAGCTTATTCGCCCTGTAGCTGTTACGGTTTGCATGAAATGAGCATGTATTCTTCCGTCTTCTCCTATCATAGGAAGCAATCCTTCGACATACGTGCCGTTAAGCTTCGATAATGTTCTGTATTCTAAGATTAAAGTTATAATCGGATGCTTGTCTTTTAATCTTTCCAAAATATCAGCATTTGTAGAGTAGCCTCTTTTCGTCTTTTTACCCGAAGGGAGTCCAAGCTTTTCAAAGAGTATATTTCCTAGCTGTGCAGGAGAGTTGATATTGAATTTTTCTCCGGCAAGTTCATATATTTCGTTAGAAATTATAGTAATGCTTTCCGACAGCTTTTTTCCTTGCTCAAGCAATATCTCTTTATCGATCGCAAATCCGGTGTATTCCATGAAGGCCATAATTTCAACAAGCGGCAATTCTACTTCCTTGTATAAATCAATCATACCGTCCTTGGCTACGTTTTCTTCTATACTATTGGATAATAATGCGGCAGCTGTACATTGAACAAGGCATTGCTCGGAATACTGCGCAATGGCATCACCGAATAAATCAATTTGAGTGCCTTCATCTTCATAATCATTCTGCGATAATTCAATATTGAAATACTCCAGTATCAATGTCTTGAGCTCATAATTGCTCCTTGAAGAGTCGAGGATATATGCCGCGATTTGTGTATCGCAATGAGTATTGAAGCAACGGCTTCCCAACGAATGATTTTTCCCCAGCATTTGCAGCATTATAAAATATTCATTTGAAAGTCCGTGCCCACATATCTTAAGCTGATTTTCCGAGATGAAAAGAATAGCTTCCTCCAATAATTTTTCTTCTGCTCCGTTTATAAAAAAGTATTCATCTCCAACCAAAATCCCAAAGCAATAAACTTCGGGCTTTTGCCTGTGATTGCTGTCTGTGAGTATTTTTATCGAAACAAATTCCGCATCTTTCATTTTGTTTTCTGCATACTTAAGGCTCGCCGAGTCGGTAATCGATGTTCTTTTTTTCGTCAGCTCGAACGTTTTCAATGTGGATTCTTGTGTACTAACATCAGGTCGCTTGAGCTTCTTAAGAAAACTGTTAAATTCAAGCTTAACATAAAGCTGAATTAATTTTTCATAATCAGGTTCCTCTAATGTGTATTCATCAAAGTCTATGCCTATAGGGACCTTTGTATTTATTGTTGCAAGTCTCTTGCTCATGAGTGCTATGAGCTCGTTTTCCTTGATTTTATTCCTCAGCTTTTCATTCTTTATAGAATCCGCATTTTCAAGCATATTCTCTATACTGCCAAATTCTAAAAGCAGCTTAGTTGCGGTCTTTTCTCCAACGCCCGGTATTCCCGGAATATTGTCGGATTGGTCTCCCATGAGCCCTTTAAAGTCAATGAAGGCTTCCGGTGAAAATCCGTATTTTTCATGCATTGCAGCTCTATCGTAGATTTCAAATTCCGATACGCCCTTTTTCGTTATAATTACTTTTGTCTTATCTGTGGCAAGCTGCAATTCATCCTTGTCCCCTGTTATAATCAAGGGTTCAAGCCCTTCCTCTTCGGCTTTTATAGCAATGGTTCCGATTATATCGTCAGCCTCAAAGCCATCCATTTCAATCATTTTTATATTCATTGCCGAAAGGATGTCCTTCAACAACGGGAATTGCATTGCAAGCTCAGGAGGCATCTTTTTTCTTCCCGCTTTGTATTCCTCGTATTCCAAATGCCTCATCGTAGGTGCTTTTGTGTCAAAAGCAATAGCAATATATCCTGGCTCGTAGTCGTTTTTTATTTTTGTCAACATATTAAGAAAACCGTACACGCCTTGCGTGTACAGCCCTTCTTTTGTCAACATAGGGCGTTGCATAGCATAATACGCCCTGTTTATCAAACTATTCCCATCTATAATGACGATTCTTCGATTGTCTCTATCCATATTTCACCGCCCTGTCCCAAGTAATTGACTGGCTCGGAATCTATAATAACTTCAAATCTCCAAACCACATCACCTATTTTTTTACTCGATTTTATTTGAAATTCTTTTCCCTCAAGCTCTTTTTCGAGACAGCGCATATACATCAGTACTTGTTCCACATCGTCGGAACCGATTTTGTTATAGAATGTATCTTCAGTTTCCTTATGAATTCCCCTGCATGACTGCCGCGAAGCTGCTCCGAACCCGACCAGCTCCATGACACGATTATCAGGCATTGGCAAATATCCCTTTTCGCTTGCGTCTGAAGCAATTTCTTCTGTCACATTGCCAATATTTTCGTCTGCATGTTCCGCCTCTAATGTCATCTTCACTGAAGCTTCTGCAGGTTTTGCAGAGCTTGGTACGACGCTATTATTATCGGTGTCGGCAACAAATTGTTCGATATCCTGTTGCTCTAGGTTTTTTTGCAAATCTTGCGGGGAGTTTGATGAACCCTTATATATATCACTGTCTGTAATACCAATATTATTATACATTGTTATAGTGAATATGCCAACAACAAATATCGCAGCTAAAGAAGCCAAGCGCTTGTATAATTTTCTTCGAGGGGCTAATATGATAGATTCCTGTGCCTCGTCAGCTTTGATCTCCGAAATCCGTGCAGTGATTTTTTCTTCCAGCCCTTCCGGCATTTCCATCAGAGGGATTGCCTTCGTAATTGAGGTTACGCACAAAAGCTCTTCATATAATTGCTTGCATTCCTTGCAACCAGACAAATGTATTTCTACTTTTGATTTAATTTCATCAGAAGCAACTCCATCAATATATTCGGATATGTAATTTCTTATCTCTTTGCACATGCAAATTTCCCTCCCTTCATTCGTCTTCTTAATCATTTAGACTATACTTTCGTTCAATTTGTTCCATCTTTATCTTTTTGGGATTCTTTTATGTAAATTTCCCGAAGCTTTAATCTCGCCCTTGAAATCCTGGACTTCACGGTTCCCATTGAGCAAGAAAGAATACCGGTTATTTGTTCATATGTAAATCCGTTTATATCTCTCAAAATTATGACTTCTCTATGCTCATCCGCAAGCTTGTCTATACAGTACATAATGATGTTCTGCCGTTCCTCCGATATGACATGCTCTTCGGGATTAAGCGCACTGTCCTTAAAATCGAGATTGAATTCGTCATCCTGCGCTTTTTCTGTGGTATCGTATAATTCTTGCTGGGTTTTTCGCTTGCGTAATATATCTTTGCATACATTTACTACAATGCGGTAAAACCAAGTATCGAATCTACTGCTGAAATTGAAGGTTTTCAGATGGCGATATAGTTTAATGAAACTCTCTTGCACCGCATCCTGCGCATCCTCGTCATTTCTTAAGTAACGAAACGAGATGTTATATGCTTTTTTTTCGCATGATAAGACAAGAGTCTCAAATGCAGACTCATCTCCATCTATAGCTCTTTGTATTATGTCTCTTTCGTTATTATTATCCATAATTTCCATTGATTTTTCATAAAAAAATCCCGATGATGCCGTCAGGATATAAAAGACGCCCTATCATCAAGATAGGTGGGTACCCTGTTTCCGCTTCTGTCTTCCCCTATAATGGGGCTTGACATAGGCTGACAAAAACTCGGATTCCCGATTAAAAATTGTAGGTTCTTTTATGAGTCCTTAACGCACATCTCAGGATATGCTTATATTGTATAATGTTTTTAAATATATTATGCTTCATAAAGATCAATACCGGAATTTGTATAAACTTTTTGAACATCGTCATTATCGTCAAGAACATCTATCATCTTTTTTAGATTTTTAATATCTTGTTCGTTTGACGGAAATGCTTCCATCGATGGTAGATATTCCATATCGGATTCGGCAATTATGTAACCAGCATCTGTGAGAGCCCCGTGGACGCTGTTATATTCAGCCGGTTCCGTTTGAATTTCAAAGCTATCATCGTGGATAACTATATCTTCTGCACCTGCTTCAAGTGCTTTTTCCATAAGTGCATCTTCACTTATCGCTTCTGTTTTTTCTATAAATATGACCCCTTTTTGTGAAAACATATAAGAAACACATCCTTGGGTCCCCAGATTGCCACCGTATTTATCTAATGTAGATCTTACTGCTGACGCTGTCCTGTTCTTATTATCTGTAAGGGCATTTACAATAACCGCAACTCCAGCTGCTCCGTATCCTTCGAAACTCATTTCCTCGTATGTTTCTCCGGCGAGTTCGCCTGTACCTTTCTTTATAGCCCTATTGATATTTTCGTTTGGCATACTTATGCCTTTTGCTTTTTCAATTGCGACTCTAAGAGCGGCATTATACTCCGGATCCCCTCCGGATTTAGCTGCTACCGTTATCGCTCTTGCGTATTTTGTAAAGACAGCAGCTCTCTTTGAGTCTTGCGCCGCCTTACGACCTGCGATTGTACCGTGCCTACCCATGAGACACCTCCTAACTATAACATTAATTCTTTTTCTTACTTTACATTATACATAGCTTTGTTCTTTTTTTCAAGGTTTTTATATGCCGTTGCCATCATAAGCTTAATTCTGTTCAGCTGATTTACATCGGATGCTCCTGGATCGTAGTCTATTGCCGCTATATTTGACATAGGATTCCTCTTTCTGAGCGCCTTCATCATACCTTTGCCTGTAACGTGATTTGGCAAACATGCAAAAGGCTGAAGGCAAACTATGTTCTCAACTCCGGTGTCTATAAGCTCCACCATTTCTCCAGTCAAGAGCCATCCCTCTCCGTATTGATTGCCTAAAGAAACTATATCTTGAGCATGCTCTGCTATTTCTTCAATATACATAGGTTTTCTGAATCTGTGAGCTTTTGATATCGCGTCTCTGTACGGTTTTCTGAAATATTCAACAACCTTTATGGCAATCTTATTGAGTAGCATTGTGCTATATTTGCCTGCAAGCTTTTTATAGTTAAATTCCTTGCTGTACATTCCATATAGGAAAAAGTCAATGAGGTCAGAAACGATTGCTTCTCCGCCTTCGTTTTCAATTACCCCTACAATGTCGTTGTTTGCATTTGGATGATACTTGACAAGTATTTCTCCGACGATTCCGACCTTTGGCTTTCTTTCATCGGAAATTGGTAATTTATCAAAATCCTCTGCTATTTGCATCAGATTTTTTCTATAGGTTTTTAAATCTCCTGCAATTATATTTTCTTCGGCCTTTTTTGCCCATTTTTCATAAAGTGCATCTGCGCTGCCCTTTTCAACCTCATAAGGTCGCACCGCGTAAAGAACCTTCATAAACATATCCCCGTAAACCAAGGACATAATCCCTCTTTTTATCATCGGAAGGGTGAATTTAAATCCCGAATTCGTTTCAAGCCCGCTCATGTTTACGGAAATAACGGGAATCTGCTCCATTCCCAAATCCTTTAGTGCCTTTCTGAGAAGAGAGACGTAATTTGAGGCTCTGCAGCCTCCTCCGGTCTGCGACATAAATACAGCTGTTTTGTCTAGATCGAATTTGCCTGATTTCAAAGAGGATATTATCTGACCCAATGTTACTATCGTAGGATAGCACGCATCATTATTAATATATCTCAAGCCTTCTTCAACAGCATTTTTATCTACAGACGGTAGCATTTTAACTTTATATCCACTATAACGAAGAGCCGGCTCCAGGAATCGGAAATGTATAGGAGACATCTGTGGTATAAGCAGTGTATAATCCTTTTTCATTTTCTTTGTAAAATATACACGTTCATAAGGGATCATTGTTTTGTCAGCGTGAATTTGATTTTTTTCTCTTTCCGACATAGCCGCTCTGAGTGAGCGCACCCTTATTTTTGCAGCTCCAAGATTTGATCCTTCATCTATTTTTAAAACAGTGTAAAGCTTATTATTGTTCTCCAATATCTCCTCGACTTGATCTGTCGTTACCGCATCCAGTCCACAGCCGAAAGAATTGAGCTGTATCATTTCGATATCGTCGCGAGTGCCTGAAAAATCAGCGGCCTTATAGAGTCTGGAGTGGTATACCCATTGATCTAGCACACGAATAGGTCTCGGAAGCTTCCCGAGATGTGCTACTGAATCCTCTGTAACCACAGCCATTCCGTAAGATGTAATAAGGGTATCAATGCCGTGATTTATTTCCGGGTCCAGATGATAAGGTCTTCCCGCAAGTATAATTACTTTTTTGCCGGTTTCCTTAGCGTGCTCAAGTACTTCTTCCCCTTTTTTACGTATCTCATCTGTTATTTTTGCCAGTTCTTCATTTCCGACTTTTACTGCTTCTTTTATTTCTTCATAAGATATGCCGTCATTTTTAAATATCTTTACAAGTCTCTTTGTCATGATTTTACTGTTGTCGTACGGCAAGAACGGATGATTGAACGTCACATCGTTTTCCTGAAACAAATCATCCATATTTTTGCATATTACTTCAGGGTAAGTAGCAACAATCGGGCAATTATAATGGTTCTGTGAGGTTTCATCTTCTATTCTTTCGTAATTAACGCTTGGATAAAATATTCGTTTAATGCCTTCGTTAACTAGCCATTTGATATGACCGTGCACAATCTTTGCAGGATAGCAGGCCGTATCAGAAGAAATTGCTTCCATGCCGCTCTCATACATAGCCTTTGTTGTCGGAGGTGATAGAACGACCCTATATCCCAACGCTGTAAAGAATTTAAACCAAAACGGATAGTTCTCATACATGTTTAATACACGAGGAATTCCGATAACGCCCCTTGTTGCAGCTTCTTCAGATAGAGGCTCATATCCAAATAAACGTTTAAATTTATATTCAAAAAGATTTGGAACGTTGTTATCGCTGTTTACAACGCCCTCTCCCTTTTCGCAACGATTTCCTGTGATAAAGGACGATCCATCATTAAATTTACTTATTGTAAGCAGGCAGTTGTTCTCACATTTACCGCACCTTGCATGCTTATTCTCAACCGAAAAGCTATTCAATTGATGAGTGTTGTAAATAGTGCTCTTGGCCCCTTCATGCGCTGTATTTCTCGCAATCAATGCGGCACCGTAGGCTCCCATTATTCCCGAAATATCGGGTCTGATAACCTCTTTTCCAACTATTTTTTCAATGCTCCTCAAAACGGACTCATTTAAAAACGTTCCGCCCTGCACTACGACCTTTTCGCCTGTTTCTTCAGGATTTCTAAGCTTTATTACCTTGTATAATGCATTCCTTATTACAGAATAGGAAAGCCCCGCGGAAATATCTCCTATCGTTGCGCCTTCCTTCTGCGCTTGCTTCACCTTGGAGTTCATAAACACCGTGCAACGAGTACCGAGGTCTACAGGTGCTTTTGCAAATATGGCCTCTTTGGCGAAATCCGCAACATCCATTTCAACTGATTTTGCATATGTTTCGATAAATGAACCGCAGCCGGATGAGCAGGCTTCGTTGAGCATAATGTTGTATATTGAACCGTTCTTTATACGCATACACTTCATATCTTGCCCACCTATATCAAGAATAAAGTCAACTCCAGGCAGGAAATATTCTGCAGCTTTATAGTGCGCCATTGTCTCTATTTCGCCGCCGTCCGCTTTTAGTGCTGCCTTAATCAAGGCTTCACCGTATCCCGTTACTACCGTTTTCGCTATGTAGGTTTCCTTTTTTAGCTTTGTGTAAAGCTCTCTGAGCATTTGTATTGTTGTTTCTATAGGATTACCTTCATTCCCCTTATAGAAAGAATACAAAAGATTGCCCTCATTATCCGTTAAGGCTGCTTTTGTCGTAGTCGAGCCCGCGTCGATGCCCAAATAAACAGGACCTCTTACTTCTTCTATCGATTTCCTTCTTATGGTAGCCTTTGCATGTCGATTTCTGAATTCTTCATATTCCTCTTTATTCTTAAATAAGGGCTCCAAATGCTTTGATTCGTGTGTAAGCATTTCATCCAAATTTTTTATCTTATCGATGATATCTGAAATTTTATTCGGCTCATGTTTTTCAGAAAGCATGGCGGCACCTATCGCAACAAAATATTGCGGATTTTCCGGGAATATAGCTTGTTCATCGGAAAGATTAAGTGTCTTTACAAACCTTTTTCTAAGCTCTGATAAGAAATATAACGGTCCTCCAAGGAATGCTACATTTCCTTTTATAACACGTCCGCATGCAAGCCCTGAAATCGTTTGATTTACGACAGCCTGAAATATCGATGCCGACAAGTTCTCCATAGAGGCACCTTCGTTTATAAGGGGTTGTACGTCTGTCTTCGCAAATACGCCACATCTTGCAGCTATAGGATAAATTATACTGTAACTTTTGGCGGCCTCGTTGAGCCCTTTAGCATCAGTGTTCAAAAGAACTGCCATCTGATCTATGAATGCGCCTGTACCTCCGGCACAGGTTCCGTTCATTCTCTGTTCAATATTAGAGTCATAAAAAGTAATTTTCGCATCTTCTCCACCCAGCTCTATAGCAACGTCTGTTTCTGGTATAATCTTTTCAACCGCATGACTACACGCGATGACCTCTTGTTCAAATGGTATACCTAGTATTTTTGACAACGCAAGTCCACCCGAACCCGTTATAGTAACGTGAATCGGGTTATCTCCCATATCCTTTGAATCCATCCATACGCCTAGATCTTCCAGCATTTCCTCAACCTTCAGGAAAACATTTGACATATGTCTTTCATATTTACCGTATTCAATTTTATCTTCATCACTCAGCAATACAAGCTTTACAGTCGTGGATCCGACATCAATACCAAGTCTCATATAACCTCCATCAAAAAAATTGTATTATATCCTTTGCTCGTCAGCGTCAGCTTAATTTGTTCTATATAAAAGATTGTTTATATCGTTTTTATAGAAGATAACAAGCATAATTATCTAAAATACTTCGCACGAAATTTACACGTAAGAGAATGATATGCATACATTATATATTCCCTTGAAATTAATAAAAAAACATTTCAATAGTAAAATGTCTAAAATCATTTATAACAAGAAATGATTACTACTTATCAAAAATAGCCGGTCAAGACATGCAGGCAAGCAGTCATCCGACCGGTTCTGTTTCCTTTTCGGCTTAAATGTAATTTATTTCCATATAAAATATTTGGGTACTCTATAAGCCGGGTTCTGTATCTGACAATCATCTATCTTGGCACACCATTGCTGATGTGCTCATGCGACCTACCTCTCGGGCAGCGACGGGCAGCCGCCTTTTGTGCCCTCTCTTGGTCTTGCTCCGGGTGGGGTTTACACGGCCGGCATGTTACCATACCGCCGGTGAGCTCTTACCTCACCATTTCAACCTTACCACAGCCTAACTGTTTCGGCGGAATGTTTCTGTTGCACTTTCCCTATAGTTACCTACGCCGGACGTTATCCGGCACCCTTGCCCTATGGAGCCCGGACTTTCCTCATGCTCTCGCACGCGACTGTCTGAGTACCCAAAAATATTTATGAACAACATTACCATTATAACAAAAAGATGCTGTCAAGTCAACTTTACGACCTTTGGTTTATATTAGAAAATGGGTTGATGTTAAGCTTTGAAGCGATTATCCGGGTCTCAGTACCAATCCTCATTTTTAGTTGCTCGCATAAATTGTCAACGAATATTGCCTCCGTACCATAATGACCTGCGTCTATCAGCGAAATGCTAAGCTCTTTTGCCTTTTGTGCATCGTGATATTTAACATCGCCCGTTATATAAAGACTGCAGCCCAGCTGCGGCATTATATCAATGAATTCGGCCCCTGCTCCAGTACAAAGCGCAATCTTTTTTATATGGCCATGATCATTTGTTACACATCTTATATCGCTTTCTTTAATCTCGAGCGCCGAGCAAATCTTTGATATTACATCTTTTACCGTTATTTCCTGTCGAAATTCTCCTGTGCATCCCATGTAGTCATAAGGTCCGCTGCCGGTACGCATAAATTCTATATTCTGCAAATCCAACAATTTCGCCATGTATGTATTGTTTCCTTGTTGTGCCTTATCAAAATTTGTGTGAAGAGAAAATACCGAAATATCGTTCCTTATAAGCTCAATAACGTAATTACCGACAACATTCCTACTATCCACATTTTTAATCGGAGAGAATAAAAGAGGGTGATGCGTAATTATAATGTCGGCATCTAAGCTTTTTGCTTGCTCAATAATAGCATTTGTTATCTCCAAACAAATCAGTATTTTAGAGTAGTCTTCCTTGCCTGTTCTTATTTGAAACCCGCAGTTATCCCAAGCTTCCGCCAATTCCGGTGGAGCAATTTCATTTAAAATGGAGATGAGCTTTGTTTCTTTTATCATCTTTGCCTCCTTTTTTCTAAAAGCTTTTCAAGATATTGTGCGTGTGAAGCAATCCTTTCTGAACGCTCCGGATCCCTATGCCCTATGCTCTCCAAAATCATCAAATCAGCTTTTATCTTTCTCCCCGCAAATTCTTCTGCCTCCTTAGGGCTATGTTCAAACATATTCTCGGGGAATTCACATTCGAAGTCGTCGGGCTTTTGTTTAATTGCGGTTTCATTGCCCCTTGCCGGGACTGCGATTATAACCTCGCATATGAACTTACCTTCTTCCGCAAGAAGATTCTTCTCTATTTTGAAATCATTCTCATAAAGCCATCTTCTTAGCTTTATCTGCCCGTTACGGGGCTGCAGTATAAGCTTATTGAAACTCTTTGATTTTCTTATATCGCAGTTTAAAATCTCGGCAATCAAAGCGCCTCCCATTCCGGCAATACATACAACATCCACCTCGGCAGGCTCAAGTATATCAATGCCGTTTCCTAACCTAAATTCAAATCTATCCTCAAGATTCTCGTTACCCATATGTACTACGAATTCATCAACATTCTTTCTGGCTTTATCTAAGGATCCTTTACTTATATCTGCAAGAATGGTTTTAGGGCATATGTTTTTTTCAACTAGATACAACGCTAAGAAACCATGGTCGGTTCCTATATCAGCCATGGTTTCTCCCTGTTTAATATTTTGTGCCATCATAAGCAATCTGTCACTCATGTTTACCATATGTTTATTCCAAGTAGTCCTTCAATTTTTTACTTCTTGACGGATGTCTCAGCTTCCTCAATGCCTTTGCCTCAATCTGTCTAATTCTTTCCCTGGTTACATCGAACGTCTTTCCGACTTCTTCCAAGGTTCTTGCCCTTCCATCCTCAAGTCCGAAACGAAGTTTCAAAACCTTTTGTTCTCTTTCCGTAAGTGTATCTAAAACCTCTACAAGCTGTTCCTTTAGCATTGAAAACGCTGCCGCCTCCGCCGGTGCCGGAACATCCTCATCAGGTATAAAATCTCCAAGATGAGAATCTTCTTCTTCCCCTATCGGGGTCTCCAACGAAACCGGTTCTTGAGCAATCTTCTGTATTTCTCTTACTTTTTCCTCAGTAATTCCCATTTCAAGTGCAATTTCTTCTGGGGTAGGCTCACGACCGTATTCCTGTAAAAGCTGCCTTGAAATCCTTATTAATTTATTAATAGTCTCTACCATATGAACTGGTATCCTTATCGTTCTGGCCTGATCTGCTATTGAACGTGTGATCGCTTGGCGAATCCACCATGTCGCATAAGTTGAAAACTTGAAACCTTTTCTGTAATTAAATTTATCTACAGCCTTAATAAGCCCTAAATTTCCTTCTTGTATAAGGTCGAGGAACAGCATCCCCCTTCCGACATATCTCTTTGCTATACTCACTACAAGACGCAAATTTGCTTCACAAAGCCTCTGCTTAGCTTCTTCGTCGCCCGCTTCCATTCTTCTTGCCAGCTCGATTTCTTCTTCGGCCGTCAATAGAGCTACTTTGCCTATCTCTTTTAGATACATTCTTACCGGGTCATCTACTGTAATTCCCTTAGGTAATGATACGTCAATTTCAGCTTCTTCAGGGGCATCACTCTTTACGGTTACAGTTTTTTCATCCTCTTCGGACAATTCCTCCTCTAGGGACAGTATCTCAAAATCATCCGGTTCTGTTTCGGAAACAATTTGAATCCCCATTGCGGTTAGATTATCATATATATCATCAAATTGATTCTTGTCCAAATCCAATGAATCAAGGCTGTCGGCAACCTCTCTAAACGTTATTTTCCCCTTTGCTTTAGCCTTTACTATAAGATCTTGTATATATTCATTTTTCTTGTCTTGGTTTTCATCGTAATTCATTACTATGACCCCTCCTGTTCTCTTATTATTCGTTGGATTTGTACAATTTCTTCCATAATTTCTTTGATTTGGGATGCATTTTCTTCTTCATTTGTAAGCGCCAATTTATCGCTAAGCTCTTTTTCACGCTTCTTTAAATCCAGTATCTCAATCTCCTTTACACAGTCGTTAAATATTTGTTCTTCCATGCCGTCAATTAAGATATTTTTATCTATATCTTGGATTATTTTCATTTCTTTGTCGTCGAGATATTCCTCAACACTCTTAATCTCAATATTAATACCCTTATTATATAAATCTCTAACTATAAAAAATATTTTTCCAGCCCGACTTTTAAAAACATGGGCGTACGGAGCAACCTTGCTATAATATTTCGGATTTGTTATGATTAACTTGAGTAGGTTCTTTTCAAGATTTGAAATTTTTTGAATATCTTGGGCTTCTTGCTCTATTTTTGTTCCAATTGGTTTGGTTTTTCTCACGCCTTCCAATTCCGTTCTAAGAGCGCCTTCTGAAATCTTCGTATCATTCGATATCTTCTTAATGTATATATCCGCCTCAATTGGGCTTAATTCACGCAAAATTCCCACAATTTCCTTAAATAGCTTTACCCTTCCCTCTTCAGTATAAACATCGACCCTCTGTTTTATAGCCTCTATTTTGTATTCTACCGCTGGAAGTGCCTCATTTATCAGCTTCAAGAAAGCTTCTTTACCATTCTTCTTTATGAAATCATCCGGATCCTTACCGTCATCTACATGAAGTACCTTCGCATTCAAGTCTTCATTGCGAAATATATCAAGTCCGCGAAGTGCTGCAGCACGTCCTGCACCGTCTGAATCATAAGATAGAATAATATTTTTCGTATACCTGGATAAAAGGCGCGCCTGATTTTCGGTTAGGGCTGTTCCAAGAGATGCCGATACATTTTTGATGCCTGCCTGCCACAGCGATATAACATCCATGTAGCCCTCGACAAGTATTGCGTAATCTTCCTTACCGACATCCTGCTTAGTCAAATTTAAGGCATAAAGATTATTTTTTTTATGAAATATGATATTTTCTGGAGAATTTAGATATTTAGGCTCTGCATTATCTATAGCTCTTCCCCCGAACCCTATTACTTTTCCTCTTGTGTTTATAATCGGAAACATAACTCGATTTCTAAACTTATCGTAGTGCTTGCCCTTTGATTCAGAAATTAAACCTAATTCTAGCAATAGCTTTTTGTCATAGCCTTTATTTTTCATATAAATATATAGGCTGTCCCATTTTTCATCGGCATAGCCGATACCGAATTTTTTCAAAGCTTCCGGGCGGATACCCCTTTCTTTCATGTATTGATAACCTTTATTTGCGCTTTCATTAAAAGTCCTATATAAAAAAAGTGCCGCCTCCCTGTTTATTTCGTACAGTATTTGTTTTCTCTCATAATTCTCATCATTTCTTTTTAATTCTATTCCGTATTCGTTGGCAATTCTTTCTATTGCCTGCGGAAAATCAAGATTATAGTATCGTTGCACGAATTCTATAGCATCCCCTGTTGCACCGCATCCAAAGCATGTAAATATCTGTTTCTGCTCAGAAACAACAAAAGAAGGATCCTTCTCATTGTGAAATGGGCAGGCGCCCTTATAATTGCTTCCGGCCTTTTTTATATGTATGACTCGTCCGATTATATCAACTATATTGACTCTGCTTTTTATTTCATTTAGTGTACTGTCATTAAAGAACACACTCAAAATTATAATCTCCTATGTAATACCGCTTAAATTAAACTAAAAATTACGCTCTTATAGTCATATTCTGCAAAAAAACCAATTTCCTTTATTCTTAATAAATAATGCAGCCAAATAAGATAATATAAAACCGGCCGAATTTTTTATTATCGCCCGGTTTTCCTAAACAAGTCGTTATAAGCATTTATTGCGTATCTGTCTGTCATTCCCGCTATGTAATCCTTTACTACCTCCGGAATTCCAAATTCACTAATCATTTCTTGCATTTCCTGCGGTAGCATCTTTGGATTATCGAAAAAGTATTGATAAAGTGACTGAATCATATTTCTAATTTCTTCAAGATCCTCATCTTTTTTTACCCTGCTGTTGTGATAGACATTCCCAAACATAAAATTTCTGAGGCAGTTCATTAGACAAAGGTTCTCTTCACTCATTGATATTTCAGGCTTTTCAAAGCTGTTTTTTATAATATCTTTTACCAATGTATCTATTCTTTGTCCGTGAGTTTTACCCAAGCCTTCTATACATTCTCTCGGCAAGTCGTCAAGCGTTATCACACTGCTCCTGATTGCATCGTCAATATCATGGTTTATATATGCAATCCTGTCGCTTATTTTCACAATTTGACCTTCAAGGGTCATCGGCTTTACTTTACCCGTATGGTTTAGTATACCGTCGCAAACCTCTGCCGTTAAGTTCATACCCCTTTTTCCGTTCTTGCTTTCAAGGATTTGAACGACTCGCAAGCTCTGTTCGTTATGCTTAAATCCACCCGGATGTATTTCATTTAAGAATGTTTCCCCGTTATGACCGAAAGGCGTGTGCCCTATATCATGTCCCATAGCTATCGCTTCCGTTAAGTCTTCGTTGAGGGACAATGCCCTAGCAATTGTTCGGGCAATTTGGGACACCTCAATAGTGTGAGTCAGCCTTGTCCTGAAATGATCCTTTTCCGGGGCTAAAAATACCTGGGTTTTGTGCATCAACCTGCGAAACGCCTTTGAATGTACAATTCTGTCCCTATCGCGTTGGAATTCTGTCCTTATAGAACAAGGTGTCTCGTAAACACTTCTGCCTTTGGTTTCCTTCGCTTTCGTTGCATATTTACCTAGGACCTTATATTCTCTGTTTTCAATATCTTCTCTGAACATAATAGGTTGTCCTTCTTAACTATATAAATGCTTGCATTATGTATACTAACGCGCCTCCCAATAACATCGTTATCGGCAAGGTAACAATCCAAGCCTTGACTATTTCTCTTGCAATTACCCATTTTACGGCCGACGCTCTTTTGGCGGTACCTACTCCCATAATTGATGTGGTTATTATCTGCGTCGTACTGACCGGTGCTCCCAAAAACGTCATCATTTCTATGGATATCGCCGATGCAGTTTGAGCGGCAAAGCCCGAGGCTGGCTCTAGTTTTGTAACGCCTCTGCCCATGGTTTTCATTATTTTCCAACCGCCTATTGAAGTCCCAAGAGCCATTACTGTCGCACATGCTGCCTTTACCCAAAGGGGGACTCCGCTTGTGGACTCAAGCGCACCACCTGTTATTAGTGCAAGCGTGATAATTCCCATAGTCTTTTGTGCATCGTTATTACCATGAGAAAATGCGACAAAAGCCGCCGAAACAAGCTGAAGCTTAAGAAATACTTTGTTTACCTTGTTTTGGGACCAATTTGCAAAAAGCTTGAATATGCCCTTTAGGCAAATAAATCCGAGGCAAAAGCCTAAAATCGGTGATGTAAAGAGCGGTATTACAACCTTGCTCATAACCCCGCTCCATATAATGTTTTCTAGCGACATACCGTAGACAATAGTGGCACCTATAAGTCCCCCTATCAGAGCATGGGATGAGCTTGACGGAATTCCCTTCCACCAAGTAATAAGGTTCCATATTATTGCGGCCAAAAGCGCCGCAAGTATTACATATTGTTCTAATTCGATGCTTACGATTCCCTTTGAAATCGTCATCGCAACTCTTTCGCTTACAAGTGCACCCAAGAAATTCATTACAGCTGCTAAAAGTATGGCATTCTTTGCAGTTAGAGCCTTTGTATATACTGAAGTAGCTATTGCGTTTGCTGTATCATGAAATCCATTGATAAATTCAAAAATAAGGGCTACGATTATTACTGCAACAAGAATTCCACTAAGCATATTTCATAACCACTCCCTCAATTATGTTCGCCACGTCCTCGCAGGCGTCGAGTGCTCCTTCCATCTGCTCAAATAAATGTTTCCATTTTATTACTTCGATTGGGTCCGTTTCTACATTGAATAAATTTGTAAGAGCCTCTCTATATAGAAGATCTCCTTCATTTTCTATCCGGTTTACCTCAATTACCTGCTCCATAATGCGAAGAGGTCTATTTATATACTTGAGGTTGTCGAATAATATTTTAAGCGAGTTCACCGCTTGGTCTATCAATTCTGCCATGGCAAGCGCTTCTGACCTTATATCGTGTACTCCAAAGACTATGAATCTGTTAGAAACCTCTTCCAGAGAATCTACAATGCAATCAATTCTTCTTGTTATAGCATATATGTCCTCTCTGTCAAAAGGTGTCACAAAACAACCGTTTAGCTGAGCAAGAATATTATGAACAGTGGAATCGCAATCACTTTCAATGTTTTTCATTATTCGCACTTTTTCGTTCACGTTTGTATAATCATTTACCAGAGATGAAAATTCAGAGCTTGCATGCTGCACCTTTTCCATTTGCTCTACGAACATTTCAAAAAATACATCTTCTTTTCTTTTGGTTTTGCTTGCCATCATATTTTTCTCCCTTTTTCTGCCTTGTTGCAAGTTTAATTGATATTGCACCACATACATTATAAACCAAGGTAAAATAAATACAAGAAAAATTTTGATTTTTGCTCTTTCAAAATACTACACGGTAAGCGACCTTTTTGCTATTTCCCCAATGCCGGGATACTTTTCTTCGAGTGCCACCATTGCCGCCATTTGAACGTCCTCAGGAAGAAAAAGTAAGGAATCTATTATATTCTCAACAAGTTCATCTTTTTCTGTCATATTCATTTTTTCAAAAAATTCACCGAATGTCTCCCTCAATTAAAGGCACCTCCCCTCAACCTTGCTCCTTCGCTGAACGCAAATGCAGTGAATGTGTCAAGCGGTGTATCAGAGAGTACTATACCGTCTGGTACGTATACGGGTGAAAACTTCAAGAGCTCATCGTCATACTCTTTAAGCTCGTTAAGTACTATGCTTCCGAGAAATATTTTTCTGTATTCATCATCCAAAACTGCAAATAAATTGAATTTTGGAATGTTATTCCTTTCCGCTGCTTCCTTCATGTCACGCATTGCCGCATCACAATCATAGCCGGCAAGGAATTCAGCTTCCCGCCTCGTTATATCTCCGCCTTTTGTCTCGGGAATAAGCTCAAAATGCGCTCTTCGCTTCTCTCCTTTACCGTTTACAAAATAATATTCATTCAATCCTTTTCCTTCAATGCCTCTAAAGCTCTTTACTGTGCATTGACACGAAAAATATCTAAGCAAAAAATCAAGAAAATCAGGGTTTTTTGCTGCAAGCTTCCATAAAACAGCGTCTTCCCTTACCCTACACTTCTCTTTTTCGGAAAAAGCCTCTATCAATGCTAATACTGCCTCCGGGTTTCTTATATTTTCATCCAATTCTACATTATGGAAGAGTAAATCAAGCTTGCCCTCATCTGTATCCAGTTCGACGAAAACACCTATTATATCTCTAGCGGTATCACCCGCTCCGTCTCTCCCAAAAACTTTGGAAAATCTCATTTTAACCGGCGTCATTTTTTGTCTTTCTGCTAAAAAAGATGCTGACGTTATATCCGGAAGCGACATATGCGAATAAAAATTTCCGTTTAAACAGATGCCTTTTTTGTACAATAGTCGCTGTTTTTGATTCTCGTGAATAAGTTGAGCAATTTTATTCACCAATAAAAAATCTGTCATCATATACCACCTCAATTAAGTATATGCGACAGATTATTTACGGGTTACTTGCCTGTATGGCCAAAACCGCCTTCACCTCTTGCAGTTTTTGTTAAATTTTCCTGTGGCGACCATGTGATCCTCTCATATGAAGATATTACTATTTGCGCTATTCGGTCGCCGTTATTGACTGTATATGGTTCTTCTCCCCAATTTATCAGTGGGATTTTTATCTCTCCCCTGTAATCACAATCTATCGTTCCTACGCCGTTAACGAGCCCTATGCCGCTTTTTATCGCAAGACCCGACCTAGCTCTTATTTGAGCCTCAAAACCCCTTGGTAAGTCAATTCTGAGCCCCGTCGGAATAAGGGCTCTTCGGTTAGGCATAAGAATTACGGGCTCATTTAAAAATGCTCTGATATCCATTCCGGCTGCTCCTAAAGTTTCATATTCCGGAAGAATCCTGCTCTCGCTTATGATTTTTATTTCCATTTATAACTCCATGTATTTCTTTAATGCGAATTTTTTATTTGTTACGGTGGCTGCGCTGTACTTTGTTATATCTGAAATAATAGGTATAACGTTGCTTATATCGTACATAGTGACGTTATCTATTCTTTGTATCACTTCATCCAGGGTATAGGTGCGACCTAAAATTGTCAGATTTCTCCCTATTGAAAACATTCTGCCGCTAACATTTTCCTGCGAGAATATATAGCTTCCTTTTATTTGTTCTTTGGCTGCCTTAAACTCATCTTCCGTTACGCCTTTTTCACCCATTTTTATCAGCTCTTGTTTTATGGCATGTATTGCTTCTGCGAGTTTATCATGAGATACGCCTGCATATATATTGAAGTATCCCATATCAGAGAATGAGCTCGACATCGAATATACAGAATATGCAAGGCCCTTCTCCTCTCTTATGCTCTGAAATAACCTTGAGCTCATTGAGCTTCCCAGGATATTATTTAATATAGATAGCGCATAATATCTTTCGTCGGAAGCGTTTATACCTCTGGTGCCCATGCATAGATGCGCTTGCTCCGTATCCTTGATTTTCACCTTGAATATCTGAGAATGAGGAACTTCTTCATAAATCTTCTTCTCCTTGCCCGGGCTTAAGCCGGAAAATTTGTCCTCCAGCATATCGCATATTTTTTCTTCGTCAAAATTGCCAGCGATAGCAACAATTATGCTGTCTCTTGTATACTCCTCATCTATATATTTCATTATTGTATTTCTGGAAATTCTGTTTAATGATGCCGGTGTACCTATTATGGATTTTGACAGAGGATTGCCTTTGAATACCATTTCACATATAACGTCGTGCACGTAGTCATCAGGAGAATCTTCAATCATTTTCATTTCTTCGCAGATAACCTTTTTCTCTTTTTTCAGCTCTTCTTTATCAAACTTCGAGCTGAGAAACATATCAAGAAGTATCTCCAAAGCCTTTTCGACATTTGTCGACAGAGTCTTTATATAATAGCAGGTCGCTTCCTTGCCGGTAAACGCATTCATTTGCCCAGCAATCCTATCTGTATCCTCCGCAATTTGCTTTGCAGTTCTTTTTTCCGTACCTTTAAACATCATGTGCTCAATCAGATGCGAAATGCCTGAATTATTTGTGCTCTCATCTCTAGAACCAACCTTCGTCCATATACCCAAAGAAACGGATTGAACGTGAGGTATTTTTTCTGTTGCAAGGCGTATCCCGCAGTCAAGTTCTTTAATTTTTATCATTTAATCATTCCTTTTATTTCACATAGTTTGTATATTACTTTTGCTGCCTCTCCTCTTTTTGCCGTTCCCTGCGGCATAAAGTCCCCCGTATCAAAACCGTTTAAAATTCCGGCCCCTACCGAGGTCATAACGTAGTCCAAAGACCAAGAGCTTATAGATGCATAATCGGTAAAGTTCACACCTTCAGTATCCTGTGGAAGAGATAAACCTATCGATGCTGCGTAATTGCAAAGCATCACCGCCATTTGCTCGCGCGTAATTTGAGCATCCGGTGCAAATTTGCCTTCTCCCATGCCGCTTACAATACCGTTTGTCGCAGCCCAATTGACGTATGTGTAATACCATTCATATTCCGGTACATCTGTAAATCCCGCATCATTTACTGCAGTTTTTCCAAAATCATCGGTCATCTTTGCAAGCATTGCTACGAATTGAGCTCTCGTGAGTGAATCATATGGTGCGAATAGATTATCTCCCATGCCGTCGATTATTTTTAAACCGGCAAGCACGCCTATGAATTGCTTCGCCCAATAATCTTTTGTATCGTCAAACACAATAATATTAGCTCCTACCTGAACAGCTATCGTAGCTTTTTTGTTGCCGTAAGATACGTATATATTTCCGGTTTGTGCAGATGTTTCTGAAGCGGCTGTAAATAAACCCTCTTTATCAATCGTGCCTATATTGCTATCACAGCTCCATTCAAATAAGCTATCCTTTGATTTTACAGGTATTGAAACGCCTGCTGTACCTACAGTAGCAGTAATATTAATATCCGATTGCTTCCCTGGATCTGTAATAATCTTTGTAGTCGAAGGCATGATATTTATATCTTTCGTTATTTCTACATCTGTATAGCCTTGAGCCCCTGCTGCATTTCCTGTTATTCTTGCTCTTCCCTCAGCATTTTCAGATGCTGTAAACAAACCGTCCGAGTTAATTGCTCCATATTTTGAATCCACGCTGTATGAAACGCTTTTATTCAAAGACACCTTTTCATATTTATCATTTGAAGCAAAAGCAGATATCTGTGCCGAGGCACCCGGCATCAAAAGCGTCAGGTTTGGGTAAAGATTTAAATTTTCTACTGCGTTCAATCCCGACCCCTTATAAACAAAAAGAATTGCATTTGCGACTTTTCTTTCCGAGCTCTGTGACGGTGAGCTTTTTAGTGTTGCTGTAGAATCTTTTCCGGGCTCCCTTGCATAAATAACACTTGATCCCCCGCCATCTAAGTTAACAGCGTATTGACAACCTAGGCTAATCATAGTGTTGCCGAGATCGTAAAGATTAACGCCCTTTGAAACCGATGCTTTTCTTCCGTCTACCTCAAACAGCATTACACTACCGTCTGATTTAATCCCCAATGCGGTACGAGGGTTTAAATTGGTTCCAGCAGTTACATTCTTTCCATTTTCTACGATTGAATAGTAAATTCCAATGCATTCTTTTGCATCTGAAAGCGCACCGCTTGCTGTATCGTTAACGGAAATCTCCACCTCGCTTCCTATGGCTAGTGATGAAAGTGTATTATAGGATGCAGACCCTGCAACCGTTGATAGTACGAGGGTATTATCACTTAGCACGGTATTTGATGTGCTAGGGCTTACGCTTTTAACTATTCCCTTAATAGTTTTGTTAACTTGTAATTGAGTATCCGAGGTTTCTATCAATACCTCAACATTTTGTCCCGATGTCTTTGTGCTCGTTGAATAATGTCTATTGAATAAGTGCAGCCCATTGGCAGCACCGAAGGGTACATTGAAAAAATCTATGTTCCTTGTAAAATCCTCTGTTACATATTCAAATTCTTCTTTTACATCTTGTTCAATGTCTGTTTCGCTATCCGTATCCGGTGCAGTAACGTTTTCGGTGTTCTCTTGCTCCCCTTCCGGGATCGATTCAGGAATAATGGGTTTCATATATCCTACAGTACCGGAAAGGGTGTATGACAAGGTTACCGGTACTACAGACGCGTTGCCCTGTTCATTAAATGCCACAACTCTATCCGGAGCATATCCGGATGTCACTATATTGCCCTGGTGCATTGTCATGCCCTTTGTTACTCCGCTGCCTGTGTCAAAAACATCTCCGTTAATTCCCGCAATTACCTTATACCCTTGCTGCTCGGCATATTTTATCATAGATGCGAGAGTATATGTTCCACGAACTTCTCCGTTATATACTATAGGTATAATTTCACCGTTGCTCGTATTTCCATTTACATAGTATGCGCGTTCTATGCCGTTCACGCTATGTGCAGTAATAAGCTCGCCGAATTGTACATTTTCAAAAATTTCATTTTCTGCCTCATAGTAAGCCGTTCCCAGCCCATTAAAGTAAGTAAATCCGGTAAATGAGCAGAACGCCATCACCGCAACCAGTAAAAGTGCGATTTTCCTTTTCCCCTGTAAGTTTTTCATTGATAAACCTCTCTTCCTAAGTCTGTAATTATTTTTTTTGCAGTCTTTCTTTTATCTCCCCTTTAAAAAGATAAACGCTTATAAGCCCCGCAATAAGAATTAGCGCTACCGTTCCCGCAGTTTTTCCGAAAAAAATCGACACAATCGCCATGATTAGTATTACAGCAAAAAAAAGAAACGCCAAAATTAAAAATTGTATAAGTGCTAGCTTTTTTATTTCGGCCTCACTCATCCTATCCCCGTTTTCCTTGTTCACTTTTCCTCTGACAGTGTGTTTGAGCTTTTTATTTTTTGCATTTTTCTTGAAAGATTCATTTTTCATTCTTATTTTCTCCGGATTTTATCTTGTTTTTTTATGTATCAAAACATTATAACAAACTTTTCCGTCCTTTTCCATATCAATAAGATTATTGCCATATTTCAAATTTGTAACAACTCGTCAATCTTTTTCATATATTATTTAAGAAATATTATGGATCCAAAAAAGGAGGGAAACATATGAGTTGTTTCGGCAATAGAGCGACAGGTGACCTCTATCAGAATTGCTGCAACGCCAACACACTTTGTGAGT
>JAQWFH010000033.1 GCA_028704515.1 Eubacteriales bacterium
AACGAATTGAAAATTGGATGAACAATTATCCTAGACGGTTGTTTAAATATAAAACAGCTAATGAAGTATATAAAGCAGCTTAATGTAATTGGTAAATTATGGTGGGCAATTAAACTTGCAATTTGCAGGAATATATAACAAGATTCTTTCAAAGTGGCGTAAGCCGCCGTTTTGTGATATAATGAATAATTCGAAAATAAAAATAATATACCGCGGAGGAAGCGCATCGATGTTGGGAGTTTTACTTAACGGCGGGACCATAATTATAGGAGGTCTTGCAGGGTTTGTTTTCAAAAAGGCAATGAGTGAAAGATTAAGTGACTCGCTTATAAAAGCCTTCTCATTAATCGTCCTTTACATAGGAATTTCCGGGATTCTGGAAGGCACAAATATTATTATTACAATAATTTCCTTGGCTCTTGGAACTCTCATAGGTACTGGCGCGGATTTAGATGGAAAATTTAACAAGCTCAGTGAAAAAATTGGCAAAAAAATAAGCAAGGCAGGAGAAGGTGGCGATTTTGCCTCAGGCTTCGTAAGCGGTACAATAATATTTTGTGTTGGAGCCTTTGCTATTATAGCACCTTTAGACGCAGGGCTGACCGGTAGCCTGGAGCTTCTTATCACAAAGAGCATTATGGACGGAATATTCGCATTGATATTTGCATCAAGCATGGGAATAGGCATAGCCGCTGCCGGTATATGCGTAATATTATACCAAGGAACCTTTTTCTTATTGGCATCGGTGGCCGCACCATATCTATCCGATTATGTTGTCAGTGAGATAAATTGTGTAGGTTCATTGTTGATAATGGCCCTCGGATTCAATCTGATGGGGGTGACGAATTTTAAGGTCATGAACTATGTTCCGGCCGTATTTTTCCCAATATTGCTATGTTTGTTTATAAAATAAGGGGATTGAAATGAGTGAGATATTTATTTCGGAGAACGCCGGAGAAAAACTAATTGAATACTTGAAAGACATAGGCCATAGCGTTACTTTTGTTGAGCCGGGAAATCCTCGGCAAGTATATCCTGCGATATCGAAGCACCCCGACATATATATGTGTAAGCTAGGTACAGATCCCGAAGCATTCGTATATGAAGGGGAAAGAAGTATGCTTGAATGTGATTACCCGGGAAATATTAGGTACAATGCGGTAGTTATAGGCGACTATTTCATACACAATTTAAAGTATACAGACAAGAGTCTACTCAAGGTCGTTGCGGGTTTAAAAAAAATACACGTTAAGCAAGGATACACCAAGTGCAATGTAGCCGCTATTGACGAAAGCCGAATGATAACATCTGATCGAGGTATTGCAAACTCTATTGCAGCTGCCGCACCTGAGCTTAACGTATTGCTGGTGTCGGAGTCACAGGTGTTGTTGCCGGGATTTCCAGAGGGATTTATAGGTGGAGCGTGTGGAAGAGTGGGACAAAGCATAATTTTTAACGGCAATTTGGAAGAACACAGCGATTTTGAAAAGATATGCCAGTTCATAGGAGATGCAGGGCTAGAGACGGTGTATTTCAAAGAATACCCGCTCACAGATATAGGGTCTATTATAGAAAGAAAGGCGTAGCACGATGAAAAAACACGCCATAATTCCAATATTTATCCCGCACAGGGGCTGCCCGAACGATTGTGTCTTTTGTAATCAAAGGGAGATAACTGCGCAGATCGAGGACGTGACATCTCCGGATGTTCGTAAGAAGATAGAAGAATATCTGGTTACACTTGAGGGAAGAGGTCTGGAAACCATTGAAGTGGCCTTTTTCGGAGGTAGCTTCACAGGAATACCGATTGAGGAGCAATCCGCATTCCTTAAGGTAGCTAAGGAATATAAAGACATAGGAAAAATAGATAAGATTCATTTGTCAACAAGGCCGGATTATATAGACGAGCGCATATTAAATAATTTAAAAAAATACGGCACTGATATAATTGAGCTTGGGATACAATCGTTTGACGATGAAGTGCTTGCGGCGTCGCAAAGAGGTCATGACAGCAGGCAAGCGGTACAAGCTTGCAAGCTTGTAAAGGAATGGGGCTTTGAGCTTGGGATTCAGCTGATGATTGGGCTTCCTTCGGACACGAAGGAGAAAGCAATTTTATCGTCAAAAAAAGCAGTAAAGCTAGCACCCTCGTCCGCTAGGCTATATCCTACGGTAATAATTCGAAATACAAAGCTTATGGAAATGTACAAAGAGGGCAGCTACGTGCCTCTCGATGAGGATGAAGCAGTTGAGATAACAGCTGAAATGTATAAGCTGCTCCATGAGGCTGGAATCAAGATATTGCGAGTAGGGTTGAAGAGTACGGATATAATGACAGATAAAGAGGGCGGTGCCGCGTTAAGAGGTACTTATCATCCGGCCTTTCGTCAGCTGGTAGAAGGGCGGATTGCAAGGGAAGCCTTGGAAGGGAAGCTGAATGAGCTTCAAGGAGACATTTCTAATGTTACATTCGCATCAAACTCAGCGTGCTTTTCGAATATGATAGGCCATAAAGGGGAAAATAAGAGATATTTTGCTGAAAATTATGCTTCGTTAAATATTTCATATATTATCAATCAAACCCTTGCGGATAACGAGTATATTGTGATAAAATTTTAAATTAAGTTAAATAAAACATATATAGGAGGACTACCGGTAATGAGAGCAGTAGTGACAGTAATAGGGAAAGATATGGTAGGCATTTTAGGAAAGGTTGCAACAACCTGTGCGAATGTAAATGCCAACGTGATGGAGGTTACGCAATCCATCCTTCAAGAATACTTTGCAATGATTATGATTATAGATATTTCTGCTTTGAGTTGTGATATCGATGAGCTGAGACAAAAGCTTACAGCATCTGTTCCTGAGATGACAATTCATGTTATGCATGAAGAGATATTTGATTCTATGCACAGAATTTAATTTAGGAGGTATCTTGTTATGCTTAATATGAAAGACATAATGGAAACGATAACAATGATTCAGGATGAAAATCTTGATATAAGGACGATTACTATGGGTATATCGCTGCTTGATTGCGCAGATACAGACATAGATAAATCGTGTGAAAAAGTGTATGAAAAGATTTGCCGTTGTGCAAAGGATCTTGTCAAGACAGGGCAGGATATAGAGAAAAGGTACGGTATTCCTATCGTCAACAAGAGAATATCGGTAACTCCGATAGCGATGCTGTTGGCTGTATCGGGAGGCGATCCGGTTAAATATGCAAAGGCGCTCGACAAGGCGGCAAAGGCAGTTAAGATAGACTTCATCGGGGGATTTTCTGCACTGGTTCAGAAAGGCTTTTCGGCGGGAGACAGAGAGCTGATAAAGGCAATTCCGAGAGCACTGGCAGAGACCAATTTTGTATGCTCATCAGTAAATGTGGGCAGCACAAGAGCGGGCATAAATATGGACGCTGTTAAGATTATGGGTGAGGTCGTAAGAGAGACAGCTGAGCTTACAAAGGACAAGCAATGCATGGGTGCTGCAAAGCTCGTTATATTTTGCAATGCAGTTGAAGATAATCCATTCATGGCCGGAGCATTTCACGGTCCGGGAGAACCCGATACAGTAATCCATGTTGGTGTTTCGGGACCAGGTGTTGTGCGTGCAGCACTGCAAAAGCTACCAGACGACGCAAGCATGGACGAAGTTGCTGATTTAATAAAGAAGACAGCATTTAAGATAACAAGGATGGGACAATTAGTTGGATCTGACGCTTCAAAGGCACTCGGAGTTCCTTTTGGTATTATAGATCTGTCACTTGCCCCAACACCGGCTGTTGGAGATTCCGTAGCACATATACTTGAAGAAATAGGTCTTGATACATGCGGCTCTTGTGGAACCACTGCGGCGCTTGCTATGCTCAACGATGCCGTTAAAAAAGGCGGTGTGATGGCGTCCTCACATGTCGGAGGATTATCAGGTGCATTTATACCGGTTGCAGAGGATGCGGGAATGATAGATGCAGCGCGTAAGGGCGTGCTTTCTATAGAAAAGCTTGAGGCTATGACGGCTGTTTGCTCTGTTGGGCTTGACATGATAGTTATACCGGGCGAAACCCCGGCGGAGGTAATTTCTGCACTTATTGCAGATGAAGCGGCAATAGGTATGATTAACTCTAAGACTACTGCGGTTAGGGTAATACCGGCAATTGGTCTGAAGGATGGCGAGGAGCTTGAATTTGGTGGGTTGTTTGGTACCGGACCGGTTATGAAGATATCTATGGTATCACCTTCGAAAATGATAAACAGGGGAGGCAGAATACCTGCTCCGATTCAAAGCTTGAAGAATTAATGCCAAAGGAAGTGCAGAAATGATCAATATCGGAAATGATTGGGATGCGCTCCTTGCAGAGGAATTTGATAAGGATTACTACAAAGAGCTCAGAGCGTTTTTAGTGAAGGAGTATAGGACAAGCATTGTTTATCCGGACATGTATGATATTTTTAACGCCTTCAAATACACTCCATACAGTGACGTAAAGGCCGTTATATTGGGACAAGATCCTTACCATCGACCAGGGGAAGCTCATGGTTTGTGCTTTTCTGTAAAGAAGGGAATTTCAAAGCCTCCTTCGCTTCTCAATATATATAAGGAAATGAATAGCGACATCGGCACTGATATGCCCTCTCACGGTTTTCTCGGGGATTGGGCCAGCGAGGGAGTACTACTCTTAAATACTGTATTGACGGTGAGACACGGGCAGGCGAACTCCCATAAGGGCAGAGGTTGGGAGTGTTTTACTGACAGAGTGATAGAGCTTTTGAATGAGAGAGAGAGACCCATTGTGTTTATACTTTGGGGAGCGAATGCAAAATCAAAGCGAGCACTCATAACAAATCCGCAGCATTATGTGCTGACGGGCGCTCATCCAAGTCCTCTTTCCGCGCATAACGGTTTTTTTGGTGGCAAATATTTTTCGGAAACGAATAAGCTTTTGATAGAGAAGGGCATTGAGCCTATTGATTGGAATATAAAGGAATAATTGGGAGGTAAAGGGATGGAAATTATTATAATTATAGCTGTCTTAGCTGTCGTAGCTATTTTAGGTATCTGGGTAATAAGTGCGTACAACGGCTTTGTAAAGCTTAGAAACATGGTTGAAGAAGCTTTCTCTACCATGGATGTCTACATGAAGAAGAGGTATGATTTAATACCAAACCTCGTGGAGACGGTAAAGGGATATGCAAAGCATGAATCATCTACATTTGAAAGTGTTGTTCAAGCTAGAAATATGGCTCAAAGCGCAACAACTGCGGAGGGGCGTATAGAAGGAGATAACCTGCTGACGGGCACACTAAAATCCCTCTTTGCAATTGCTGAGGCATATCCGGATTTGAAAGCGAATACAAACTTTATTGACTTGCAAAATCAGCTTCGCGCTGTAGAAGAAGACATTGCAAATTCCAGAAAATACTATAATGCGGTAACAAGAGACTACAACACGAGAACGGAAGTGTTCCCGAACAATATTATAGCAGGATTATTTAAATTCGTAAGAAAGCCTATGTACGAAGTTGATTCTCCGGAGGAAAGACAAAATGTCAAAGTTAAATTTTAGAGAAGGAATAACTGCCGGGGCGTTAAAACGCTTTCCGGCTTTTATCATAGCGGCTACAATTATTTTATTCTCGTCAGTTCCGAGCTTTGCGTACACGCAATTTGATACAAATCGCTTTGATGTTACATTTTCGGTTGAGGAAGATGCGACCATTCGGGTTACGGAAAACATACAAATAAATGCCAACGAGCCTATGCATGGCATCTATAGATATATTCCACTTTCAGGTGACTCTTATATAGAAAAGGGCGGCCAAGCGGAAGAAATACGCTTTAACATGAAGGTTACCGATGTAAAGGTGGAGGACGGTCAAGGTGTCGAGATTTACCAGGAAAATGGAAATGCTGTCATTAAAATCGGGAGTGGACATGAAACGTTTACCGGTATAAAAAATTACACGATTAGCTATAAATGCACCTTATATGAGGATTCATTTGAGGACATGGATATTTTGTTTGCAAATGTATTGCCTCATGGCTGGCAAACAGCGATAGGGGCTTCAAATATCACAGTTCAAATGCCGAAGGATTTCAACAGTGCGGATGCATGGATGTATATGGGGGAAGCTGGTGTTGCCGGTGATTATGAGAATTTTACGGTTCAAAACAACGAAATAACAGCCTCGTTTGAAAATCTGGCGCAGGGCGAGGGTGTCACAGTTTTAGTAACGCTGCCTGAGGGATATTTTGAGGGAGCGGCTAATTTTGATTGGGCCATTCCTGCCGCTTATGGCGCTGCTATTATCGCAGCTATAATTGCATTGCTGTTATTTATGGCATTTGGGCGCGATAAACCTCTTGTAAGGACGGTTGAATTCTATCCGCCGGAAAACCTCAACCCTGCCGAGATGGGTTATGTTATTGACGGAGTAGTAGATAAAAACGATATTATTTCCATGATATTTTATTTTGCTGAAAAGGGTTGGCTGAGAATAGAAGAGAGAGAAGAAAAAGCAACTGGGATTAAAGGCTTCATGGGCAAGAAGGAAAAAAATGTTTACCTCGTAAAAGAGATAAAAGCCGTAGATGAAGATAGCTTTGCAAACATTCTTCTTGAGGCAAAATCCTTTGAAAAAACTCTGTTTGACGGTATATTCAGCCAAGGCAATGAAGTCAGCATTGATGAATTTCCAAAAGATTTCTATGAATATTATAAAACAGCAAGCGAGCAGCTAAAGGGACAGTATTCAACAATAAAGAAAAACAGACTTTTTACCGGGAGCTCAAAGGCAGCTCGAGTTGCGGGAATTTTATTGTCGGGGGTTCCTTTTAGCGCATGCATTGCGGGTATAGGCTGGGCTTCGTTTTCAGCAGGTATGATTGTGCTTGGTGTAGTATCATATATATTGACGATACTTGCAAGTATTATAGCATCAAATATGTTCGACAAGCAGTATGCGATGAAAAAGGCGAGGCGGGTACTTGGCTATGCCATTGCTATTATTCTTTGTTTTGCTTTACCTTTGATAGCATTGGTTGCGGTTTCAGGGGCATTTTTAATGTTCTTCCTTTCTGCGATATGTACGATTGCGATAGTAGTATTTACGTCCGCAATGCTTAAGAGAACAGACGGTAGTATTGCTCAGCTCGGTAAGATTCTCGGATTTAAGGACTTTATAAACATTGCCGAAAAGGATAGGATAGAAAAGCTATCGGCAGAAAATCCAAAATATTTTTATAACATACTCCCATACGCATATGTATTTGGCCTTACAAAGGTATGGGCAGATAAATTCGAAGGAATAAGGATAGAACCTCCGACATGGTATAACGACGGGGCTTACGACGGTGCTAGTCTTTTCAACACATGGATATTTGTAAATATGTTTAACAGTACAGCAAGCGCAATGAGCAGCAGCATAATAAACATACCATCTGCAGAAAGCATGGGCCATTCTGACGGATTTCCGGGAGGCTTCGGAGGCTTTGGCGGAGGCGGTGGCTTTTCCGGAGGAGGCTTCGGAGGCGGTGGCGGAGGCGGCTGGTAAAAACAAACGATAAAAGCAATAGGAGAAGAAGGATGGACGTAAAAACAAAGGCATTAGAAAAGCACAGCGAGTGGAAGGGAAAGCTCGAGACAGTACTAAAAGAGCCGATAACGACGAGGGAGGAGCTTGCAATCGCATATACTCCCGGAGTTGCCGAGCCGTGTCTTGAGATTGAAAGAGATGAATCGCTTGCTTATGAATATACAGGGAAAGGGAACTTTGTTGCAGTAATAACCGACGGTACGGCTGTTCTCGGCCTCGGAGATATCGGTCCTTCGGCATCGATGCCGGTAATGGAAGGAAAGTGTGCACTCTTTAAGACCTTTGCTGGTATCAACGCAGTACCATTATGCATTGATTCTAAGGATACACAGACTATAATAGACACTATTTTAAATATTTCCAAGAGCTTTGGCGGAATAAACTTAGAAGATATAAGCGCTCCAAGATGCTTTGAAATTGAACGCGCTTTGATAGAAAAGTGCGATGTTCCTGTATTTCACGACGATCAACACGGTACGGCTATTATAACCTCAGCGGGTATGATAAATGCCATAAAGTTCACAGGAAGGGAGCTTGGAAACCTTAAGATTGTAATAAACGGGGCCGGTTCAGCAGGGATTTCGATTGCTAAGCTGTTTCTGCAAATCGGCTTCGGTGATGTAATATTATGCGACAGAGATGGTGCGATATATGATGGGGCGCCAAACATAAATCCGGAGCAACAGAGGATGGCACTTGTTACGAACAAGATGAAAAAGAAGGGCGGCCTTGCGGATATAATAAAAGGAGCCGATGCATTTGTGGGTGTTTCAAAGCCAAATCTTCTTACAGAGGAGATGGTGGCCTCGATGGCAGACAAGCCTATAATATTTGCTATGTCAAATCCGGTGCCGGAAATTCTTCCGGAACTTGCAAAGAGGGCAGGCGCTGCAGTTGTAGGAACCGGCAGATCTGACTATCCAAATCAGACAAACAATGTACTCGCATTCCCGGGAATATTCAAAGGAGTACTGGCTGTTAGAGCCTCACGAATAACGGATTCAATGAAAGAAGCAGCTGCTTATGCAATCGCAGAGGCCATAGATGAGAGCGAACTGACAGAGGATTACATTTTGCCGGATGTATTCGATCATAGGGTTGTTGATAATGTTGCCGAGGCAGTTGCAAGAGAAGCTATCAAGTTAGGCATAAACGGAGTTGGAGGACCTTATGAAGTATAGAAAAGAGTACGATACAATGGGTGAAGTAAACGTACCCTTCGATAAATATTGGGGAGCACAAACTCAAAGGAGTCTGGAAAATTTCAAGATTGGAAAGCAAAAGATGCCTGTAGAGATAATCAGGGCTTTTGCAATTCTAAAAAAGGCAGCGGCACAAACTAATTGCCGCTTAGGTACTCTAGATGAAGAACGCAAAAAGTATATTTCAATGGTATGCGATGAAATCCTGACCGGTGAGCTTGACGATCATTTCCCGTTATCCGTATATCAGACAGGTAGCGGAACACAGTCAAACATGAATTTAAATGAAGTCATTTCAAACAGAGGCAATGTTATCGCAGGACAAAAGCTGATTCATGCGAACGACCATGTCAACAAATCACAGAGCTCAAACGATACATTCCCGACTGCTATGCATATTGCCGCGACAACTTCAGTTCTCAACAGGCTCATTCCTTCAATTAAGGAAATGTCCGATGCGCTCAAAGCTCTTGAATTGAAATATAGGAACTTAATAAAAACCGGAAGGACGCATTTGCAGGACGCGACACCTCTTACCTTAGGACAAGAGATAAGTGCATGGAGAAGCATGCTGGATGAATCACTCGAAATGATAGAAATGTCTTTGCCGGGAATAAAGAAATTAGCTCTTGGAGGGACTGCTGTCGGAACTGGGCTAAATGCGCCTGAAGGTTTTGATTCCCTCGTTGCCGAGGAAATAAGCGCTATCACCGGTGTTGAATTCATAACAGCACCCAACAAGTTCCATTCCCTTACAAGCAAGGATGCTTTAGTATTTTCTCACGGGGCGATTAAGGCTCTCGCTGCAAACCTCATGAAGATTGCAAACGACATAAGATGGCTTGCAAGCGGACCGCGCTGCGGAATAGGAGAAATAGCAATACCCGAAAATGAGCCCGGAAGCTCTATAATGCCGGGAAAGGTAAATCCAACCCAATGTGAAGCATTGACAATGGTATGTGTTCAGGTGATGGGAAACGACACAGCAATAGCTATTGCCGCATCGCAGGGGAACCTTCAATTAAATGTATATATGCCTGTGTTTATATATAATTACTTAGAATCAGTCAACCTAATAGCGGATGCAATAGACTCATTTACGGTAAACTGCGTCAAAGGAATAAGGCCGAACGAGGAGAAGATAAAAGAAAACTTAAAGAAATCGTTGATGCTCGTGACTGCTCTAAATCCTCATATAGGATATGAAAATGCCGCAAAAATCGCGAAAACCGCCTTTAAGGAAAATATAACGCTCAAGGAAGCCTGTCTAAAACTTGGGCTTATGGATGAAGAGGCTTTTGATAAAGCCATTGACCCAAGTAAAATGGTAAATATTCGTTAAACGGAGAACAATTAAAATGCAGAGAAAATTTGCACAGCTTTTTATTATTCTTGCAGGGTGCTGTTGGGCGAGCTCGGGCATATTTGTAAGAGAATTGAATGACATGGGGTTATATTCCATGCAAATTGTTGAAGTCCGTTCAATCTTTACTTTTGCAATTTTTGCTTTGCTTATCCTTATAAAAGATAGAGGTTTATTCAGGATAAAATTAAAGGACATATGGTGCTTTATAGGAACCGGCTGTCTGGGCATTGCCTTTTTTAATTACTGCTATTATCAAACTATACAGGTTTCTTCACTTTCTGTCGCAGCAATACTTTTGTATACGGCGCCGATTTTTGTTATGCTCATCTCGGCACCTCTTTTTTCTGAAAAGCTCACGAAAAGAAAATTGGTCGCACTTGCCATGGCATTTGCGGGATGTTTGCTTGTGAGCGGTATACTGCAGGGCGAAACGTTATTGACACCAGAAGCTTTTCTTGTGGGGATCCTCTCCGGCATAGGATATGCTCTTTACACGGTGTTTTCAAAATATACTGTTGAAAAAGGCTATAATGCAATTACAACGACGTTTTATACATTTGCATTTGCAATAATTGCATGCTTGATATTTAGCGATTCAAAGCAAATTGTTGAGGTGATGTACGAGGGAGGCACCTTTGCTGTTGCTTTTATGATATTGTTTGCATTGATAAGCACAGTAATTCCAAGTCTATCTTACCTTACTGGCATGAAATACATAGAAGCGGGGAAGGTTGCAGTTATTGCATCCATCGAACCTGTCGTTGCAACTATATTTGGTTTTTTCGTATTCGCAGAAAAGCCTACCGTCTTAGGATTTGCAGGAATGATCTTGGTAGTGTCGGCAATTATAATGCTTAATCTTAAAATAGAGGAAAAGGGACAGGATGGATAGGAAAAAATTTGCCCCGGTCTTTGTTATTATTTCGGGCTTTTGCTGGGCGTGTACGGGGATATTTGTAAGAGCCTTTAATACTATGGGCATGTTTTCAATGCAAATTACAGAAATGCGCTCAATAGCCACTCTTATAATCATGACATGCTTTCTACTCATAAGCGACAGGGGTTCATTTAAAATAAAAATGAAAGATTGGTGGCTTTTTGCAGGTGCCGCTATACCGGGCATGGTTCTCTTTACATACTGCAACTTTATGACGATGGAATATTCATCGCTTTCCGTAGCTGCTATGCTTTTATATACATCACCGATATTTGTAATGATTATATCGGTCGCGTTTTTTGGCGAGAATCTGACAAAGCGCAAATTGATGAGCCTGGGACTTACCGTATTTGGCTGCTTCCTAGTGAGTGGAGCTTTAGATGGTGGGACAAGTATTACAATGAAGGCATTCATAGCCGGAATAATTTCGGGATTTGGATATGCCCTGTATACTCTTTTTACAAGCAGAGCTCTGAAAAGAGGCTACGGAAACAAAACGATAATGATATATACGTTTCTATTTGCAGCAATAGGAGGCGCATTTTTGACGGATTTCAAGCAGGTCTATGTTGCCGTGGAAAATTCGTCCGTAATACTTTTGATGGTACTTCTTCACGCCGTTATAACAACGATTGCACCGAATCTCTTATATACAGAGAGCCTTAAACATATGGAACCCGGCACGGTTTCTATTATGGCATCATCTCAGGTAGTCATGGCGGCTGTTTTCGGGCTTATATTTTTCACAGAAATACCAACATTATATGGTATGATAGGAATGGCATCAGTAATAGGAGCTCTTGTTCTTTTAAATATAAAAATGGAGGATAAAAGATGAGAAAGAAATTTGCGGCTATATTTATGATTTTGTGTATGGTGTTCACGGTGACAGCCTGCGGCGAAAGTAACAATAAAACGGTTTCGTTTGACTATGATTACGACCTGTCCGAATATATAGAGATGGGTAAATATAAGGGGATAGAGTATACACCTACGCCTGAAGCTACAAAGACTGTTGTGGAAAACGGCGATACTATAAACCTGAATTATACGGGTAAGATAAACGGCGAGGTGTTCTCCGGAGGAACTACGCCTGATGAAGGAGCTCAAATTACAGTTGGGTCAGCAGGATATATTGAAGGCTTTGAGACAGGGCTTGTGGGTATGAGTATAGGAAGCACGAAGGACTTGAATCTCAAATTCCCGGATGATTATCACAGCGCAGAGGTTGCCGGTAAGGATGTGGTCTTTACTGTAACTGTAAACGAAATAATTACCGATAATCCGATGGATGTCGACCGCGCTGCTATTTGGGAAAAATATGTTTCGGACTGTGTTATCAAGAAATATCCTAAAGATGAGGTAAATGCAGTTAAAGACCAATATCAGCAGCAATATCAAAGCTATGCGGATATGTATAATATGACATTCGAAGAATTCTTAAAAGCTCAGCTGAATGTTACGAAAAAAGAATTCGATGAAAACGCAAAGCTTTACGCGGAGGGAATCGTCAAGCAGGATATGGCTCTTTTTGCACTTGCAAGAGCAGAGAAAATAGATGTATCGGACGAAGAATTTGAGGCAGCAAGGGATGATATGCTGAAAAGCTACAATCTTGCGAATGCAGAAGAATTTAAGCAGCAATATGGAGTTGAGCTAGATGATAAATCTGTGGAAACAAGCATAAAGGCCACGGCTCTATTGAAAAAGGTGCTTGACTTTGTATATGACAACGCAGTGGCAGTATAAGAGATTCATATAAACATATATTTTTTCATATGATTAATTGCACGTAAATATAAGATAAAATCATACGGTGATTTGCAATCTTGTAAAATAAGGAGGTGCAGTATGATCAGCACGGAAGAATTAAAAAATAAAGAGGTTATAAGCATTTGCGATGGCAAAAATCTGGGATATGTTTGTGATATAGAGGTGGACCTTGAATGTGGTAAGGTAGTTGGAATTATACTTCCTTGCAGGACGAATTTTTTTAAGGTATTCGGGTCCGGTAGCGATGACTTATTCGTGAAATGGGATCAAGTACGCACAATAGGAAGTGATGTCATACTGGTAGAGGTATGAATACATTGTTATTGTGAAAATACACCAGATATAGTATAATTAACGAAAGTTATACGCTGTTAACAGGAGGAATTCGATATGAAGTGTCCGTATTGTGATAATCCCGATACTAAGGTAATAGATTCTCGACATACCGAGGAAGGCTCTGCAATCAGAAGAAGACGGGAATGCGACAAGTGTAGCAAGCGTTTCACCACCTATGAAAAGGTAGAAGAAATGATGCTAATGGTTATCAAAAAAGATGGCAGTCGTGAAGCGTTTGACAGAAACAAGATTATAAACGGAATAATAAAGGCTTGCGAAAAGAGACCTGTGTCCATGTCGGATATACAGCAGGTTACTAACGAAATTGAGCGTGGGCTCAACAATATGATGGAGAAGGAAGTAGAGAGCGCATTTATCGGGGAGCTTATAATGGAACAGCTTAAGAAGCTGGATGAGGTAGCATATGTGAGATTTGCTTCGGTTTATCGCCAATTTACGGATGCAAGTACATTTGTTGCTGAAATAGAGAAGCTTCTGAGCAACAAAAAATAATAGGAGTTTTATTAGGATGGGTATTGTCAGAATAGCGATAGACGGGCCGTCGGGAGCTGGAAAAAGCACGATTGCAAAAAGGGCTTCAGCTGAGTTGGGAATAGAATATATAGACACGGGAGCCATGTACAGGGCGATTGCATATAAGATGAACGTATCGGGGATTGCGACCACGGATGAGGCTGCTGTAGAAAAGATGCTTGCACAAACGGCAATTGACTTTGTAGACGGAAATATCATAGTGGACGGCCGGATAATAAATGATGAGATAAGAACTCACGAGATTTCCGGGATGGCAAGCAAGTGTTCAGCACTTGGAATCGTACGAATGAAGCTTGTGGAACTACAAAAGTTTATGGCGCAACAGAAATCAGTCATAATGGACGGAAGAGACATAGGTACAAATGTCATACCCGATGCAGAATATAAATTTTTTATTACAGCGACTCCAAAAGAGAGGGCGGGCAGACGCTTTGCGGAGCTCTCCGAAAAGGGACAAGCTGTGACATATGAAAGAGTTCTTGCAGACATAATAGAGAGAGACTATAATGATACAACAAGAAAGTTGAATCCTCTAAAAAAAGCGCACGATGCCCTGGAGATAGATACTACGGGGATGAACATAGAGGATGTGACAAATATTATAATTCAAGAGGTAAAAAAACATGGCAACATTAAGACCATTTAGGGCAATAAGACCTGCCGCTGAATATGCAAGCAATGTCATTTCCCTTCCTTACGATGTTATGAATAGGGAAGAGGCTGCGGCTATGACAGAAGGAAATTCCTACAGCTTTCTGCATATATGCAGAGCTGAAATAGACCTGCCGGAGCAAAGCAATCCTTACGATAAGCAGGTTTATGAAAAAGCAAAGGCAAATATTGAAGACAATTTATCAAAAGGCGTATTTTTGAGAGAAGAAAAGCCTATGCTGTATATATACAGGCAAACTATGGACGGAAGAGCTCAGACGGGAATCGTCGGCTGTGTTTCTGTAGACGAGTATATGAATGATGGCATTAAAAAGCACGAGTTCACAAGAGTAGAAAAGGAACTGGACAGAATCAATCATTTCGACATATGCAACGCAAATACCGAACCTGTATTTTTGACATATAGGGACGAGCTTCGCATAAGAACAATTGTGGAAGGCTACATTTCATCCCACGAGCCGGTTTATGATATATTGACAGGTGACGGCGTTTCTCATATTTTGTGGTGCATTTCCGATGATGAAGTGATAGATTCAATTTCCGGCTTATTCAAGGATGTTCCTGCGCTTTATATTGCAGACGGTCATCATCGCAGCGCATCGGCATGCAAGGTCGGGCTTAAGAGGCGCGAAGAGAATTCAGGATATACAGGAGACGAAGAATTCAATTTCTTTATGGCAGCAGTATTTCCCGATAGTGATTTAAAAATCTTTGATTACAACAGAGTTGTCAAGGATTTAAACGGGCTTGATTCCGTTAAATTTATCGATGCCATTAAGAATGCGGGATTTGAGGTTGAGAAAAAGGGAAACGACATATACAAGCCGGAACAAAAGGGTGCATTCGGAATGTATATCGACGGCGAATGGTACAAACTCAAGGCTAAAGATGAGATTGTTCCCTCGGATGTGATAGGATCTCTAGATGTGTCCATACTGCAGGAAAGAGTACTATCTCCTATATTGAATATAAACGATCCGCGCACCGATACGAGAATAGACTTTGTCGGGGGGATAAGAGGGCTAAAGGAGCTTGAGAGAAGATGCAATCACGATATGAAGGTTGCCTTTGCAATATATCCTGCGGCAATAGAAGATTTGCTCAGCGTGGCTGATCAAAACAAGGTAATGCCTCCAAAGAGCACCTGGTTTGAGCCTAAGCTCGGATCCGGCCTTTTCATGCACGAGCTTTAGAAACTGAATAAGAACTCCTTTTTGTGAGCAAAATTCATGAGAAGGAGTTTTTTTAATGGGCAGAGTTCAGAAAAACAAGATAAGTAAAAGAAGTAATATCTTCTTTGCAATATGTATAACGGCAATGGTGCTTTTAATAGCAAAGTGCGCCTATATACAATTAATTGCCGGACCCGTATTCGCAGAAGCTGCCTCAAGGCAACAGACAGTAAGCCTTGAGGGCGCTGATCGACGTGCATTTATATATGATAGAAATCTGACTCCGTTGACAGGGATAAACAGAGAATATGTATATATTATAAAAAAGGCTAATGTGCAGCGAGGAGATCCTGAAAAAATCCTGGATATCATGGGAGCTGAGCATATATCCGGCAGCAATAGCGATTATTTTGTATATTCGACCGAGAAATATTCAAAGCACTATTCGGATATTCTCGTAAATCAATATGGTGCATACATCTTTGAATGTGACAGAAGGTACAGTGACAATCAGTTGGCGGCTCACATTATAGGATATATTAATCCGTATGACAACAAAGGCGTCAGCGGCATCGAAGAGGAATTAAATGATTTGCTGTCTTCGGTAGAAAGAAAGACATATGTATATGCCGATAGGGACGGTAGGATTCTTCCGGGTGCCGGAGGCATAATTAAAGGCACAGAGTCGGACCAAGATATTATTCTTACAATAGATATAAATATTCAATCTGAGCTCGAGGAGATCCTTTCAACAGCCAAAAATAAGTGCGCTGCAGTAATTATCGATTCCGGCGCGGGTGAAATTTTAGCGATGGCAAGCACTCCTGCATACAACCCGAACAATGTGGCGGCTTATATGGGCAGCCAAAACGCTGAGCTATTGAATAAAGTGACACAAGGTGAATATCCACCCGGCTCGATATTCAAATTGGCGGTTACTGCCGCAGCGCTAGAGAAAGGCACGGCAACTCCGGACACTGTGTTTCATTGCACGGGTAGCGAGCACCTCGGCAATATAGAAATTGGCTGCTCCACCGGCGGGGAAACGGGGCACGGTGATATTACACTGAGGGATGCATTTGCGTATTCATGTAACAGTGCATTTATACAGCTGGGAAAACTTGTGGGATCGGAGGATATAATCTCAATGGCGCATAAAATGGGATTGGGCGAAACTCCATTGAAGGATATACCAAATATAAATACAGGATCCGTCACGCAAAATAAAGATGCGCAAGGTGCCGGTATAGGGAATCTGTCAATAGGGCAAGGCAATATGCTCGTTACCCCCCTCCAAATAGCTCGTCTTACAAATATGATAGCAAACAACGGGAATGATATCGAGTTGTCGCTAATAAAAAATAGCGATGAAATTGCGACAGTTTCAGCGGACTTTTCAAAGAGATATTCGAAGCGAAAGCTTATAAGCGGGGTTATAAGTGAGGACACCTCAGAAAAGCTTCGGCAAATGATGAGACTTACGGCCGAATACGGTACAGCTTCCATAAAAAACAGCAGCATTTCTTTTGCGGGCAAAACAGGCTCTGCAGAAGACGGGAAAGCTGTACACGGATGGTTCACAGGGTTTGCTCCCGCAGAGAATCCCAAATATACAATTACAGTATTTGTGGAGGAAGGAAAGTCCGGAAGAGCTGCGGCAGTACCAATATTCAACAAGATTGCCGCTGCATTATTAAGCAACGATTAAAGGTAGAGCGTTATATCATAAGGACCTCCTAGACCTTCCTTTTCAACGTAGAGTGAATTCAATGAATCCGTTTTGACCATCCATTTTACTAAGAAAAAAGATCCGTTTACAATCTCAATAGCTGTAACGGCGTATGGATGTATGCAGCTACCGCAATTGAAATAAATTTCTTCTCCGGGTAGGGGCATGACGGGCCTGTGCGTATGACCGCATATGGTAATTTGTTCGTGCTTTTCACACCAAGCTGAAATTCTTTTTTCTACCCTGGTTTTCTTTTTAAAGTTCTTTGCCGCACTTGTGGGATCTCTGATACCTATTGTTTCAAGAGGGCTCCACAAGTATCTCGTCAAAAACCGAGCGAGTTGCCAAAGATAGTCGTTCAGAAGATCCCCCTGGTGACCGTGCACCAAAAATATTTCGCGCCCAAGGCCGCGAAGAATAAGACCTTCGCGGCACTCGGTATTTTTAAGCCCAAGGCCCGGGCAACACTTATTTATGTCATGATTTCCGTAAAGAACATAAAGGGATTCTCGTTCCTCGAACTGCTTCATAAGCTCATAAATATCTTTGTGAGCATCCTTTATTTCATCGAGGGAACGATTTTCCCAGAGTTCTTCTCCATCACCAAGCTCTATATATGTGAAGGAATTTTGCAAATAATATGTAAGAGCTGCAACAAAAATATGACGATTCTTTAAAAAATTATCGTTATGGTTACCTATTCCCCTGTGGCAGTCGCTCATAATTGCGATTTTTGAAGATTTATTGAATGGGATTTTTTGCGATTTTTTTAGCACATATGAAAGAGTGCTCATAGCTTATGCAAATCTTCCGATAACTTTTCTAAAGCCTTTTTTTCTATGCGGCTCACATAGGAACGACTTATTCCAAGATCCGCGGCAACCTCTCTTTGAGTTTTCGGTATGCATCCATAAAGCCCATATCTGTTTATTACAACCTTCTTTTCTCGATCTGTAAGTTTTTTATCTATAAGGGTGTATAAACTTTTAATCTGCAGCTTCAAGCTTATGTCATTAAGTACAGCATCGGGATCGGTTCCCAGTATATCGTTAAAACTTATCTCGTTTCCGTCTTTATCAGTTCCGAGCGGCTCGTTCAACGAAATTTCAGCTTTATTTTTCTTAGAGCTTCTCAGGAACATTAAAATTTCATTTTCAACACATTTTGACGCATACGTTGCCAGCCTTACCGATTTTGCTGCGCTATATGTGTTTACTGCTTTTATTAAACCTATGGTGCCTATCGATATTAAGTCATCGAGGGTGCAGTTTGCTACGTTGTATTTCTTAGCTATGTGGGCCACGAGCCTAAGATTGCGTTCGATGAGTATATTCTTTGCTTCCGTATCTCCTGCAAAATAAAGTGTCAGATATAATTCCTCTTCCTTTTCTGAAAGTGGCTTTGGAAAGGAATCGCTCATATTGTAACCTCCCTCCGGAATTTAATTATATGTGAATTGGAGTCACAAAGTGCCTGACCTCTCTAAAAAGAGTTGTACTTGAATGAAAAAAACTTATTATAATCAGAAAAAATTGAAAGCTAAGTAATTGTTGACAATATATAAAAATTTTGATATATTTTATGAAATAGTGACTAAGGAGTGCTACATGAAATTACTCGGAAAAGTCCTTTCTGTAGACAAGGCCTTGCTTATTTTGAAGTTGCTTGCAGAAAAAGGGCAAGAAATGAAGCTTACGGAAATTGCCGATGAGCTTGATATAAACAAAAGCACATTACACGGACTCATAAGCACCTTAAAATTCCATGGCTTTGTGGATCAGGACGTAAGAACACAAAAGTATGGTCTAGGACTATATTTAATAGAATTGGGGGATATTGCTTCCGCGTCTTTAGATATAATCCAAATATCAACGCCTATAATAGAGGAAATACGAGACAGATTCCAAGAAACAGTACATATCGCAAAATTGGATAATAACAATACCGATATCATATATGTAAACAAAAAAGAATCCAAGCAATCCATGAGGATACACACAACCATAGGCTCGAGGAATCCCTCATATTGCACAGGTGTAGGCAAGGTATTGTTGGCATATCTGGATGAAAAAGAGCTGGATAAGGCCCTACAAACTGAATTTAAAAGATATACCATTAATACAGTAACGGACAAAGAAGAGCTTGTAAATACATTAAAGGTATATAAAGAGGCTGGTCTCGGTTTTGATAATGAAGAGTACAGCATGGGGCTCAGGTGTGTGGCCGCTCCGATTTTTAATTATGAAGGCAAAGCGGTATACAGCGTAAGCATCTCGGGACCTACGGTGAGAATGACCGAAGACAAGATGAAAGAGCAAACCAAAGCGCTGAAAGAAGCAGCCGCTATCATATCTAAAAAAATAGGGTATAAAGAATAATGCCCATTTTTTATAAGCCGTACTCAAAACCGAGTTTGGTATTATCAAACAAAAAGGTTTGGTAATACAGATAATATATTATAAAATTTAGAATATGGAGGGAAAGGTTTTGGAAAAAATTAAAGTAGGGATAATTGGACCCGGAAATATCGGGCAAGATTTATTGGTTAAGATAGGCAGAAGTGAGCTGCTTGAAGTAGCTTGTATTGTAAGTGCCATAGAATCCGACAACATAAAAAGAGTAAGAGCGCAGGGTTATGACGCTTCCTCCGAAGGCATTGACTATATGATTGATAAATATAAGGATGAAATAAAGATAGTATTTGATTGTACATCGGCAGCCGGTCATATGAGCCATGCGCCGAAGCTTAAGGAAGCAGGAATGTATGCTATAGATTTAACACCTGCGGCTGTCGGACCGTATTGTGTTCCTGCTATAAACCTTAATGAAGGATTCTTGAATAAAGAGAATGTAAACTTAGTAACTTGTGCAGGCCAGGCTACCGCTCCTATGGTTGAAGCAATAAATGCTGTTGCAGATGTTTCTTATGCGGAAATCGTATCTTCAATAAGCAGTAAGAGTGCGGGTCCGGGGACGAGAGCAAACATAGATGAATTTACGGTTACGACAAAAAAAGCACTTGAAACAGTAGGAGGAGCTGACAAGGCTAAAGTTATAATAATCCTCAATCCTGCAGAACCGCCGATTCTCATGAGAAATACTATCTATACTAAGGTTAAAAATCCTGATATGGATACGATAAGAAAAGCTGCTTTTGATTGCTTGGAAAGAGTTCAAAAGTATGTCCCGGGATATCGTTTCTTACTTGAGCCAATCATTCAGGATGACATAGTCACGATGATGGTTGAGGTTGAAGGCTTAGGCGATTATCTTCCTGTTTATTCCGGAAATCTGGATATAATAAACGCGGCAGCCCTTCATATTGCCGAAGAAAAAGCAAAGTTATTAATGGGAGGTGCAAAATAATGAGTAAAATATACTTAACGGACACATCATTAAGAGACGGCAGTCATACCGTTTCACATAAATTTAATTTAGAGGATATCAAAAGGATTAGCGCATCTCTCGATGCTGCAGGTATTGACCTTATCGAAGTGGGACACGGAGACGGTCTTACAGGATCCACAATAAACTATGGATTTTCAGATTATGACGATTTTCAGATGATTGAAGCGGCATCGTCGGTTATAAAAAATGCAAAACCAACAGTGCTGCTAATTCCGGGTATCGGAACTGTAGAGGACCTCGAAAGAGCTAAGCAATGCGGTGCAACTGCAGTGAGAGTGGCAACACACGTTACAGAAGCTGACGTTTCCGCACAACATATTAAAGCTGCTAAGGAAATGGGAATGTTTACTGTCGGATTCCTAATGATGGCTCATATGGCAGATGTCGACAGACTGGTGCTGGAAGCTCAGAAGATGGAATCATATGGTGCGGATGTAGTATACTGCACGGATTCCGCAGGAGCAATGCTTCCTAGTGATGTCAAAGAAAAGATTTCAACAATGGTCAAAACTTTGAAAGTGCCTGTAGGTCACCATTCACATAACAACCTCGGGCTTGCTATCGGCAATTCGCTTGCTGCTATTGAAGCGGGTGCTACTTATATAGACGGATCGTTATCCGGCCTCGGCGCAGGTGCGGGTAATACTCCCACAGATACGCTCGTAGCCGTACTTAACAAAATGAAGTACGACCATAATGCTGATTTATTTAAGACTATGGACGCAAGCAAAAATGCTCTTTTGCCTGTATTGGAAGCAAAAGGGGTGTCCGTAAATACAAATCTTGATGCTATGATCATGGGATACGCAGGCTGCTATTCGAGCTTCTTGCTGCATGCAAAGAAAGCAGGAGAAAGATTTGGTGTTGACGTAAGAGACATATTGATTGAAGCCGGTAACAGAAAAGCCGTAGGAGGTCAAGAAGACTGGATTATCGAAATAGCAAGCGACTTGGCAAAGGAAAAAACAAGCAAATAATAATTAGTCTCGGGGGGGATAATCCCCTCCAAGCCTCCATTCTCAAATATATAAAAGGCTAAGAAAAGCCGAAAATTTGATTTAACGTGCAATCTACAAAAAGTGAAACTTAACATAAAAAGTGCTTGCAATATTTCCTGTTATATGTTAATGTCTAATGAATATATAAATGCAATTAATGATAGAGGCGCATCGTGTAAATAGTAGTACCTGCCAAAATAGAG
>JAQWFH010000064.1:0-3296 GCA_028704515.1 Eubacteriales bacterium
GAGAAGCAGGAGCGACTATACTTACAGGATTGACCAATGACGTAGAGATACCTACGTATAGTGGTACAAGCGTTGAGTGGGAGGAAGAGTTGGCTGATGCGAAAGATGGTGCAGGAGAATTTGGAAATTTCAAATTCAAACCAAAACGAATCTCTGGTTACGTGGATATATCTAAGCAATTACTAGCACAAGATTCAATCGGTGTTGAGCGTTTAATCCGCGAAACATTAGCTGGAGCTATTGCATTGAAATTGGAGTCTACTATTTTTGGCAATCACGAAACGAAAGCTACTATGCCTGATGGATTCTTTACTACATTGCCAACTGCAGGTGGAGCAATGAGCTGGGATAGTCTTGTTCAAATGGAGACTGATATCGATACTCAAAATGCACTACTAGGCAACTTGAAGTATATTATGCACCCAGCATTAGTAGGTAAAGCTAAGACTACTGTTAAAAAAGAAAGAGGAGCTGTTGGATTCATTTACGATGGTGGCTTAATCAATGGTTATCAAGTACTAGCTACTAACTCAATAGCTAAGGGGTTACAAGAAGGAGCTGATGAGTTCGGTGCAATTTTTGGTAATTGGGCAGACTTCTTTATCGGACAATGGGGAGCTGTGGATTTAACTATTGATCCATACACTGTTGCTCGTCAAGGTAAAGTTAGAATTGTAATCAATGCGTACTTTGACGCAGGTATAATAAGAGAAGATAGCTTTAGCGTAACAACATTCAAGTAATGGCATATTTAGAGCTAGAGGACGTCAAGAGACATCTAAATATTGATTTAGATTATACAGGAGATGATGAATACCTGTTGTCTTTGGTGGATACAGCAGAAGAAGTTGTATCACAGCACATCTGCTCTAATCTAAAAGATATGGAGGTAGGGGGTAAGCTCCCTTCTCCTCTTCTTCACGCTATGAAGCTACTTATCGGTACTTATTACTCTAATCGAGAAAGCGTAACAGAGAAGTCAGTAGAATTACCACACGGGTACTACTACCTAGTTAGGCTTTATCGACAATACTATCCAAAATGAGAGCAGGAGGACTAAAATACCCTATAGAAATTTACAAGAACGAAGATGTTCGAGATGAGTTTGGCTCAAAGAAAAAGATATGGGTTAAACATATTACAACTCGTGCTGATATCTATTGGGAAAAAGGGCGAAGAATAAGAGACATTGAAGAGATGATATCCTCTTATACGGTTCAATTTAGAATTCGTGACTATCACAAGGTGGACGAGAGTATGCGAGTAAAGTATCAAGGCTTTTTTTACAGGATAGAAGCTATCATTCCTAGTGATGAGAAAATGATGCTCACTTTAATGACTGAAAAGGTAAATGAATAAGGTAACTGTATCGTTAGACTCTGTTTATTCGATGTTTGATGAATTAGACCAGCGAAATCGCAGGAGGGTGTTTAGAACAACACTTAATAGAGCTACTAACATTGTTATTCGTGAAGCTAGAAAAGAATTAAGAAAGCACGTAAAGAATACTCGTACTAAAAATAAATGGAATGGGAGAACGATGGAGTGGGGTATTCGTAAGAAAGTGCATAGGAATAATGAGGGAGCAACCATACATATAATGGGTGACTTTAGGTTAAAGTTTTTTGAAATGGGTACAGTCCAGCGATTCACCAAAAAAGGGAAGAGTGGCAGAGCCTATAGGGGAGCTATTCCAGCCTATCATTTTTTCCAAAACACAGTTAGAAGGGTAGAGCAACCTGTATTTAATGAGGTATCACAACTATTATCACAACAAGTAAGAAAGATAAATGCGAAGTATCACAACAAATAGCATAATGATTGGGAGGGTTATTTTTGAATTGCTTTCTCAAGATTTAGAATTAAGAAAACTAGTAGGGAATAAAGTGTTCCCTGTAGTAATACAGGAAGATATAGAGTTTCCTTATGTGGTGTACAGGAGGAGTAGGTTAATACCATCTTATACTAAAGATAATTATGCCACAGATGATACGGTGTATGTTGATGTAGTAGCGGTAGCAGAAGACTATATGAGCAGCTTAAGTATAGCTCAAGCAATAAGATGTGCATTAGAAGGCAAAAAAGGTCAGTACGACGATATTGACATTATAAATATAGAACTAGAGGACTCTCAAGAAGATGGAGAGGATGTATTTGTGCAAGGATTAACATTTAAAATAAATTGTAGATGAATCAAGTAATTAATGGAAGCGATTTAATGCTTTTTTTAGAAGAGGAGGGTGAGTTCAAGGCAACAGCCTTTGCAACTACCTGTACTCTAAATGTGGCTTTAGAAGCGATGGAGACATCATCTAAAGACAGTGGAAAATGGGTTGAAAACCAAGGAGGAAAATTGAGCTGGTCAGGTTCAAGCGAAAACTTAACCGATGGTATTGATAGTAAGTCATTACACGGAAGGCTGCTTAAATTAATGACAGCAAGAACTCCTGTATCAATTCAAGTAACATTAGCTAAAAATGCTGATGGGGATTTAGGTGTTCCTGAATTAGGCTGGGTGCCTAATGATACAGCAGGTGTAACAGGTAAGGCTATTATTACAGGGCTAGACCTTAACGCACCTGATAAGCAGAACTCAACATTGAGTATTAGTTTAACAGGAACAGGTCCATTACTTCCTGCAGAAACGTCAGTGGAGGGTTAATATGAATATAACTATCAACGGGCAAAAGCTGGAAGTAAAATACAGCATTAGAGCTATGATTGTTTTTGAAAAGTTAGCTGATAAACCATTTGAATTAAAGGGTGTAACAGACTGGTACTTTTTTATGTATTCTTGTCTATTGGCTGGTAATAGCGAGATAACACTTGACTTCCTTTCATTCATCGATTGGGTGGAGGAAAATCCTAAAGAGGAAAAGAAGATGTCGGACTACTTAACATCAGTGATGAAGGTTTATAGTCAGTTAATGGAAGAGACAGAGGGAGCAAAAAAAAAATAAGTTGGCGAGAGGTGTTCCGCCTACTTGTTATAGAGCGTGGATTTGATGCCGAGTATTTTATGGACCGTATGAAAGCGTACGAAGCCCTAGAGTACTTGGCATCTTTGCATTATGGAAAGAAAGATGAATGGGAGCAGGCTCGATTTATTGCCTATATGGTGGGGCAGGTAAATAGCACAAAGACACTCAAGCTAACGGATATTATTAGATTCCCTTGGGATGAGGAGCAGGAGGATGTAATAGATGAGAATGAGATTAGAAGATTACAAGAAAAAACAAAATTAATAGAAAAGAAATTAAATGGCAGACTTAGTAACAAGACTACTACTTAACAAC
>JAQWFH010000064.1:3396-5270 GCA_028704515.1 Eubacteriales bacterium
CTTAACAACAAGCAGTTTGACAGCAACATAAAGAAGAGCAGGAAGCAAGTTCAGGAGTTTGAGGACATGACACAGAAGTTTGGGCAAGGCATTAAAAGTGGTTTCACCCAAATCGCTGCAGTTGCTGGAATTGCAGGTGGAGCAATGGCAACATTCGATAAGTTTGTAAATGCTTCACAAACCACTGGTGATGCGTGGGCTGGTAAAGTCGAGCAAATGAAGGCTAGTGTGGATAATTTCTTTTATGCTTTGAATACAGGAGATATGACATCTTTTAATATGGGTTTAGAAGAGATAAGGAAACAAGCTCAAGCCACCTACGAAGCATTTGACCAATTGGGTAATGTTCGCATTAGCTACGGATACTTAGGGGGTAAGGTAGATGCAGAAATAGCCAAACAGCGAGCTATATCAATGGATGAGACACTTACTCCAGAGGAAAGAGAAAAAGCTTTAACTCAATGGAAGAAGTTAGTAGAAGAAAAGAAAAGGATTGCAACAAATGCATCTGAAGCGTCAAAAGATGCGCTATTTAAGATGGTGTCTCAAGATACGATGTTGGATTTTAGTGACATATCGATGAAGGACTATGATAGGGTTTTGGCATTAGATCTTGAGAACGCAATTTATAGAGAGGAAGAGAAAGACAAGCTAGCAAAGCAATATGAAAAGTATCAGGAGTTAATAGAAGTTGAAGCTAAAGAAAAAAGAAAATTAGAAAGCAAGAAAAGAAGATTAGAACATCAAAATAAAGTAGGTACTAACGAGTACGACGACATAGTAAATAAAATTGGGGCAATAAACCAAGCGCAGCGAAAGATTAGTATATCATATAAAGATGCTATACTCTACAATAAGCTCCTAGTGCGGATAAAGGATGAAGAACTACAAAAAACAGTCGCAGTAGCTAGAGAAGCCGATGCAATGAAGGAGAGTGTTTACAATACTCAAAATCAATTTAATAGAGGTTATAAAAGGGTAACAAGCTCTGTAAATAAGGCATCTGGAGGAATCAAGGAGGATACAGCAAATGAGGGTACTATTAAGTGGTATAACGATGAAATATCAAGGCTAAACAAAGAGTTATCCAATACGCAGGATAAGAAAATCGCAGGTCAATTACAGGCAAAGGTTAATGAATTAAATAGTGAGAAAATAAGACTCCAGCTAGTTATTGACCAAAATGCGTTTAGGGAGATACACGGAGAGGTAGAGGATAAATTTGACGCTAATCCACTGAATTTATCGCCAAAACTATCTATTGATTTAGATAGTGTTAAGATACCTCCTATTGAGCCACTGATAAAAGAGAACGATATAGATTTTATGGATAAATATACAGATAGACTCTATGGGCTGAGTTCAGTTATGGGTAGCGTAAACAGCATAATTAATAAAGGCACAGGCAACTGGCTTGAGTATGGTATGGGCGTGACTCAAGCAATAACTGCGGTGATATCTCAAGTAGCCGCTTTAACAGCAGCTAAAAAAGCAGATGAGGCTGCTGATTTAGCTGCCACAACTAGCAAAATAACCAATATGGCAGCAGAGACTTCCGCACAGGGTGTTGCTTTAGCGACTCAAACAGCAAATGAAGCCGCCACAAGTTCTATTAAAGCTGCAAAGGCAACGACAGAAATGGCAGCAAAATCAGCTTCTGCGTTTGCTGCAATACCTTTCGCTGGTCCAGCCTTAGCAGCAGCACAGATTGCATCTTTCAAAACTTTAATTGCAACAGCATCTATTCCAGCATTTGCCCACGGAGGTATAGTGCCAGGTGGTAGCTATGTCGGAGACTTAGTCCCTGCGATGGTTAATAGTGGGGAGATGATACTCAACAATAGACAACAGGCTAATCTTTTTAGCCTACTAAA
>JAQWFH010000065.1 GCA_028704515.1 Eubacteriales bacterium
AGCTAATTTTATTGTATACAATTTTAGACCCCATTTCGGGGTCTTTTTTATGCTCTATGAAAAGGATACACACTCATATTGCCTCTGTACTGCACGCAAATCACTCAGGTGAGGAATTATACCACTTTCACTACAAAGTCCAGCACAGGCCATCCTCGTGCATCTGGGAGGCAATTAGGATACTAGGACTCGTGAGCATACATACGCTACTAGGACTCGTGGGCATATACACGTGAGGGAGGGGGGTTTTCTTGACACATACCTTGAATCTGTCAACTATGTAGCTGATATATTAGATGAAATCCTAGTAAGTCTATTGTATTGGTGATATTCCCTGCAAGTTTCGTGCCAACTTTATCTAAAAATATTTTTACTTATTTTCTAAAATTGTGTTGACATGCTGTTACATGTATGGTAAGGTTAGGGTAGATTAAAGATAAGGAGCATACAAGATGAGTAGGGAAGAAGTGTATGGAATTATTGAAACTTTGGCGAATGGACAAGGTTTTTACGCCCGATTGCTAAACCGTTTGAATGCGGTCGACAAAGATGTATCGAATGAGTTTCTGGATAGCTTTGCGGATTGCAAAGATATGATTGACGTTATCATGGTAATAGAGGGGTAAAGGATGAAAACTATTTTGACTATCAGGTTCGAAAAAACAACAGTCATTTGGTGCATTGGTGGAGCGGTTGCCTGTGTTGTGGCAATGGAAAAAGTCACGGAAATCATCCGTGAATATAAGTATACGGAAGGTGCGTTAAAGTCCTTTTCGGTCGAATATAAGGAGGTATAACATGGATTATTTTACACGTTCTGATATTATCTGTCGAGCCTTGTCAGAGTTGTCTGGCGAGCAGGTATTAAACTATCTTACCGAATGGCACGGGACGCAACTGCTGGATGAGGGGTTTTATCAATACCTAGTGGGCGAAGGTGTCATAGAAGATGAAGATGAAGATGAAGATGAAGGAGCAAACAATGCGAGCAATTGAACAAATGACAGTTTATGTTAATCTTTACGTGATAAAGAATAACGAGAAAGAGTATCTTACCGATGCAATCGGCAAGATGGTTTTTGACCTGCGTACCGCACAGGCATTGAGAGGTGCCATGCGCAGTGTGGGTGTTGTCTTATGGCTAGAGGAGGTAACGAGATAAAAGGATACAAGGACTCGGGCGCATACAAGGACTCGTGCGTACTAGGACTCGTGCGTACTAGGACTCGGGCGCGTATATAGGTGGGAGGGTGGGAGGACAGGAGGAGGGTTCTTGACACATGTCTGAAATCTGTCAACTACGTGACTGATATATTAGTGTATTAGTGGAAAACCCAATAAACCCATGGGAATAGTAGGAGTTTATATCCTAGTAAACCTATGGGTTTCATAAGACTTTATATCCTAGTTATCATATTGGAGTACTCGGAGTTTATATCCTAGTGGACTACTGGACTTTCATGCAAGTTTCGTGCCAAGTTTCCCCCTGCAAGTTTCGTGCCAACTTTCTTGTAATTATTTTATCATTATTTTTGAAATAGTTGTTGACATACTGTTATATATCCTTTAAGCTTTAGACAGATTAAAAATCAGGAGGATACATAATGAAAGCAATTATCAGAGAAACAGAGTTTATGGGAAAGGCCGGTGTCGGTGTCTATATTAATGGCAACTTGTCATCTTTTATAATCAATGCAACCGATTTACTTGCTACGATGGAAGCGTTGAAAGACATTGGTTATGAAGTAGTAATGACAGATAGTTTATTCGATGAAACCGACTATGAAGATGATACTGCAATGGCCGAGCTTGATGATTTGTTACTTTCTCAAGATTGGGATTAAAGGTAAGGAGTGTAAAACATGCAACATGAACATGTAAAATTACAAGGTATGAAAGGTACATGGTATGTTATTGATGAGCATCAAGTCCCCGGTGGTACGACATTTTACTTGTGGGAGAGTGAGCAATACGGTGATGGTTATCCATGCGTCTTAACTGATGACAATTTAACCATATATGATGAATGCTGTTGCTCAGGTATACTTGACGCACTGCAATATAACATATGGTTATTTTAGCATAGGTTTTTGGCTAGCAGGAGTAAAATCCTGCTAGTAATCAGATTAAATATAGAGAGGTAAAGAGATGAAAAAATATGATTTGTACATTGGTTGTAATGTAGATGGGAAACCAGAATATCGGGTTGACTATGTGCGGTTTGTTTGTCAACAAGCGTTAGAACAGGCGGGTTTCGGTGGTGCTACTTTTACTGAAGCAGTCGGTCTTTGGGAGGGTACAGAGGAACGTACAGTCATATGCAGTGTATGCACTGACAGAGCTCAGGAAGACATTTTTAGTGTGGTTGGTATCATCAGAGAAAACCTGCGTCAGGATTGTGTGATGGTTATCGAAAGCAACCCTAAAATATCTTTTATATAAGGAGGGGTAAAATGCATAAATTGATTAACAGTAAGAAATTCCATCACATGCAAGCAACATTGGAAACGGTCGTATTCGATGACGGTACACTCGTTCTTAGACTTGTGTCTTATGAAAGTGTCATATGCGATATAGACATGCTAACAGGTACGATTTTTATTTATCCTAGGCATCAGTACAGCTCTACGACCATTCGACAACTCACACGTTTCTTGAATGAGTATATGCCGCTTGCATATGGCAGGTGGTCTATAGGCTTGATACGATACCTTCAGGAAAAATCAGATAGTGATGGGTACGCAACTCTATACAAATATGGCATCTTTTTTCGAGAGCATGTGCTCGGCTCCACTCGGAGGTGGTAGCAGTGGAAAACATAATTTTAACCATCATAGTGGTGCTAGCATTACTAATTAAAGATTAATAAATGGCCCTCCTTCATTGGAGGGCTTTCTTGCGTCTATACGGCGCCCTTACCTATCAGATGGGTACGTATACCACTTTATGGTTTACGTCCAGTGTAGGGCCCTTCTCGTGGCTCTGCTTGGACTTCTGCTATCGTATCGATATACTGTAAAACGCTAGGCCATAATTGGCGGTTATATCCTAGTATCGGAGTAGGCTTTATTATGACTATATCCTAGTAAAATTATAGGTATTGAAAGGATTGCATTATCGGTATATCCTAGTTGAACGGTAGGATTTAAGGTTCTATAGCCTAGTGTTTTACTATGGATTATTGGGTTATTATGATACGTATGGGAGTTGTATAGGTTTCATATCGGTGGGGGAGGGGAGGGGAGGGGTACCCCTATTTCGCATGTCCGACCGACTGCTGTCAATGGTTTCTGCTCCGACCCAATTTTATTTCGACTTTTATTCCCCATAACCCATGACACAGTAACTAATTACAAAAACCACCCAATTTACGTGACATTACTTCAGTCTAAATAAGGACATGAGACCTAGGATGGCAAACGCAATCAAGATACTTAATATAAGCACACTTTGCCATATCTCTGCCATACAATAATAATTCACCCCGTTTACTACAATCATATTACAGTCCTCCTCCTCAGATACGTACTCCCCCACCCCGGGCCCTCCAAAATTTTCCAAAAAATACAAAAGGACACATTGTTTTACTCATTTATTTTCTTTTAGTTTCAATAAATCTAACAAAACTTTCTTATGCCGTCTATTATCAGCTAATAAATATAAATACCTATTTTTAGACCATCTTATTTCTGGAGTCCATCCTCTCTCCTTAGCCATTTCTTTTGTAACATTGACTCCGTTTTGTCTAGGATGTCTTAATCTACCTTCACTATCTCTATAAAATGTTGCCTTTGCTGTTGTTCCTAGAAATAAGGCATTTGTTGCTTTATATATCACACCTGTGTGTCCTTCTGTTAAATCTGAAAAACTTAATACTCCCCATATTATTGGTTTGTCTATTTTTAATTGTTTTAAGCACCTTGAAATAAACCAACTTTCTGTATTTTTGGGAGTAACGTCAAATATAAACAATCTATGCAATTCTGTAACATGGTTTTTATATTCTGAACCAAACACACTTCTTCTTACATTCTCACTACATGGTGTTGCAAAACACAAGCAACCAATCATCTCCTCATCTTTGAATAAACCATAACACGGACTTGGCCCATTGTGACAGGTGTGAGAATAATGATTTTCTCTTATAAATTCCTTAGCATCTCCAGATTTAATTCTTTTTACAATATAATTTTCCATTTATAACGCTCCTCACACTAAAGTTCCAAAATTTTCCAAAAAAACAAAAGGACACTATATTTCATCCAATCCTCCCCATCAAAACCCAATAACCTCTCGGTGTGACTTGTATACCACTTAGCCTCACCATGCCCTCATCCAAGGCCCGCTGTACACGGTTGCCGAACGTCACGATAGAACCACCTCTCACCACAACCTGAAGCGGGCCTCTCAGTTTCTTGAAACCCTCATCGAGAGCTTCCCTTACTGGTTCGTTACTCACGATAGTCCTCCGGTGTGAGGATACACCCTTCGATAAAGACCTCGGGCATAGAGTCAACTTCTTCCCTCACTGCCAACATCTTCACTCTGATTCCCAAGCCCTCGAGCACATCGATGAGCCTCCCCGTGTTGATACCTCGTTCCTCTTTCATCCCTCACCTCCTCCGAATGGTAAAATCATATAAAACTCCAGTTTTGCGTTTTTAAGACCCCGTTTCTTACTAAAAGTGGCAAAAAAGCCTAGTTAAAAACAGAAATCTCGCATTTTATCATTGGAGATAGTGGGAATCGAACCCACCTCTTGGCGCTTCCCTTGCAGGACTTGACACCAATCGAAACCAGTTTATCCCCGATAGCTGGAGGGGGAATCGAACCCCCATCCACGGTTCATGAAAGAAGTATATCACGTAGTATGGTACGTGTCAAGCGCTGAAAATAAACTCCCATACCTAGAGGGGATATGGGAGAAGGAGGTGTGCCGTGTGAGATAACCCGCTGTTGACACAAATGGAGGAGGATGAACACGGACACAGGGGCAGAATAGTCTCACATCCATGCTCACCTCGTATTATATACACTTTCAGCGGAAATGTCAATGTAGGTTCTTGACATTTTACCTCAATTCGTATATAATAGCCACCGAGGAGTAATGGATGGAAATGACTCTTGAACAGATAGTCGAGCTGAGGGAGAAAGGGCTCTCATGGCGGGAAATCGGGATGTTTTTTGCACAGGATGGCGAGGA
>JAQWFH010000034.1 GCA_028704515.1 Eubacteriales bacterium
AAATCTATTGCTTTCAGGCAAACAGCAAACTTTTCTCCACTTCATCGGTCTCGCCATAATTCATCACCTCCATCCTAATCAGAAATAACCAGAGCGTCCTCCGGTTATCCCTGATGCCCATTATAGGCTCTCCATTTGCTTATCAATAACTTCGAGTCGATCTTGCAATATGGTTCTCTGTTCCTGAAGCAGCTCTTTTTGTGTTTTTGAGGAGGTTTGGTTAATTGCAAAACCCCTACCAAAACCACGACCAAAACCGCGTCTGCAAGCAAGCCCAAGACCTAATCCAATTCCGAGACCAGCTCCATATTTTACTGCATTAGCACCTGTGCAAAATCCTAAACCTCTTCCAGTCATTGACCCAACACCCATTGGACCGGTTCCATTCCTTCTTGGCATACTTTTCACCTCCTTATGGTTTGTGGCATATACCATTTATTCTTATTATACCCTCGTTTATGGCATATGTCAATAACTTTTGAGTAATTTCATAAAAAATTTAAAAAGACTGCCCGCCAGGCAATTTAAGCCTTGGGTGGCAGTCAATAAAAATATAAAGTGGGGTGGGGTTTATACTTTTCTACTGTTAACCCATTATTTCCACACCACTTTTGAAACGGAACATGATTCTACCATCACGGTTCACCGTTGCAGTATCGAGGAGTGTTATCCAAAGGCGCTCGTTCTAATACTGCGGTACCTCGCCGTTGTTAATACGCAACTCTTTTGTCAAGAAGTCAGCTGTAAAGCGTTTTTGTAGTAACGCATCTCCCTTATATTTTTCGTTTGTGAGGATGCTTGATATCGTGGATGCCTGCCATTTCTGCTTTCTTTCAGGGCTTAAGACTCCGTGTTCCATAAGGTAGTTTGCAATGCCTTGGGTGGTTTATGCTAAGTCAAATATTCATTCGATTTCTTGTGTTAGCTAAGCAGGTTTTGTCGAGTGGACACACTGTTCAAATCAGTTTTATTCCCGTTTGTTGGGTGAACACCCTATGAGTTTCCGTTTGTTGTGTGCAAGGCAAAATCAGCCATCACACCCGACAAACGGAACTTTATTTTACACTCTACAAACGGTAGAAAACAAATAGCCGTCAAAAAGCCTTGATATCAAGACCTTTTCACGGCTATTTGTGCAAAAGAAAAACTCAACCTTTGTATCAAAGATTGAGTGCTTCTATGGTCGGGGTGGCAGGATTTGAACCCGCGGCCCACTGGTCCCAAACCAGTTGCGCTACCAAGCTGCGCTACACCCCGAAATTTTGAAATGGTGCCCGGACTCGGAATCGAACCAAGGACACGAGGATTTTCAGTCCTCTGCTCTACCTACTGAGCTATCCGGGCAGAACTATTAAATTTTTGGTGGGCCATCAGGGACTTGAACCCCGGACCTGCCGGTTATGAGCCGGACGCTCTGACCAACTGAGCTAATGGCCCCAAAGTCTTTTTTAAAATAATATGGCAGGGGCAGTAGGATTCGAACCCACGGCACGTGGTTTTGGAGACCACTGCTCTACCACCTGAGCTATGCCCCTGTATATGGCGGAGAAGATGGGATTCGAACCCATGCGGCCCTAAACGAACCCTAACGGTTTAGCAAACCGTCCTCTTTAGCCTCTTGAGTACTTCTCCGGGCTTTATACATAATTTTTTTCTCGGATTCTATATGGCGGAGAGGGTGGGATTCGAACCCACGGCCCCTTACGGAGTCACCGGTTTTCAAGACCGGCTCCTTAAACCACTCGGACACCTCTCCATCAAGAGAGTCTGCTACGCTATTAAATTAAATTTAACTATCAATTGGTGACCCATCGGAGATTCGAACTCCGGACACCTTGATTAAAAGTCAAGTGCTCTGCCAACTGAGCTAATGGGTCATGGCTGGGGTAGCAGGACTCGAACCTACGAATGACGGAGTCAAAGTCCGTTGCCTTACCGGCTTGGCTATACCCCATTCTCGTGTCTGACGTAAACGACAGAAATTTATTGGCGAGCCCACAGGGATTCGAACCCCGGACACACGGCTTAGAAGGCCGTTGCTCTATCCAGCTGAGCTATGAGCTCGCGTAACCAATATTGAGGTTGGAGCGGATGATGAGAATCGAACTCACACTATCAGCTTGGAAGGCTGAAGTTCTACCATTGAACTACATCCGCAAAAAAATTTGGAGCGGAAGACGAGATTCGAACTCGCGACCCTCGCCTTGGCAAGGCGATGCTCTACCCCTGAGCCACTTCCGCATAATTTAATTGGTCGAGGGAGATGGATTCGAACCATCGAAAGCTCAGCTAACGGATTTACAGTCCGCCCCCTTTGGCCACTCGGGAATCCCTCGAAAAATATTCTGTTTGTTTTAAATAATATATTTAAAATTGGAGCTGGTGGAGGGAATCGAACCCCCAACCTGCTGATTACAAATCAGCTGCTCTACCGTTGAGCCACACCAGCATATTTAGTTACCGGTAAGTATAAATGTGAAGAAAAATGGCGATCCGGAACGGGCTCGAACCGTCGACCTCCAGCGTGACAGGCTGGCATTCTAACCAACTGAACTACCGGACCATATTTTTTTATTTGGTGGGCGTAATAGGGCTCGAACCTATGACCCCCTGCTTGTAAGGCAGGTGCTCTCCCAGCTGAGCTATACGCCCTCAATTTTCTGTCTATCTGCTTGACACATCTATAGATTGTACGCTATTAAAATGCTATTGTCAAGTGGGTTTTCTTTTTTATTTGCCCATATGTTGTAAAAAATGGCTCCAAGGGTGGGGCTCGAACCCACAACCTATCGGTTAACAGCCGAGTGCTCCACCATTGAGCTACCTTGGAACATTATTAACGCGAATTTGTTTTTAACAGGCAAGAATTATCTTAGCATAATCGACAATTAGTGTCAAGGATACAATCCAAAATATTTTGTTTTTTTTTATAGTTTTTTTGCTAGAGCCCCAGATAGGCTTTTCTTATTTCTTCGCTCTCAAGAAGCTCATTGCCTCCGCCCTCAGCTTTTACTATACCATTTTCCAGAACATATGCATAATGCGAGATTTTAAGTGACTGCATCACATTCTGCTCTACTAAAAATACAGTAGTCCCCTCTTCGCTTATCCTCTTTATTGTAGCCATAATCTCTTTTACTACAATAGGAGCAAGCCCTAGTGAAGGCTCATCCAATATGATTAACTCAGGGTTGGACATAATTCCTCGCCCTATTGCGCACATCTGTGCCTCCCCTCCGGATAATGAGCCTGCATACTGCTTTTGCCTTTCTTCCAGCCTAGGGAATAGATTAAATATATATTGAAGCCTTTGAACTCTTCCATGCCTGCTGCGTTTACAATAGGCCCCCAATTCAAGATTTTCCCTTACTGTAAGCTTTGGGAACAAAAGTCTGCCTTCGGGAACCTGTACCAGCCCCATTTCAACTATTTCATCGGATCTAAGATTCGTGATATCTTTCCCGTCAAATTCAATCTTTCCTTTAACCTTTTCATGAATACCCGATATGCAGGAAGAGAGCGTTGTCTTCCCTGAAGCATTGGAGCCTATGAGTGCCGTTATCTCTCCTCTTTTGGCGGTCATACATATATCCTTCAGCACTCTTACTTCATCGTAATATGCATTTAGGTTATTAATTTTTAGCATTTCTTACTCCTCTTCAACCCCGAGATATGCTTTAATGACCTCGCTGTTACGAACTACTTCTGACGCTGCACCTTCTGCAATCTTTTCCCCGAAATTTAAAACAATTATTCTTTCCGATAACGACATAATCGCTTCCATTATATGCTCTATCAATATTATTGTCACGCCGGATTCATTTATATCTCTTACTATCTTACTCATTACCTTTACTTCGGAAGGCAAAATCCCTGCCATAACTTCATCCAAAAGCAAAAGCTTTGGCTTAGTCGAGAAGGCCTTAGCAATTTCGAGCTTTTTACTTTCTCCAATGTTAAGATTGGACGCTTTTTCATCCCTTTTTTCATAAAGCCCCACCGTCTCAAGCGCCTCGGTAGCGATTTCCTGTGCAGACTTTCTCGATTTTACTCTGCAGAATGCCCCTACCATGGCATTTTGCAGCACGGTCATGCTTCGGAACGGTTTCACTATCTGGTAGCTCCTGCACATTCCGAGCCTTGCGAGCTCATAAGATCTTTTATTCGTTATTTCTTCGCCGCAAAAGTATATGCGCCCATCGTCTATTGGAAGCGTTCCGTTAATGCAATTAAAAAGCGTTGTTTTTCCTGCGCCATTCGGCCCGATAAGTCCGACAATGCTGCCTTCCTCAATCTCAAAGGATACCTTGTCGAGCGCACAGATGCCTCCGAATCTCTTTGTGATTGCATCAGCTCTTAATATCATTTTTTGCCCTCCTCCTTTGATTATCAACAAACTCTCTCAAAGCGGGCAAGATGCCGTTCGTTCTGTAAAGCAATACTACGATCAATATCAGACCTAATAACAGACCGTGGAGCCCGCTGATGCTCGGAAAGCTACCGCGAAGTATGTTTGTTACCGGCACAAGGATAAATGACCCCACCAGAGGTCCGAAAGCCGTCCCTAAGCCCCCTGCAATAGCAAGCAGGATAAACTGTACCGAATTGCCCATTGACATCACAAAGGACGGTTCTATGTACATCACATACATAGCCATAATTGAGCCACCGAATGATGTAAATACAGCGCTTATCAAAAAAGCCTTGAGCATTGTACGCGATGAATTGACACCTAGATTTTCGGCCGCCTCCTTGTTTTCGCCTACAGCCTTAAGGAAGTATCCTAACTTTGACTTTTCCAGCTTTACACAAGCCGCTATAACTATTATCATATATGCCCACGCAATGATAGCATAGGGAAGCTTGCCTGACCATGTCATGTTTAAGAAGCCCGGCGTGTAAGGGATCAATACACCCAGAGAGCCTCCTGTAATGCCTTTCGCTGTAATTGCAAATGTCTCAAGTATTTTCGCAAAGGCAATGGTTGAGAGCACAAAGAATGTTCCCTGAAGACGCAAAGTAGCGCCGCCGATTATAAGGGCGACAATAGCCGATAGAGCGCCGCCCACAAGGATTCCAATCCACGGGGATATACCGTAATTTGCATATAGCAGTGCCGTCGCATATGCCCCTATACCAAGGAACGCGGCATGCCCTATGGAGAGGCGACCGCAATACCCGCTGTAAAAATTCCACGAGGCGGCCAGTCCTGTCCATAAGAATGTCATTATTATAATATCCTGATAGTATCTATTCTGTATGATCAATGGCAACACGATGGAAGCAATGGCGATAATCCATAAAACAGAATTCTGCTTTTTCAGTATTCCTTTCAACATAAGCTCACCCGTTACTCCCTTCCGAATATGCCGCTCGGCTTAAATATGAGAACGAGTATGAACAACAGGAAGTATGCCGCTTGCTGATATGCCGGACCCAGCAAGTATCCAGCCATGCTTTCAACGATTCCTATAAGAATGCCTCCAAAAATCGCACCCGGTATGCTGGAAAGCCCTCCCAGAACCACCACTATAAAAGCAAGTGTGCTGAAATTTGCCCCGATAGTCGGGAAAACCGAATACATCGGTGACATAAGCACTCCTGCAAGCCCAACAAGCATAGTACCAATAATAAAGGCTTGTCCATAAATCTTTTTTATATTTATACCCATAAGCTTTGCTGCTTTGCCATCCTGCGCGACAGCCTTCATAGCAACGCCCGTATACGTCTTTTGCAGAAATAAATACAGCGCAACTGAAGCACCTATCGCAACGATAAAAGCCAGTACTCTTGCCGTGCTGAGATTAGTAAACCCTATGTTTATTACATCTGTTGTGATATCTATTCTCACATTCCTGTAATCGGCCTTAAACAACATCAACGCCAGGTTTTGAAGTACCATTGAAAGTCCTAGTGTCAAAAGCATCTGCATCGAGTGATCAGCCTCTAAGACCCTTGTCATTATGACCTTGTAAACTATATATCCCACAGTTGCCATTAAAACCAGATTGATAAGAAGGGACTCATACGGCTCGAGCTTGATGAAGTAATACACCCAGTATGCTATATACATTGAGAGCATCAAAAACTCACCATGTGCAAAATTCACAAGGCCAACAACACCGAATATCAAAGCAAGCCCCACGCTTATCAGTGCATATATTCCTCCCGAAAGAATTCCCGAAATTAAAGCTTGAATTACTTGTTCCACCGGTTGCCCTTTCTTATATTAGTATGATGATATAGGTAGAGGTACGTTTATAGCTTGCCCGTTTTTTAATTTTTCTGGCGCTACGGTAACAACCTTCCCGTTTTGCCATTGATTTATGTTTGCAAAAGCGGCATAATTTTGACCATCTTCTCCAAGGTCCCATCCAAAGCCCAGCGCGGTAAGCTCAAGCTTTTCTTCAAGTGCCGCCGATCTGATGCTGTCAGGGTCGTCCAAATCCCCCGCCTTTGGCAATATATCATTCATAAATGTATAAGCACCTGTAAAAGCTGCTTCAGCTGCTATAGGCACCGCATTCAATTCCTTATGCTGCGCAAGAAATGCTTCTCTGAAATCACTTACAGCATTGTAAAGCTTTTCATCGCCAGCAAATACGTCCATCGGTAGATTTGTCGGCATATCTGTACAGAAAAATCCGTCTGAATCGCTGCCGATTGTCATTGCAAACTTAGGGTCGGTCGTACCGGCTCCACAGCCCATAAACACCTTTGGCATCGCATTATGTTGCTTGAGCGTATCCACAAGCCTCACTGCATCGTCTATATAATTTACCGTTAAAAGAACGTCTGGCTGTGCTTTCTTTATATTTAACACGATTGCAGACATGTCTGTTACCGAAACGTTGTAATGTTCCCTGCTGACGAGGTTCATTCCAAGCTTCTTTATTTGCTTCTCAGCTCCGTTTGCTACAGATTCACCATAGCTCGAATCTTCATGAACAATAGCTATTTCTATATCTTTGGCATCCTTACCGAGCGCAGGAGATATGCTTTCTGCAATATAGTCCACTCCCACAGAGCCTCTAAGGCCGCCTTTATCTAAAATTCTAAATACATACTTAAAACCCGAGTCCGTCAAACTATCAGCAATGCCTCCTGATTCAACAAGGCACACGCCTCTTTTATCGGTGACCTGCGCAATAGAAAGCGCATTGCCGCTTGCAAGAGAGCCGAATACAATCTTCACGCCTTCTTTATCAACAAGTCTGTTTGCTTCTGTAGCCGCAGCGGTAGGTTCGGGTGCATCAGCTTCCGAAAGCTCAACGCTTCTTCCCTGCACGCCTCCGTTTTCGTTGACCATGTCTACCGCGATCCTGACGGCTTCCATGCACTGACTTCCTAAAAGTGCGTTTGTTCCGCTCATTGGATAGATGGCTCCGACCTTAAGAACATCATTATTACTTCCTTCTTCCGTGCACGCCGTAAGACTGGTAAGTATAAGAGCTAACGCCAAAGCAACAGATAAAAATTTTTTCATCCTTCTTTTCCTCCATTTTTATAAAGTTGTAAATAATTCAAAAGCGGGAACATTAAGAAACAGTCGGAATAATCACCCATTCAATAAATGCAGCCCTGTCAAGGTACCGCTTTACGGCCGGTGAAAAATCGAATTTATGTAAAATGATTACAAGAAAAAACTCGATGCAGTTTCGTAAGAATACCGCTCATGGAATAAGGATAACATGATGGATTTATATTTACAACAATTTTATTGTTCAAGAGCAAAAAAGCCAGCGCTTTTTTTGCAGCACCGGCTTTTTATTTTATTCTATAGCTACAAGCTTTATATTACTCGCACCCGTACCTTCGGCAATTGCTTTTAAGAGATCGTCTATCGACTGTATCATGTTTGTCAGGTCAATCGAAAAAACTATATGAGCCTGCCCGTTTAATGGCATATTTTGATTAATTGTAAGGAAGCTTGCGCCACTTTCAGTTATCTTTGAAACCATAGTTTCCAGCGTCCCTGTTTCGTGCGGAAGTGTAAGTGAAACAACGGCCTTTTTGCATATGCTGTCAGGGTTCGGCGCAAATACATAATCTCTGTACTTATAGTAAGTGCTCCTTGATATCCCTACCAGCTTTACGGCTTCGCTTACCTCTTTTATCTTGCCTTGTGCCAGAAGTGCTCTTGCATCAACAACCTTTTGATAATAGTCGGGCAATATACTTTTATCTACAATCAGATAATCGCTCTGCATTTACACTACCTCCAAAATTTTAACACCCTCCCTGTCCGGTGACAGCTGCAAAGCCTTCCAATTTTTCGTCAACCCATCAAACTTACCATCTAGCTTATCGGCAAAGTTTTTCTCCTTTGAAATACACATACAAGTCGACCCCGATCCGCTTATAAAGAATGCGACTCCTTCTTGCTGTTTGCAGATATTATGCACATCATCATACTCGTGTATGAGCTTTTTTCTGTACGGCTGATGCAGTTTATCCTCAACGCCGAGACACACGAGGTCTATATCACCGTTTTCGAGCGCTTTCAAGAGAATTCCCGCTCTTGTTATATTGAAAAGCGCATCTGCATAATCAACCCGCTTTGGCAAAACCTTGCGCGCATCATTTGTGCTTGTCTCGAAATCCGGAATAAGCGCACAGAAATGAAGCTCCGGTGAAAGTATGTACGATACGGTGTGGGGAGTCCTACCGTCCATCATCGATACTGTCATACCTCCATATATAGCAGGAGCAAGATTGTCAGGATGACCTTCGATATCATTACAGACAGCCAAGATATCTTCGGGTGACATTTTTTTCCCGTTTAGAACATTTGCGGCCTCCGCACCTGCAACAATCATAGCTGCCGATGAACCCAACCCGCGGCATATAGGAATATTGGATTCCACAGTTATTTTCACTCCGCCAACAGGCAGTCCCATGTACTTCATTGCCGCCTCGTAACCTTGATATGCAAGATTTTCCTTTGTACAATATTCATCGTCGCAGCCCAATATTTCAACACCGTTTTCTGTCTTTTCAAATGTAAAATAGTTATATAAAGAAAGCGCACATCCCAAAGAGTCAAATCCCGGGCCCATATTTGCCGTAGTGGCCGGCACGCGCAATTTTACTTTTTTTACTTCCGCCATTTTAATTTCTCCCTTTTTCTATAATATAATTTTGCATTTCATTTTTATCCGTAACATCGTTGTGAAGAGGAGACATATCCTTAATAGCCTCAAGGCTTTCGGGAATAGCTGAACCTGTCATCTCATGGAGCTTATACATGAGTTCAAAGCCTGTATCTTCAAGCTTTTGCCCTGTGAGAGCTTCTATAACACTTCCCGCAAATTTATACGGAGATGCGGTCGATAAAATCACATTTACCCCCGGATCAGTCTGAGTCTGCTTCCAATCCTGGCAGACCTTCCAGGCAACCGCTGTGTGCGTATCCATAAGGTACTCGTGCTCTCTATAAACACTTTTTATAGTTGCCAAGGTTTCTTCATCATTTGCACAACCGGAGTCAAATTCCGCAAGCATAGTTCCATGCTCCTGCGAGGTCAGCTTGTATTCTCCTGTTTCTGCAAGCTTCTTCATATATTCCTTTGTCTTCTCGTGCCCGGCCACCATGCATATGAGCCTCTCAAGATTACTGGAAACCAAGATATCCATTGACGGGGATTTCGTTATATGAAACGGCCTTTTGCTCCTGTATATTCCCGTTTCAAAGAATTCTGTCAGAACGTCATTTTGGTTCGAGGCACATATCAATTTCCCGACAGGCAATCCCATCTTCTTAGCAAAATATCCGGCTAAAATATCACCAAAATTTCCTGTTGGTACCGTGAAATTTACGGGTTCTCCGCACTTGATGGTACCATTCTTCATCAATTCCTTATAAGCCTTAAAGTAATATGCTATCTGAGGAGCAAGCCTCCCTATATTTATCGAATTTGCGCTTGAGAGAACTATTCCGGGCATTTCCTCCCTTAATTTCTCCGCATTTGCAAATATCTGCTTGACGCCTCTTTGTGCGTCATCAAAATTTCCTTCAACCGCGCAGACATTAACGTTTTTGCCTTTGCATGTGGTCATCTGTCTTTCCTGGATGACACTTATTCCGGTTTTTGGATAGAATACGATTATCTTTGTACCCGGAACATCAGCGAAGCCTGTCAATGCTGCGCTTCCTGTGTCTCCGCTTGTAGCCGTAAGAATTAAAACTGTTTCATCAACATTATTCTTTTCCTTTGCCTTTATCATCAAATGTGGCAGCGCCGAAAGCGCTACGTCCTTGAAAGCACAGGTTGGTCCGTGGTATAATTCCATAACAAAGTCATCTCCCACAGCGCTGAGCGGAGCGATATCATTGTCTGGAAATTTGCCGACATAAGCTTTTTTCACTACTTCCTTTATTTCTTCTTTGGTAAAGTCGGTAAAAAAGCCGCCTAGGATTCTTTCCGATATCTCCAGATTGGACATCGATTCCAATTCTTGAGGGTTGAACTTGAGCTCATCGAAATTCTCCGGTATATTTAACCCGCCATCTGCGGCTATTCCGTTTAATATTGCCTGAGAGGGTAGGACTTTTATTGCCTTGTCTCTTGTACTTAAATAAAACATAATTTTTCCCTTTCACTCTTGCTTTTCTCATTTAAATATGATACTCTATCTTTCAGTCAAATACAAGTGTTTTTATTCCGAGGACAGGGAAAATTTTTTTAAACTCGCAAAAACTATATAAACGGAAGGTAATAAACATGTTAAAAGTAGCAAAATTCGGCGGATCCTCCCTAGCAAGTTCCGAGCAGTTCGCCAAAGTAAAAGAAATAGTTACGGCTGATGACTCTCGTAATGTAATCGTAGTTTCCGCTCCTGGAAAAAGATTCTCCGGCGACCACAAGGTCACGGATTTACTGTATCTTTGTCACGCTCATCTAAAATATGAGGTTTCATATGAGCCGGTATTTGAGATTATAGAAGGGCGATATTGCGAAATAGCTTCATCGTGCGGATTGTCTTTAGATTTAGATGAAGAATTTGCAAAAATAAAAGCTGAAATGCACAAAGGTATGCCTATAGATTATCTTGTGTCGCGCGGCGAGTACTTAAATTCAAAGCTAATGGCAGAATACCTGGGATATGAGTTCATCGATTCCTGCGAATGGTTATTTTTTGGCTTTGACGGTAAGGTTGACTTTTCAAAAACGCAAGCAGCCTTAAAAGAAATAATTGCAATACATAATAAAATTGTTCTGCCCGGCTTCTACGGGTGCTCTCCTAACGGCTCCGTGAAAGTATTCTCAAGAGGCGGTTCAGATATAAGCGGCGCTATCGCTGCTGCCGTGCTCGATGCAGACGCTTACGAAAATTGGACGGATGTTCCCGGGATACTCATGGCTGACCCACGTATAGTGGACAACCCTAAATCTATAAGCCAGGTCACCTTCAGCGAGTTAAGAGAGCTTTCGTACATGGGGGCGGACGTACTTCACCAGGAGACGGTTTTCCCTGTACGCAAAAATAATATACCTTTATATATTAAAGATACTAATAACTACGCTGCCGAGGGTACATTAATTATGGAGGATTTTCCTCCTGATCCTGATGAAAGCAATTTTAAATTTATCACTGGCATATCCGGCAAAAAGAGCTATACAATAATATCTATAAACAAAAGCGGAATTTCGGACAGCACCGGCTATATCAGACGTGTACTTGAAATTATGGAAAGATATAAGATAAATATTGAGCATATTCCTTGCAGCATAGATAATTTTTCATTGGTAATATCCTCAGAAACGCCACAGGACCGCATTCCTTTGCTAATTGCAGACATTACAAAAGAATGTGATCCCGACTCCATCAAACTCACCCCTGATATAAGCATTATAGCCGTCGTAGGCAGAAGAATGGCTTACAGACCGGGTGTATCTGGCCAACTCTTCAAGGCATTGGGAGACAACAATATTAATATTAGGATGATAGAACAAGGTGCAGACGAAATAAATATAATGGTAGGGGTAGAGGATCATAATTTTGAAAAAGCAATACGTGTACTTTACCACAGCTTCACATGAAAAGAATTTTAAGGAGGAGAAAGAACAATGAAGCGTAAATATAATATAGCATTACTCGGTGCCACAGGGGCCGTCGGTCAGGAAATGTTAAGTCTACTCGAGGAAAGAAATTTCCCTGTAAACAATTTGATTCCCCTTGCAAGTGCAAGAAGTGCCGGCAAAGATGTTGACTTTTGCGGGGAAAAGATTAAAATAAAAGAAGCGACATCTAATTCTTTTGCAGGTGCCGACATCGTTTTCGGAGCTGTTGGAAGTGGGCTTTCAAGAGAGCTTGCCTCTTCAATCACGAATTCAGGCGCAATTTTTATAGATAACTCAAGTGCGTTCCGCATGAACGATGACGTTCCTTTGGTCGTTCCGGAGATAAATCCAGAGGACGCAAAAAAGCATAAGGGCATAATCGCAAATCCGAACTGCTCTACTATAATAACAGCTGTAGCCGTAAACCCAATCAGTAAGCTATCACCTATCAAGAGCATGGTTGTTTCCACCTATCAGGCGGTAAGCGGTGCAGGTGCGGCAGGTCCTCAAGAGCTACTTGCGCAGGTTAAAGCCCTCTTAGCGAACGACGAAATTAAGTCAAATGTCTTCCAATATCAGATTGCGGAAAACTTGATACCACATATAGGAAGCTTCCTGGACAACGACTATACAGACGAGGAAATGAAGCTCCAAAGAGAAGGCAGTAAGATTCTTCATCTGCCGGATCTCAAAGTAAGCTGCACATGTGTACGCGTGCCCGTAATAAGATCCCACTCCATTTCGGCGTGCGTTGTAACAGAATCACAGGTTTCAATCGAAGCTGCGTCAAAGGCTATCGATAAAGCTCCGGGATGTAAGCTTTACGACGACAAAACTAAAAAGCAATATCCTATGCCTTTAATTACAAGTAATCAGGACATCGTATATGTCGGACGCTTGCGCAAGGATCTAACAAATGAAAACGGAATAGCATTGTGGTGCTGCGGAGACCAAGTTCGTAAAGGTGCCGCAACAAACGCAATTCAAATAGCGGAACTTTTTATTGACTAAAAGCAAACGGAGGGCAAATGAAGAAAAAAAATATAAAATTTCCCAATATAAAAATGCCCCTCTTAAAGCTTCCGAGGTTAAAAAAGAAAGACCCGGCAAAAAAAGCCGATAAAGATACCCAAAAGAAAAAGAAGACTAAAAAATCCGAAGAAACTTCAGCAAAGAGAAAAATAAATTTCAAAAGGCTTTTGCCCGTCGCTCTAATCCTAGTTGCCGTTATCGTTGCTGTTGCAACCCTCCTCCCCAGAGTTTTAAATGGCGTAGATATTGGCTTTGGCTCGGATATTGCCGATTTTGACATGCTGGATACGGCCGTAAGTAAAGCTCTTCTTAGCGATGAGAATGCGGAAGTATACAATGGCGGCGAGTGCCCTGCCGAAGGCCATACGATAATGGGCGTCGCAAAAACCGAGGACGGAAAAATAAAAGCATATACTCTTACAATGACTGGTTTTTACGGCTTTATAGACAGTAACTTTGTGAAAACCTCGGGTTCCGGAATGATTCCTGCGGTATTTACCTTTGAAGACGGTAAAAAACAATATAAGCTGCTAAGCATGGAATTCCCTATGAGCGGCAGCGGCTTTGAGCCTTCTATAAAGGAAATGTTCCCGGAGGAATACTTAGATAGAGTGATGGAACAATCCGAAAAGGATATAGAAAACCTGAGAACACAGGAACGAAAATATGCAGAAGCTTATCTTCAGAAGATAGACCGTAAATCAGAAATCGGAGATTATGCAGATTTTGATATCCTTCTTTTGAGTGAGTCCGGAATTCCTTTGGAAATAACGAATTTCATCGCACAAAGCAAAGACTTATCACTTTATCCTTATTGGATAGGAACGCGTGAATATGTTGAAGATGGGACCCGCTATACATACAGTACGGATTTCGATAAAGACAGAAATAGTATCATAATGAAAAAATACAGTCCGGACACACCTGATGTACCAGCCGAACATATAGAAATAGATTCCGTGACACGAGAAATGAAGATTTTTTAAAATTATACCGGACACAAACGCTGTGCCCGGTTTTTTATTGGAAGAATTACCAAACTGCAATCATTCCATCTGTACGTGGTTCGGTACCACCGCAAAGAGTGCCTTCTTTTGTTTTCCAAATAATCTGTCCCCTGCCGAATGCGTCAGTATCCTGTTGTACATCGACCTCATGCCCCCGTGCCTTGAGCTGCTCGATGATATGGCGCGGAAAATAAGGTTCTACTTCTATGCGATTCTCCCCCGTCCACTGCCAACGAGGCGCATCCAACGCCTGCTGGGGGTTCAGTTGAAAATCTATCGTGTTCATGATCATTTGCATATGTCCTTGAGGCTGCATAAAACCTCCCATTACGCCAAAAGGCCCAACCGCGTTTCCATCCTTTGTTAAAAAGCCGGGAATGATGGTATGGTACGGTTTTTTACCTCCTGCTATGCAGTTACAGTGACTCTCATCCAGAACAAAATTATTGCCCCTATTATGCAGGGCAATTCCGGTACCCGGTACAACCAACCCGGAGCCAAATGCCATATAATTACTCTGAATTAAGGAAACCATATTTCCCATCCCATCTGCTGTTGCCAGGTAAACGGTTCCGCTTGAATCCGGTTTGCCCGGTTCCGGGATGATCGCACTTTCCCCAATCAAGCTCCGCCTTATTGCTGCGTATTCTTCAGATAGCAGTTGTTCAACCTCAATTTCCATTGCAGCAGAATCTGAGATATACCTCCTGCCATCAGTGTAAGCCAGCTTCAATGCTTCAATCTGTTTGTGATAGGTTTCTATATCTTCTTTTTTATTAAAGTCAAATCCTTTAGCAATATTCAAAGCCATAAGAGCAACTATGCCATGCCCATTTGGCGGAATCTCCCATACATCATAGCCCCGGTAGTTTATGGAAACCGGCTCAACCCATTCCGCATTGTAAGCAGCCAAGTCTTCTTTCCTCATATAACCGCCGTACTGCTTGGAGAAGGCATCAATTTTTTCAGCTATTTCCCCACGATAAAAGCTCTCTGCTTTTGTTTCGCCGATAGATTCCAAGGTTCGTGCATGATCCTCCGACATCCATACCTCCCCCGGATTTGGGGCTCGTCCATTTGGGGCAAAGGTTTCGAACCAATGCTTAAATTGTTCCCCTTTCAACCGGTCGGCATAAGTATTATATGCTTCCTGCCAGTTACGGCCGGTGGTAACAGAAACAGCATATCCATCCCTTGCATATTTAACTGCAGGTTCCACAACCTCACTGAAAGATAATTGTCCAAATCGCTCCAATAGTTGGGACCATCCTGCAGGGATACCCGGAACTGTCACAGGGACCCAGCCATACCTAGGAATCTCCCGCAACCCTTCTTCTTTAAGCTTTTTTGCAGAAATTAATTGCGGAGCCGGGCCGCTTGAATTAAGACCGTGCAGCTTTCCCTCCGACCATACCAATGCGAACAAATCTCCGCCAATACCGTTCGATGTCGGCTCCACAACTGTCAGGCAGGCGGCTGTAGCAACAGCGGCGTCTATGGCATTGCCTCCTTTTTTCAGGATTTCCAAGCCGGCTTGGGCGGCCAAAGGCTGAGAAGTGGCTACCATGCCTTTCTTGCCGTATACTACATTACGCTTGGATGGGTATGGATATAATAAAGGATCATATTTCAAAGCAAACACCTCCATGGGAATATTATTCTGTGCTAATGGATTTTTTCAAATTTATAACGCTGAAATATTTCTCCCCAAGCGAAATGCTTCCTGCATCTCGCTCGTTAGGCTGATGTGCGACTCTGCCGGCGGGATTTCATCTCTGTGCAGCCAGACACCCAACGACAATTCGTCTTCTTGCAAGGTAATGGCGTCATCACCATCCAACTCGGCAAAAAAGCCCGCTAACAGCGAATCGCTGAATGGCCACGGCTGACTCTTGTAAAATTTTAAGTTCTTTACCTTCAAGCCAACTTCTTCCATTACCTCCCTACGCACTCCATCTTCCAACGTTTCACCTACTTCGACAAAGCCGGCGATGAGCGCATAATTCTTGTATGCCCTGCCGGTATACTTTGTCAACAGCAAACGATCCCCATCGTGAATGGCCACAATCACGCAGGGCGAGATCGTCGGATATATATCAAGCCCGCAGCTCTTGCAATATAGCATCCTTTCCTTTGCAGACGATTCCGTTGGTTGGCCGCAACGACCGCAAAAACGATGCTTTTCATACCAACGATTGAGTTGTGCGCCCACTGCGCCCGCAAAGGAACGCCAGTATTTCGGCTCCGTTCTGAAGCGATTTGTCGTCACATAAATCCAACCCTGGACTTCCAACCCCTGCTCCTTGACCAAGAAATAATTAATCTCATCTATCGTAAACAAGAAGATGGCCTGTTCGCGCAGATGCGGATATTTCTCCTCAAAATCGGCAAACGAAGGATACCAGAGCTTATCCTTTTCCTCTCTGACTAATATAGCATCACCCTCGTAGGCGAGGAAAAGATCCTCGGGGGCAGCCTTTTTATCGGCATAGCTGTTGTTAAATATTCTCGGTCCTATATCCTGAATCATATTGTTTCCCTCCCTGTAAAGATATAATAAGTTGAGTGCCGGGCACCACATCTTAACGATGTCAGATCTTAGAAAACATATCCTGTGCATAGTCTTTGATGTTTGCAGGAGTAAGCATACGGTACTTATCCTTCACTGAGGAAAAATAATCTCCAATGATTTGTTTAGGAATCACTTTATCAGTCGATGCTTCGGCCGGTAAATTTGCGCGAGTAGCTATCCAAGGGGTTTCTACATGAGTGAATGCCTCAAGGGTCTTTCCACTGTAACAGCATATGTGTTTAACAACACTGTCCAGCAGCACCTTTTCTTCTGCAGGCATTGTATAAACATCCGGTTCTCCCACACTGGTTATTGGGTCGTAGCAATAACCACTGTAGCGTCTATAAATGTCTCGATAAACAGGGCCATGTACCCAAGCCTCACAGTCTTCTTCAAATAAAAAATTCCCGAAAAAGGCATAGTAAAAGCCTTGCACATAATATAGTGCCTTTTGCAAGGAAAGATGCGTAATATCCTGACATTGTGACAATAGATACTCTACAACAAAATCTAATTTTGACTCCCGCGAAACTGCAATGTTTAAAAGGCTCTCAGTGGCTGCTTTGCTCTTTTCATAAGCTTTGTCACTTTTTAAATTGTCCTTTCCACTTTCCAGCAAAGACAAATAGTAAGCAGCATCTACAAGTACCTGCTGCAGCTTTTCAGAATACTGCTTAGAAGGCATGTCACCGTCATAATACCGACTGTAGGTTTGCTCACCCCAGCCAAGTAGTAGCGAAAGTGGTCTTTTTCCGATGTTATACTTTTCGGGTATAGCTCTAATGTCTTCTAAAGAAATAATGCCATGCCTTTGGCGGTAAGCATCATATAGTGCCTTCAAATTCTCATCTTCAATTTCAGGAACATATACTTCGGCTTTGCATTCATCACAATAGGCTGTTTTAGAAGTAAAATCATAAACTTCCCCTTTTAATTCAGCAGTGTCAGGTCGTTCTCTTACTGAAAATTTTACATCCTGCCGGCATTCCGGACAGAATACGATTCGATTCATCATGGTGCTCCCTTCTTTCATTCCTAAAAGTCATCTAAAAAGATAATCCATTGGCTTGTTTCGTTCATGGAACGATATAACTACTACTCTAATTCCTGTGGGTAAATCGATGATATTGAATTTTCTGTAAAACTGCAGAAATATCTTCCTTTGTGTAGTTCTGATTATAGTGTTGACTCATTAATCGCTCTCCCTTGCCAACACCATCATAACACTAGTATATGCTTTTAGTCAACAAAAATGCACTATTTAGTGCACTTTTTATTCTCAATTGAACTTTTATTTTTAATTCCAAGGGCAAAATGCACTAAATTTATCTAAACAGCTTACTTAGTAGATGATTAAAATAAGTTAAATGCCAGGCACCGTAATAATTTATGTATCGAAGATTAGCGTAGTTACAACTCCTTTTTCAAGTAAACCATATCCACAAGCTGTACCTCGTTTTCAAACATAGGGTGATCGTAGTTGTCTATAAAAAAGTTATAAATCCTGTCGGAAATGTGAAAACTATTTTTTTCGTAAAAATGTATTGCTGAAGGAACATCGCCGGTTCCGACAATTATGTAATTATATTTATCCCTGTAAAATTCTGAAATAAATCGAATGAGCTTGCTGCCATACCCCATACCATGCCACTTTTCATATGTCGCAATATTTTTTAGTTCGCATGTATCTGAGCTTTCTCTTTTGACAACGCATATGCTTCTGAGTTCATTATCATACAAAGCAAACATCTCCCCACGCTCAAGATATTTGTCTATCATAGATTCTGACTCATCAGCAAGTAAAAGTAAATCAAGAAACTGCTTTTTATCCTCTTTTATAATTTTAATTTCCACAGATTACTCCCTAAACTAATTCGCTTGTTTCGGCCTGTTCCCTCGAAGCAAAAATCAGGCTATTTCTGAGTGATGATTTTTAATCCAAAAAACTTAGAATACCTTTAAGTTAATAAGTTGCGTACCTGGCACCGTACCTCTCTAAAGCTGTCTGAGCGCTTTTATGGTTGCTGCCGATTCAAGCTGATTGGTGTCGTAATAGCGATATCCTGTCCATTCATCCACTTGTTTAGGAACGAGCAGACCTTCTTTTTCATAAAAGCGCAAAGCCTTTACTGTTAGCATAGAAAGCTTTGAAAACTCCCCGATTTTCAACATTTTCTGACCTCCATGTATTTATCGTAAGCTATCCCCTAAGAGGAGAGTCAATCCTCTAATTTAATTTTTTGATATTTCTCTTGATATATCAATACTGTTATTTTCGATGATGTTGCAAAAATTAGCATTAGTGTAAGTACATCGCCTCAAGGAATATTTTTATCTCCGATTCTTTGAAAAACAAAAATTTCTTTTGTGAATACTTTTGTCCTCATACATTAGAGCGTCAATCTGTTTTAAGAACTCCTCTGCACTCATTTGTAAGTGATAGTCGTACGCGGCATATCCCATACTGAAACTGAGTTTATAGGGATGAGAATTGCTTGCATTAAATTTATTAAGATTTTTATAAATTCTATGAACTGTAATGTCTAAATCCATATCTTCAGAGATATCCGTAATAATGCAAAATTCATCTCCTCCGAATCTCGCAACAAAATCACCGATTCTGAGAGATTGCCGCAGCAACTCCGCTGCATTTTCTAGTGCATTATCTCCCACACTGTGCCCATAAGTATCGTTAATGTGTTTAAAATCATTGATATCCAACAGAATTGCTGCAAAGATATTCTGTTCATTACACTGATTAATTTTTTCCTTTAAATAAGCGTCCAACATCTTGCGGTTGCTGACCCCTGTCAGATAGTCAGTATGCATTCCATGTGTTTGTATATTGAAAAATATGATCAGCAGTGAGAGTACCACACCGCTCAGTATAAGTGATGTGCCGTAGAACATAATTTGAAGGATAATGCCAATAACCGGTGGGATTGCAAAGAAGATAATTGAAAAGAATTCTTTTCTTACCATTCTTTCACGATGTCTAATAGGAATTACCATGGCCCAAAGTAACAATAAAATTGTGAATAATACTGGTACAAAATATAAAGGAGCGCGCTGATAAATGTTATTTTCATTAATCGAATATAATAAATCGAAATGTTGGGATACAAGGAAAAAGACGATATATACAAGATTGAGGAATCCGAGAAAACGAAGGAAATTTTTTGTTTTTCTTTCTTTACGAAATGTCTGAAAATGTACATATGCCAACCACAATGAAGGTATTACGGGCACCAGTAGGAAGATTGTAAAATTCCCTATTGCATTCACTGCGGGAAAAAATGCAAATGCCATACCATCAAACCGACTGAGGGTATCTATACACAACATAAACACAGTGAAATACAATATTACAAGAAAAAGTTTGTCCTGAAACGCTTTGCGCTCACCATTTTTTTGCACATGAAATCCAAGGATCAAAAGAATAATCGTAGAATATAGGTTTAAGATAAAAATATTCCCCCAGCCCATTTGTATACACTCCGCATGTTTTATAATAATCAATTTTGTTAAGCTTGTATGTGATATCTTACATTGTTTTATAAGTTTAATCAATCACAATTAATTTTATCATAATTTTAGCGAAATTCCTATTAAAAAGTGAAGAATTCAATTATATTTGTTTTGAGTAATGAATCGCAGCTCCAGGGCAAATCTGTTGACAATTACTACATTGTAAACATACTGATGTTTCGATATCAGCTTTTTTATCTGCCCAATCATCAATTTATTAATTTCATCACCTCAAAGCCGGTATATTAACCCCCCCGCTCAATCTCTCAATAGCTTCTTCTTCGGAAGACACAAAGAAGGTATCTTTTCCCCTTAAAGCATGGTTGCAAATTTTTCCCAATCTTCTTTTGTAATGCAAGTGATATGCTCCGTACGAGTATCATCCATCAATTCCCAATGAATATCTTTGTTTGTATGATGATATTTGAAACCACATTTTTCCTGTACTCGTTTTGATTTGATATTGCCGTCAAAATAACCGCACCAGATTTTCGTGAGTCCCAAATCGTGAAAACCGTGACAAAGCAATTCTTTAACTGCTTCTGGTATAAATCCTTGCCCCCAGAAAGGTACACCTATCCAATATCCAATTTCGCCCTCTGTATCCGGCAAAGCAAGATTGCTTGCCTTACCTAGCATTAGTCCAATGCTACCGATAGCCTTATTATCTTCTTTTAGGCAAACGGCATAAGTTTTATCTACAGCTAGTACATTCCGGATTATTTCAAGGCTGTTTTCTACACTCGTATGTTGTGGCCATCCAGCTATAGGACCAACTTGCGGATCCTTTGCATATTCAAATAAATTCTTTGCATCCGATTCAAGCCACGGACGAAGAATCAATCTTTCAGTTTGCAATTTCATTTAATAATTCTCCTAATCTCGCTCACTTT
>JAQWFH010000066.1 GCA_028704515.1 Eubacteriales bacterium
GGGAAAGAGGGGAGCGAGAAATACCATTGAATAAATTTATTGAACTAGCAAAGTATTACAAAGTGTCACTTGATTATCTTGCCGGACTAACAAATAAGAGATAAAAGGAGAATAGAAAATGAAGTGGATATACTATGCACTTATAATTCTTATACTTGCAATTGCATTATCATACAAATGCCTAGATAAGAAAAAACCAGTAGTAACCATTGACTATAAAAAAGCATATCAAGCTAAATACCTTTTGACCAAAAATGAATACCACGAATACATAAAACTAAAAGAAATTGCTTCAAATAAAGACTTACTTATATTTCCAAAAGTAAGAGTGTTAGATATTATAGAACCAATTCACGGACAAAAGCAGTATAAAACGCTATTAAACAAAGTACAAAGCAAACACGTTGATTTTTTAATGTGCGACAAAAAGCTTTCAATAAAATGCATAATTGAAATAGATGATAAGTCACATGAGCGCACAGACCGAAAAGAAAGAGATGAATTTCTAAACGAAATTTTTGAAAGCGTAGGGTATAAAGTCATTCATACAAATGGAATTACTGAAGAAACTCTTTTGAACGTGTAAATACGGCAGAAACCGCCCAAGGTATAAACCAAGGGCGGTTTTTCTTGCATTATGATAGCGCTCGTTCCTGCCTTGTCGGATTCTTTCATACTGCGGGGGAAGCATGAAAAATCCGCCAGCGCAGGCGGCCTATACTGCATAGCACGTCGTTAAGTTGCTATTTGAGGTATACAAAAGGGAATCGTTTTTGCGCAGAAACGAACGCAACAAAATAAACGTTTTGTAGGCGTTGGAGAAAAGCCGCAGCATTCAGAAGCTTAGTTGCTGCGGCCCCGGGCGGGTCCCCCGCAGCCCCCGCCCACACCCGCAGCGTTAAACGTGCCGAACGTGTTATAGATTTTGCTATAACGCTTATGATACGTAAAAGGGGATACGCCACACTTTTCATTCAAGCCGTACCAGTACGTAATCGCAAAAAACAGCTTAATATGCATGACGGATAATACAGCGCCGAAAAAGCCAAAATTATTGACTTTGCGGTGCTTTACTTCATACTCAAAACAGCTACGTATTTGGCGGTCAATCTGGCGATCAAATTGAGCGATGATGATAAAGTTAAAGCCGTACTTACGATGCTGGGAAAAGAACGTACACCATGCGGTACGATTCTTAGCATCCCAAGACCGGGAATTAAACAAGATCCCAGCTTCATCCAAAATAACAGTTGTTTGGTTCTCTTTCATTTCCTTGTGATTCTCAAGCGCGAAATTTACGAGATAGGCCGGATTTATTTGACTATTGTCCAAGTAATAAAAATTGCCGTATCGCGGCTTACGCGCGAATTTTTCAGGCAAATTGACCGGGAAATTGCAAATAACATTATGACCATTTCGCAGAATATCAAGAATATCACGGGCTGTATGCAAGCTTTTCCCGCTGCCCGGAGTACCAGAATAAAACGTAATCATGCGATAGCCTTTGCCCAACGAAGAATGAGCTGATACACATACCAGCCAGCCACGCAGAGCAGCCAAGCTGCCGTAACGCTGATAATTTGACCAACAGGAATAAACCAGTTAATTGCACGCAGAACGTCAGAGGACAACGAAACGGCCATATACGCCGCAAAAGGCGAAGAGGGAAGAAGCCCCACAACAAAAGAAACAATGCCTGCAAACCCATTTATTAAGCTTTGTGACACTTCGGTCATGTTACCAACCTCCAAACCGTTTGGTCAACGCAAATAGACCCACAACCCAAAAGAGCAGCGCAAACGCCCGGAATACCTCCGCGACCGCATCAAACATAGACAAATCAAGCGTGAAGTCATTTCCCATAAGTTCCATGTCAAACGAGGGCGCTTGAGCAGATGCATCAAATTGAGCAACCATGTTATACATGTCCCATGGAATGCAGAAAGGGAACACCTGCGTAATGCCAGCGAAAGCGGACGTAATAGGTGACCAGTCAAAGCCATCAGATGCTGGATCATCCGGAGCTGGCGTATCCGTAGCAGTAGAAACAGACGTCGCAGAATCGGCAAGCGTACCGGATGCAGCACGATCTAAAACGTCGGCAGGGCTTTCCCATGGGATAGACGGAGTATAAACAAGTTCGTCATCATCCGTAAGAGTGCCAAGGTTCGGGAACGTGATCGCATCGGCCGCAGTCATTGAAATAGCAGGAGTAGAAACAGCACTAAACCAATCTAAAGTAACATTAGAAATTCCAGTAGAAGTACCACCTCTATCAAAAGCAAGACATTTTAAAGATGTAGAATAATAAATAGCAAAAGAAGAAGAACCCGACAAACGATTCTCTGAAACAAGACCACCATAAGAATTATAAAACCCCATATAACTATTTGAAGAATCTACAGGAGTAATATAATTACCATTCGGTAAGTAATAAGGACAACCAGAAACAGGAAGGAAAGTACTACCAGCCCAAGAACCAATAACACCAGACAAAATCGAATATGAAGAGCCATCGGCAAAAGTAAAAGAACATAGAGAAGGAGCTACAACCGTTTCAATTCCTTGAGTAATCCCATTACCAGCGATAAACCAATCACAGAACGCACGCAGTGGAGCAGCTACAGACGAGCCGAGCCGAAGCGTGCCATTTACAAAGGAATGAACGCCGTTTCCTATCCAGTCGGAAATTGACGACACATTGATTGAATCAAGATAGTCGGAAATCTTCCCGGCTATATAGTCATTGATGCCGGAGGAGCTGACCCCATCCGCCAAGAAAGACACGCCAGCCACCGTGAGCATGACAACCGCAGCAGCTATAATGACATCATCCACAACCGCGATAGCTTGCGCGGGAACGGTAAAAAATCCCGCAAAGCTGAACAGCAGACAACAGCACATAGCCAGTGCTAGAACTCGTTTTTTCACATAATCACCCCATAAAAAAATGGAGGTGGGGAAGAACCCCACCCCCGAGAAAAGAGGAACGGCAAATTACTTTGCCAGACGCTTGAACAGCTTATAGCCCAGGCACACAGCCAGAATAACAGCACCAACACCGATAGCAATCGGCACAGCAGCGGTCAGTTCGGACTGAATGGTGGAAGCAGCAGAGGTAAGAGCAGTAGAAAGCATAGACCCTGTTTCTGCAACAGTATTTTCCATTGTTGCAATCTCCTTTCATTAAGACTTTGTGACAATATATGTAAACACAGACCAAACACAGCCTATAGCCCATGTTGACACCACAACCGCCCCGGCAGAGCCGAAGCCATAGAGCAGGAAATCAGAAACGCTTGCGAAGTCCAAACGCAAGACCTCCTAACGCAAGGGCAAAGAAAAGCACGCCTACCAGAACACACAATAAATCAATCTGTACTTGCGCAGCTTGTAGAAGCAGCAACGCTTGTTCTTCCGTCATACTTTCGACCCCCATATATTTCATTATGCTCATTGAGCACTTGCGCGAGTAAATAGCCACCACGCCGCAAATCAGAGTATCTACCAGCCTTTGCGCACATGCGGATAAATTCAGAATAGCCAATATAATGCTTTTCAGAATCCAGTAAATCAAGAATGTCACAAACTCGCTCATCGTCCGTTGTCGTTGCATCAGAAATGACCTTTTTTAGCCGTGTAACAAGTGTACCAAAGCATTCGTCTATGCTATACTGATACTTGCTTTCCGTCCCTTGATGGAGCAAATAAGCAAGCGAGTTGTCGAAGTTCCTAGTCTCGCGCATGTAGTTTGGCTGAATTTTCAATTGCGCAGCAAGCGCAGTGTTCCAAATTGCATTGCGGAATTGCACGACAAAATGATAATGTGCTTTCTTTTGCTCACCAGTCGATTGCACAGAATCTTTATCATGCAGAATGCCAGCTACGTTATACTGACTGGTTTTCAGCATCTCGATTGCGTATTGCTGACTAGGATCATCGGGATATAGAAGAATGTTAAACAGGCGGGAACGATACTTTTCATCGTTTTGCACTGGTTTTTTCTCTTTGGTAGTCATTTGCTGCACCCCTTAATTAGTCTGACACATGACACACAAATTGCTTAGTCGTAGTAAGCAATTTGTGTCAAGCAGGTGCGCATGTCATCGCGACGTTCGCCCGCTGACCTGACGGTCTAACGCTGCTAGCTTGTCCAAAAGCTGGCAATACAGAATATGCAAAGATTCATACTTTGACTTTACGTCATCCAGCTGACGCTGGAGCAGCTTATTGTCATCCTCCAGCCGCTGGACAACGGCAGGGGAAGCCACTTCAACAACGATTCGAGAGGGTAGCCCCCGATTAGGATAGTGGCTCAATGCTATGCACCTTACCACGCATATCGAAGTTGACCCGGATGCGGTCACCCGGTTCGAACGGAAGAGCAAATTGAGAAAGTTTCCGCTCTGGAATGAACATTTTCATGCAGCCCCGGCCGCTGATTTCATCGTCCGAGTATGCAAGAAACAACTGCATGCCCGATACCGAAGAACCATCCTTACCCTCAAAGTCAAGGACACGATTACCAATTACTTCAAATTCCATTGCGTTTTCCTCCAATTTTTGCAAGAACAATGTCATTGCCCGGATAATTTTCATGCCTACGGTCAAAAGCCACCAGCGCAGCTTTTTCGGTGCAATAACGACCTACAATCATATCCTCGGTGAAGTCCACAAGCACCCAGTTGTAGTTTGACATCAAGCATTTCCCCTTTCATAATACCGTTCAGTATTAACAAGACGTATATTAACCCCATTCGGATTTAATGTCAAGCAAATCTTAAATCCATATGGTAGATTTGTAAAAAAGCACAAATAAGGAGGTAGAACAATTGGCTATTTATACAAGGTTACGAGACTTGAGAGAAGATGCAGACATGAACCAAACAAAAGTTGCAGAAATACTTGGAACAAATCAAAATCAATATAGTAGAAGGGAAAGAGGGGAGCGAGAAATACCATTGAATAAATTTATTGAACTAGCAAAGTATTACAAAGTGTCACTTGATTATCTTGCCGGACTAACAAATAAGAGATAAAAGGAGAATAGAAAATGAAGTGG
>JAQWFH010000067.1 GCA_028704515.1 Eubacteriales bacterium
GTTCATGTAATCTGTAAAAAAGGCCGTTTTGATGATTTCGTATTAAATGTTACAATAATATAATAATACTATAACACAAAATAAGAAAAAAACTTTATAATTTCCTCCCTACCCCACGGTAACTACTTTCCCCGTCTTCCGTTTCCAGATATTTCCCATTTGCAGCATCCCTGATACCTTTTCGCGCAAACCAACCGATGAACGACAGAGTACCAAGTATCATCATAATCAACCCTGCAATCGAGAACCCGTAGCACATCCAACTCATCCATGTGGACGCCCGATAGTCAGCAATCTGCGTGATGTAAACACTGTTGTTACCGGTTCCTACCCCGAACTTGTCTACATTCTGTATCACCTGCTCGTTTACGTGAAGATATGCCGTATACGGCAGCATTAATGCGCAGATCATAAAACACCCAAACACGATAATCCCGCAGGCGGTGATTGTCAGTGACGGGACACTATCGGATTTAGATGTGGCTATTACCCCAATCGCAAGGAAAAGAACCCCTACGAAGAATACAGCATAGAATATTTCAATTGGGTATGCTACGTTTTGCGTTGTCAAAGGCACTACGGTGAATACTTCAAAGGTATCATCACCGTTAGCGAATACGTATGGGTTGTATAATCCACCCAGTTGTTCAGCAGAGGTGTTGCTTGGATTAAATGGTATCGGGGTGAGAGCCAAAGCCGGAGAACACAATAGCAACCCCGTGAGAAGTAAACCGAAAATATAAATATTATTTTTCATTACTTACCCCTCCCAAGTAACCCGTTTGCGAAATCAGTCAGATTGTTTTTCCCACGCCTAACGTGGCTCTGGTTGCCGCCGTTGCTTAAATCGCTGCCGGTTCTTGTTCGCATGAAAAACAACGGATCACTGGCGGGTTTGTATGCCTGTCTCTGCTGTGGTCGCGCCCGAACCGACTGTCGATATTGACGCTGCGCGGAACCGAATACAACCTCCGACGGTCGCCGGTTGTCACCCATTAGACGGGCTACATCCTGCTGGACCCTGGAACCTACGGTTGATACAGTGCGTGATGCTTTTGGCAAATCCCGCACGTTATATTGCGCTGCTGACAAGACACCGCGCTCAACCATGCCGGTAGCGATTTCCTTTTTGGATTTATCCGGGGGGAGTGTACCCCCTGCTGCTTTGTATTCCCGTTCACGCGAAATCATACGATCTACAATAGCATCACGTTTCTCCGGCTTTGCAGACTGGTACAGTTCAGCATCCCTGCGCATTGCTTCACGGAATATGCGTTCTTCTTCTCGCTTCTCACGCTGTTCGGCTGCTGCTCGCTGCTGCTCTTCTCGCTGCTGTTGTGCTTGAACTTGGATGATTGTATTGATGTTTTTCATTTTCAAACCCCTCGCGCTCTTCGGTTTCCCTGCATCCATTTGAAAAAGGGGCAAAAATACCCCATTTTAAATTTCTGGCAGTAGCAGCCTTTCTGGTTGCGCGGATCCTCCAAATAAAAATCTTCAAACGGTGCAAAATCGCTGTCCCATTCGGTATTATGCACACAGAATTTTTGTAAATATTCGGTGCATATCGGCAATTGATGAGGGTTGTATGTATCCTCGATAGCCGATGGTAGGGACTCCGCTTTTTTTCTGTCTGGTGTTTCAATCATTTTACCACATCATCAGCGATTTTTTTCTACGTTTTTGTCCTAGCATCGAACCGGAAAACTGTTCAACGTTTGCGGAATACAACTTCTGCCGTTTCCGTGGTGTTGCCTGCCTGCGCTCGGTTCTAATCACAGAATTGGTGATGAATGATACAACATCGCCGGGCTCCTGCCGACGCACGGCTATTGGTCGCCCCCCGGCCTGCTGCTTTTCTGCTCCGGTGCGTGCCCGGAAAAATTCCATTCCTGCTGCTTTTCCAAGTGTATCTGTGGCTGTTAATGGATTGCGTTTCAGCACTTCGGGCGATGCCGGCGTAATTTTTGCAACCAGTCCGGCGCTTATTGTTCGGTAGAAATCCTTTTGCCGTTGATCCAGTCCTGCGACTTCTCTTGGCGTAGCGGTTGGGGATATTTCGAGGAATTTTCGGAATTTTGGCATTCGGTATCTGTGCCCTGGTTCTACTTCTTCATGTTTGCGGTATGCGAAGAATGGGTATCCCGGATATGTTGGCCCAGTGTATGAATATCCCCCGTAATACCCGCCGCCATATTCCCCGCCTCTGTATTCCCCGCCGTAATACTTCCCGCCATAATAGTTACCGCTGTATGACTCCCCTCCATACGATTTACCTCCATATGAAACGCCGGGGTAACTTATTCCGGCACGCGATGAACGTAACGGACGCGATACGCTTATTCCCGAAACAGTTGAACTTAAATAATCGTACCCGGATATATATGATGCATATGCTTCACTGGTTGAATAGGGCCGTGAATAATCTGATCCCAAATATGAAATACGAGATACTTCTGATGGCATACGGTCTGATGTTCGTTGAAGGATACTCGTCATGCCAAGGCCACCGATACCACGAGCCCTGTATGCGCTGGTGGCTGGCTGTATTCGTGCTTCCTCTGGGAATTGTGATATACTTGCTCGGGTCGGAATCTTGGCGAAAGGTTGAGGCATTTTTTGACCCATACCGATGGCGGAATATGATAGAAACGGCGCGTTTATCTGTAAGGGCTCATAACTAGACTCAAAAACGTAATCTTGCATAAACTTGCTTCCGGTTATGGCTTCTCCGATACCGCTCACTCTTGCACCCATTCCAACCCCCGCGCCTGCTTCTTCCGGAGGTAATAACACAGTTTGATAGATTGGAACACGCAAACCGCTTATGGTTGTTCGTGCTACTTGTATCGCCTTCTGTTTCATTCCTTCTGCGATTACAATTTCGTACTCACCTTTTGTCAAAGGGGCAAATGCTACACGCTCTCCAGGATGTTTTCGTATATATTCCTGCATCCATTCAGAAACTTCATCGTACGCGGCTTTTCGTGCTTTCCCGGATGTAATCAAAACTTTTTGGCGTAAATTTTCAGGTATTTTAACAACTCTTTCGATATTACTGAAATATTGCAACGATGGGAGCCGTATTCCTGTTAAAGAAAATCCAACTTTACCGGATAACAATTCGTCCCACATATCAGTTATTGATGCAAATGTGGTTTCGGCAACAGGGGCCGCGTACATTCCTTTTATTTCCGAGCCGCCACCGGGTGTTTTAAATGTCCCGGTAACAACTCTTGATAAAGCATCCCTACTCAATGGCATTATCCCAGGAGTCCCGGTTTGCGCGGACCACGCCGGGATTTTAGGTACTCTCTTGGCAACCTGTATCTGTTCAACCTTTCCACCGAAACCATACAGATCATTCATTGTCATAATCCCTTCTTCGTTCATCAAAATGAGGGGTTCTTCGGCAAAGCCGGTAACATACCCCCGCTTTGTTACAAGAAGTTCTGTCGATAGTCTGGCTTCTTTGGGTATCCCATATTCGGATACCGCTTTTGTCCTGCTCATTATTGATTCTGGTTCGACGGTTGCTCTTTTAAAATAGCCGAGTAATTGCTTATATGAAAGCATACCCGGTGTTCTTGGATAGCCTTCTTCTGGTCTGGTGCCTATCCCGCTTTCCCCGGATAATTTTACATACGGTTCTCCGAATGTACGCGCATACCCCAATCCGCGACTGGCAACTCCAGAGGCACCACGAAATAAGAAATATGTACCTACAATCTGTGAAGTTGTTCCCAGTGGGTCTGTTGTCATACCTTTATAAAAATCAGAACCTAATTTTTCAATACCGAGATACAAGAACGATCCAAATGCAATTGCAGTCCCGGCAGGACTTGCTATTGCGGACCGAGTTAAAAATTCACCACCTTGCAAAAGTGCGCTGGTGCTGGTAAGAAGAACGGTTGGTATTTCCAACAAACCACCGGATATTTTTTCCTGAATATATCCGGGCGTTCCCACATCAAATTGTCTTGATGCGGAGACGGCTGGTTTAATATCTTGAGTATATGTTTTAGCTGCTGCATCAATGCGTTCTGTTATTGGCTGAAGTAATGGTGTATAACTCGATGGGCTAACCGTATATTTTTGATATGCGGCTTGCTGTTCCGCTCTCATTCCACTTGCAAGTGTAACACTTTTGTTAAGTCCTGCGTATTGTTCCGACGTACCCAAAAATACCGGAGCCGGCCCCGGTGTAAAGAAACCGGCGGATTCATACGCGGTTGTATATATTCTGGCTCTTTCTTCTTGTGCCCCTGCTGCGTGTTCTCCTGCGACTAATCCAGCCGATTGATAGAATGGTTTAAACGGCATAAAGAGGTTTTTACCTAAAAAACCGCGAATTGGTAAAATTTTCGGTAAAACCGGAATTAATGAATACGCCTGTTCAAATGATGGGTATTTCAGAGATTCCGGGCCAACAACCGGAGATTCTAAAGACGGCGCATAATATTCACCAGATACTCGTAACTGCGTTAAAAACGTAGTTAAATTATTCTGCGCTGCTGTTGTATTATCAACCGGCATAAATGTCTGGTTCATAATTTTTATTGCACTAGAACCAACCGCTTTTTGATAAATTTCCGAGGGTTTTTCTATTGTTGCAGGGGCAATGCCTGTTCCGGCAATACCCATTAATGGGGCTACAATACCCATTTGAGGGGCTTTTCCGGCGTATATGTACGGACTTGTAGCATCTGGTGTTTGTATCGTTGGTGTTTTTACAGAGTCGAGAAATTGGTTCAGTTCTGCAATATCAACCCCTCGATATTGTTTCATCAATTCGGATGTCATTCCTGGGGTTTTGGTGAATATTTCGTGGAGTGCCGACGCTTGCCCAATCGTTATCGGTTTTGAAACTCCAGATGCCGGTGCATATTCTATATTCGATTTAATATACTGCTCATACATCGGATTGTTTGTTGCGCTCTGCGGATTCAGCACGGTATTGAGTTTAGCCTGCGTTTCTCTGGCAGAAATTTCAAAATTCCACCATTGCTGTGTTCCGGTTTGATATGGGTTGAGTC
>JAQWFH010000035.1 GCA_028704515.1 Eubacteriales bacterium
CTGCCTCAATTCCATTATCTGGTCCAAGGCATCTGTCTGCATCGTCTGGATTACCCTCTCCGCATAAACATTGATTGCGGTGCACATTAGCAGGGTTACTATAGCCATTACGGCCAATATCCCAGTTACCTTCCGCCTGGTCAGCAGCGCATCCAACTTCATGTCGATACGGGCGATGGCTGCAGCGTTGCGGGATTTATCTTGTTCGTTCATATGTTCCTCCTTCTTGCAAGGGCATCATCTCTTGCGTGCCCTGCTTGATGATTACGCCGCCACTGCATTGGCGTATGCTTGCAGGATGTATCTTGTTGTCAAATGCCGATTTGAGTTCGCCTAGCAGGTCATCTCTGAGGTGGCGATATCGTACTGCCGCCTCATATCTCCTCTCGCTTTCTAAGAGTCTTATCATCTCCTCGGTATTTTCGATATTTTTTACAATGTCTTTTTTATGACGCTTTTGATATATCTCTTTGTAATCAGTTAAACTGCGGCGCGTCTCCCTGAGCCTTTTTGCCGCTGCGAGCCTATTACCTTTCTCTGCGTCCCCTATAAGGGAGTCGAGCCTTTCAACCGCATCATCAAGCTCGCTCTTTTGAATACGCTGTCCGATACGGATCCGCTCAAGTATTTCTCTCATTTCCTTTCTCCTAACTTTCCGCCGATGCGCATATTGGCCGCTTCCTTTGTATCCTGGTTTTGCCCTTTGTCTCCTTGATCGACAGCGTGCTATCTTCAAGTTCAAGGCCTGCTGCAGATATGTGCCCAAGGAGCACGGCTTCAGCTGCTTTATTTATAATTTCTCGGGTGTAGGGCTCAACTTCGTAAAATCCGCATCCGACTGCTCCGCTCCCGCAGATTTTCTCAATGTTTTTATTCATGGCTTTTCTGCGCTTCTCTGTGGTTGCGCCGCCACAGGCGCATGTATCAGATATCTTATTGTCTGCATCGACTTGATCAACTGCCATGACCGGCTGAATTTCTCCGCAGTATCTGCAGATGCCTTGATATGTTTCCATTTCGTATGCCACGCTTTTTTCCTTTCTTAATCATCCTTATAATTTCTTCCGATCAGCAGCAGCCACAATTCTCTCGCCTGCTTGCCTGGTACACCCGACTCCATAAGCCTGTCCTCGTATAACTTTTGGTAGTGCTGCCGCCAGTAGCGGTTACGTTCCTTGCCTTGGTCTGTAATATTGGCCTGCATCTCGCGGTGACAGTCGGCGCATAAGTCAACCTGAAATCTATGATCTATACTTATCTGCCGATTGGAACCTCCGAAGACTTCGTGCCTTTCGGCGCTTGGGGTCTTACAGTAAAAGCAAAACCGTTTATGCTTGTCCTTATATCCGTTAGTCTTTTTCTTCTTTTTTGCGCTTCCCGGCTTCGGGATGGCGCAAATTTCATAGAACCTCATATATTTAACCCTCGCTTGCCTGTGATTTTTTAAATAGATTCTGATAAATCAGGCGGCTGGCTACTTCGTTGATATTGTCTTTTATCTTTTTAAGCTCCCCGGGAGTTTTATCTATGTATGATTCATCATTGATCTTGACCCTTACTCCGGAATCTAATATGTACTCTGCCACGACCGCCACGGTATCACCTCCCCTTGATTATCTATATGGTCTATGGGATTTGTCCTATTCCCTTAAAGGTCTTTCTATTTACTTCCTTCCGCAAAAATGGTAGAATTTCGGCGAAAGGATGGTGATATTTTGGGACATTCTCTTGATTTTAAAGATGTGTTTTTAGGTTCGAGTGACTTAGAGGTTCTTGCAAGCGTCAGATACGGTTCTGTTGTAAGCGCCCATCCTGTATCAGTGAAGTTTTTAGTTGATTATAGATTCATTTCGCACTATGCTCTTTCCGATGTAGGGCACGAATTCGTAATAACTCCTTTAGGCATTCGGTATTTAGAGTACCTCGATGGCATTCTTCTTAAAAACAATGAGGAAGAAAAACGTCTCAAACTTTCAGAACTGCGTTCATGGATAGCCCTTTCCATCTCGGTTATCGCATTGATATATAGTTTATTACTATAACTATGATTGTTATAACAATAGCCATCCATTGAACCGTTTCAATTATTTTGATGCGCTTTTTCTTGATGTTTTTCCGTGTTCCGTTTCCTTCCCTCTGGCCGTTCATATGTATTCACCTCTATTGTTTCTCTTCACTAAATCCAAATATTTCGCTCGGCGTTTTGTCTATAGCTCTGCAAATCTGCGGTAAATAATCAACCGTAAATGTCTTCCTTCCATTTAAAAGCGCGTTAAATTGTTTTGCACTCATTCCAGCTTTTCTGGCTATAACATATTGTTTATATCCCTCTTCATTAATAATTTTCTTAATCTTTTCTGCAACTGTCATATGTACTCCTCCTCCTTTCTTAGTCCCATTTCGTTGGATTTTTCTATATATTACATCCCATTTCGTTGGATGTCAACATATTTATCTAATAACTTTGGATTTTTATATCTTGACATTCCAAGATTTTCAGGTATTATATATTTATATAAGATGTAAGAGGTGAAATATGGGAATTAGTGATAAACTTAAAAAAGCTAGAAAAAATGCAGGCATGACACAAGAAGATGTTGAGTTGAAAAGTGGCATAAACAAAAAGACTATTTCCAACTGGGAGAATGGAGTAAGCCGCCCCGATGTAGATAGCATTGCATTACTATGCAAATTATACAAAATTGATCCTAATGATTTATTTGAATGGGAATCGTCTAGAAATAATACCTCTCAAGGCTATTACCTCGACCCCGAAGCCGCAGCGTTTGCACAAGAAATATACGACAACCCCGAGCTGCGTATCTTATTTGACGCCACGCGCAAAGTCAGCAAAGAGGACTTGCAACTCGTAGCGGATATGGTTAAGCGATTAAAGAAAGTAGATGAGTAGAATTGGTAGAATATATAGGTGTGTATCTAATGAACCTTCCACACGGAGTAAGAGGTTACACAATCTTAAACAGTGACGGAAGTTATTCAATAATGATAAATGCTCGCATGAGTGCTGAGATGCAGATGGAGACTTACAGGCACGAAATAGCTCATATAGATAGCAAGGATTTCGACTTATGCAGCGAGGTTGATTCGTTAGAGTATGAAAAACATGTAATTTAAGATGAGAAAAGGAGGCGCTATGAGTACGTTGCAGAATTATGACAGTATGGATTATAGAATATATACTGGGAAATCCGAATTCGATAAGGCACTTTCCACGTTAATTGGAATTATTGACGGGATAACTATTGACGGCAAGGTTAATAAAGAAGAGGCTGAAGAGCTTTTTAATTGGCTCGCAATTAATGAAATCCTTGAAGGGAGGACACCTTTTAATGAGATCGTTCCAGCCCTAAAAGAAATGCTCCGCGACGGCGTTGTTGATGATGAAGAAATTGATGATCTTAAGTGGTTATGCGGTCAATTTAAAGGCGAAGGTCTCTATTACAACCTAACAACACTTGCTATCCAAGAGCTTCATGCCCTCTTCCATGGACTTCTTGCTGATAATGTCCTTACCGACCAAGAGATATTGTCTCTTCGCGATTGGATCTCTGAAAACTATCTATTAAAAGGCACATATCCTTATGATGAGGTTGAGGCATTGCTTTCATCGATTTTGCAAGACGGAATCATAACCGAGGATGAAAGAAAGATGCTTATTGCATATATCGGAGATTTTATTGACTGTACAAGTTCATATAACATTTCTGCATCCGAATTGGCCGAGCTAAAAGCGACATATACAATTAACGGCATTTGCGCAATAAACCCGCAAATTGAAATACCTGGTCGCACGTTCTGTTTCACAGGAGCATCCTCGCGTTGCACTCGCAACGAAATAGCTATCATTATCACTGAACGCGAAGGTACTTTTAATAGTGGAGTCTCTGGCAAAACACAGTTTCTGCTAATTGGCGATGAGGGAAATCCTTGTTGGGCATTTAATTGTTACGGGAGGAAGGTTGAAAAGGCCGTCGAACTCCGGAAAAAAGGAATTCCCGTGCAAATTATTCATGAGAATGATTTCTGGGTAATTATAGAATAAAAAAACAAACGGCCCGGCGGCGCTGAAATATAGGAAGAAGGTGGATGATTTGTTTTATTTTTATTTCTTCGATGAAGACGGTGAGCTGACAGCGGCTCCGGCAAAGTATACCGAAGCTACATTTGAGGATATCAAGCATATTGATAAAAATGGCAATGAGTTCTGGTATGCAAGGGAGTTACAGAATGTTCTTGAATATGTGGAATGGCGTAATTTTGAAAATGTAATACAAAAGGCGAAAAACGCATGCAGAAATGCTGGAAACGTTGAAAAAAACCATTTTGTTGATGTCAACAAAATCGTTGAGGCTGGAGTCACAAGAAAACCGTTGAATGACATTATACTTTCCCGTTACGCCTGCTATCTTATTGTTCAAAATGGCGACCCCTCAAAAGAGGTTATTGCCCTTGGGCAGACTTACTTTGCGATCAAAACAAGGCAACAAGAGCTTATAGAAAATTATGATGATCTAACCGAGAATCAAAAGCGTGTCTCTATTAGGAGCCAAATGATTGAGCATAACAAATCTTTGGTCGAGGCTGCAAAAATGGCTGGCATAATTGAATCAAAAGATTATGCTATCTTCCAAAATAAAGGCTACCAAGGCCTCTACGGTGGCTTAACCGCCAGAGATATCCATGCTCTCAAGGGATTGAAGAAAAGTCAAAACATTCTTGACCACATGGGCAGTACAGAACTTGCCGCCAATCTCTTCCGCGCAACCCAGACTGACGAAAAATTAAGGCGTGAAAAAATTAAAGGGAAAGAGAAGGCCAACCAAACCCATTACGAGGTAGGCAAGAAGGTCCGCCAGACCATTCAGGAGCTGGGCGGCACCATGCCGGAAGATTTGCCAACACCAGAAAAGAGTATAAGGCAAATTGAAAGAGCACAAAGAAAACTTTTAAAAAATGATGAATAACTGATACACAAAAAACAAACGCCCCTGCGTCAACAGGAGCGAACGTTATAAGGCTGTGATAGTACAACCTTCTCAAGCAAGGTAATTTTACCACCACAGCCCGAAAAAGTCAACTTTCGGGCATTTTTATGTTCATTTTCAAGTACACTCTTTCAGGAGGCACAGCACATGGCATATTGTATTTATTTAAGAAAATCAAGAAAAGATATTGAGGCTGAAAAACGCGGCGCGGGAGAGACGCTTGCAAGGCACGAGAAGGCTCTTCTTGCGGAAGCAAAGCGTCAAAATCTTAATGTCACTAAAATCTACAAAGAGATTGTCTCCGGAGAAACCATTGCCGCCCGCCCAATTGTGCAGCATCTGCTACAGGAAATAGAGCAAGGCTTTTGGGACGGTGTTCTTGTTATGGAAGTAGAGCGTCTTGCAAGAGGTGATACTTCCGATCAGGGCACTATCCAGAAAGCTTTTCAATATTCCAACACGATGATTATTACTCCGATGAAATCATATGACACATCTAACGAATACGACGAGGAATATTTTGAGTTCGGTCTCTTCATGAGCCGGAGAGAATACAAAACAATCAACCGCCGTATACAGCGCGGGCGCATTGCTTCCATCCGGGAGGGCAAATATATATCCTCTGTCGCTCCGTATGGATATAAGCGGATAAAGATTCCGAACGATAAAGGATATACGCTTGAGCCCATTCCCGAAGAGGCCGAAGCTGTGGGGATGATATACAAACTCTATACTGAGAGAGGCATGGGCGCCAATCTTATCTCCGAAGAACTTAACCACCTGGGATATAAACCAAGGAGTGGAGATAAATGGTCAAGGCTCACCGTCCGCGGTATATTAAGAAATCCGACCTACTACGGTGTCGTTAAATGGCAGGAGAGAGCGGAAATAAAAAGCCTTGTCGATGGTCAGGTAGTCATAAGCAGACCATATAACCCGGAGCCCATCCTCATTCCCGGGCTGCACGAGCCTATAATCAGCAAAGAAGTGTACGACAAAGCACAGCAGGTGCGGATTGCAAATACTATTCCCAAGTCCAAGAAATCCACCGGTCCGAAGAATCCTCTTGCGGGGTTAATTGTATGCGGCAAGTGCGGAAAGAAAATGCAGCGCCAAGCGCAGAAAGGGAAGGTATGGCTGCACTGTGAGGGGCAATACTGCAATAATTGCGCAAGCTATTTAGATGTGGTTGAAACTTCACTCATGTATGCGCTTGAAAAGTGGTTTGCGGGATATAAATTGACAATCACAGACGATGATGCGCCTTCTCCGACTGAAGATATTAAGGTCGCAATAAAGCGCCAAGAAGAAGATCTGAAGCTGCTAGACAAGCAAGTTGAGAAGCTTCATGACCTCCTTGAAAGAGAGATATATGATGTGGATACGTTCCTTGAGCGTAATCAAAACTTGGCAGACCGTAAAAAAGATATAAACAAAAGCATTGCCTTGCTAAAGAAAGAATTAACCTCTGCAGGGGTAGCGATAAGCCGCGTTGAATTTGTTCCGAGAATGCAGCGTGTGCTCGATGTATATGAGTCTCTTGAAGATCCACAAGCCAAGAATCAGCTGCTGCGATCGGTGCTTGATAAGGTTATTTATACAAAAGAAAAAGCCGGTAAGGATTATGTGACCTCTTTCGACCTTGAAATTTACCCATTTGTTAAGTTTTGATTTTTGGTTATAACATTGTTGACCTGACGTATACCCCCATTCATACGTCATAAGAAGTACAAAGTTAGCGGCCTCGCCCATGGCTGCGTAATCATGTCCCTCGTAGAGCAATCCCGGTTGGTCTGCCGATACTTTTGGTGCAAGAGCCACTGTGACTAGGAAGCCCTCTGCATTTAACATTATTGTTGCATCCTGTACAAATTGCGAATATTGTTCCCTGTTCTCGGCCAGAACAAATTCAAAATCGAAGTCTATACCAAACATATTTTTTCGCTGTAATTCGGCTAAAATTTCCGAGAGCAATCTCGCCTTTTTCGCTTCATCATTAAGGAGCGTTTTGACCAATTCATTGTTAAAATTCCCTTGTTCATCTAGCGGAGTAAGCACCATCATGCTCTTTACTCCTCTGCCCTCTGCTATCGCCCTCATCTCATCATCATCCAGCGAGATAAGAGCTCCTTCCGTTGTAAATCCATAGCTGAAACAAGAGAGAAGCGAAATATAATCTGACCATTCAACCAAAACCTCAGGGCTAATCGAAGGATATGCATATCCGTTTATAAGTACCTCCACAATCTACCTCCTCAATATATATTTTCTACAGATCGATTTGTGTTTCCATAGTTTTCTTGCAGCCATTTTGCTGCGCAAATTCAATCCAATAAGTATTCACTATTAATTTTATGTTGCATCTGAGTACATGATACTTTATTTTTAAAAGCGTTATAAATTTGTCCAAGCAAGCATATCTTTTTTTAGAGGTACAGGATATGAGAAAAATTAAAATTATGCCAGTGCTGAAACTGGCAGCCTTGTGCGGAGGCTTTGCCGTATTGGCTCTGCTGGTTTTGCCGTCCACACTTATAACATTTTTCGGCGACTCGAATTCATATATAAATAATGGAGAGCGAACAGTTCCTCCAAAGACAATAAGTGTATACCGAACTGCATCTTCAACTGTTGAGGAAATAGATTTTGAAGATTATGTCAAGGGTGTTGTTGCAGGAGAAATGCCTGCAAGCTTTGAAGAAGATGCACTTAAGGCGCAAGCTGTTGCGGCGCGCACATATTCGCTTTCAAAAGTAATGCGCTCCGGAAATGATGGTTTCCCGGCAGCACATCCAACGGCAGCCTTATGCGATGGTACTCACTGCCAAGTTTATAGAAGCTATTCAGAGCTCGAAAGCCTTAAAGGGAGCTCTTGGATGAATGACGGTTATAAGAGAATAGAAAAAGCCGTCGACGAAACCTCCGGCCAGCTTATGTATTACAACGGCGAATTGGCATATCAAGCCTTGTTTCATTCATCAAGTGGCGGCAAGACGGAAAATTCCGAGGATGTATTTGTCAGCGCTGTGCCTTATCTGCGAAGCGTTGAAAGTACATATGAAGAAAAAGCGACCCATAAGGATGAGAAAACCACCCTTACATACATGGTCCTCGCTGAGACTTTAAATAAAAAATATCCGGACAGATACACTGGTAATTTTACACACAGCAACATAAAAATAACCGACCGCACAGAAGGCGGACGGGTAAATATAATAAATATAGGTAATGCTTCTTATAGCGGCAGAGAAATCAGAGATGCGCTCGGTCTAGCATCTGCTAATTTCACCATCGATAAAGACACAAATACCATAACATTTGTAACAAGCGGCTACGGCCACGGCGTAGGTATGAGCCAATACGGCGCAAACGGAATGGCTGAAGCAGGTCACAATTATAAACAAATTCTTAAGCACTATTATACGGGAGTAGAGGTGTATTAAACTTCTTTGACCTTTTCTTCTACTCTCTCTATCGAGCCGCCAAGTGCCTTGAGTTTATCAATAAAACGTTCGTATCCACGTTCTATGTGATAAATCTCGGAAACCTCAGTTTCTCCTTCGGCAACGAAACCTGCAAGAACCATTGCCGCTCCCGCTCTGAGGTCTGTGGCAAACACGCTTGTCCCTTTTAAGGGCTTTCCACCCTTAATTATTGCTCGTCTGTCCTCGGTAACGATATCAGCACCCATTCTTTCAAGTTCGGCAACGTGCATGAATCTATTTTCAAATACGGTTTCATGTACATTGCTTTCTCCGTCTATTGTTGTAAGGAATGCCATAAAAATCGACTGCATATCTGTCGGAAATCCGGGATAAGGCAGTGTTTTTATATCCGTTGCTACGAGCTTCGCGTTCTCGGCATTAACAATCAGGCCATCAAAGGTGTCGTAAATTTCTACTCCACATTCCTTAAGCTTCGCAATTATCGGCTTAACGTGATCCGGTAAAGCATTTCTAAGCAGGATATTGCCTCGAGTTATCGCGGCCGCAACCATAAAAGTTCCCGTCTCTATTCTATCCGGTATCACAGAGTGGCAAACGGCGTTAAGCTTCTTTACACCCTCTATCTTTATAGTATCTGTACCGGCACCCTTTATTTTTGCGCCCATCTTGTTAAGAAAATTCGCAAGGTCAACTATTTCAGGCTCCTGAGCCACGTTCTCTATGACCGATGTGCCTTCGGCAAGCACTGCCGCCATGATTATATTTTCTGTAGCGCCGACGCTCGGAAAGTCCAGGTAGAGATTGCAGCCTTGCAACTTGTCTGCAACCGCCTCCACATAGCCCTTTCCTTCCTCTATTCTAGCTCCCAGGGCCGCAAAGCCTTTAAGATGCAAATCTATCGGTCTTGCCCCTATGGCGCATCCTCCGGGCAGCGGCATCCTTACTCGTCCCGTACGTGCCAAAATAGGCCCCATCACGAGTACTGAAGCACGCATCTTGCTTACAAGAGCATAAGGAGCTTCTTTATCCGATATTACTTTTGTACCTATATATAATCTGTTACCATCATAATCTTCGATTACCTCCGCCCCAATACGTCTTAGCATATTGCACATGACGTCCACATCTCTGAGTCTTGGCGCATCTGTAATTTCACACTTCTCTTCACATAAAAGTGTTGCAGCCATTATAGGCAATACTGCATTCTTAGAGCCGCTTATATATACCTCTCCTTTGAGGGGTCCACTATTCTTCACTAAAAACTTAGCCACTTAATTCCTCCAATAATTATTCAGTAAATACTAGTATAAGTATACCCAGTTCACGTGTTATTTTCAAGCAAAATAAAAAAGGGCGCCTTTAAATCATCAAGCATCCCTTTTACCCTTTTATTTTTATAGCTCCTTTAGCTCTTTCAGGCAATCTCCGCAAACATTTCTGCCCTTTATGCTCACGACATTTTTTGCATTTCCGCAGAATATGCATGCAGGCTCATATTTTTTAAGCAATATGTATTCCTCGTCAACAAATATTTCTATGGGATCTTTAATTTCTATGTCAAGAGTTCTCCTCAATTCAATTGGCAGAACTATACGGCCAAGCTCATCTACTTTTCTCACGATACCTGTCGCCTTCATGTTATAAAAACCTCCTTTTTTGCAAAACTACACATCTTTTTATTTTTAATGATACTCTTATCAAATGCTATTATTCTAATCGTCCTTCTTATCCGTGGATGTAAATATACACTTGAGTCCTGCAAACGCATTGAATGCATTCGTCGCAGCCTTTATCATGCTTTGATTCCCTTTTAAGACAGCGCCTATTGTCCCCAGTGCTTCTGTTAAGTCGCCTATAGCAACGTTGGCTTCCTTTGCTCTTTCCGATGCTATCCCCGTGATAACCTCTGTATCTTCCAGAATTATATTCGTTTTCTTAATCGTAACAACTAAATTCCTTGTGACATTTATCATGTATATAACCAGAATTATAAGAAGTATAATCAGTATTATAAACCCTAAATCCTTTAACGAAATAACTATCTCCACACAACCACCTCCTATTAGCATTATTTATATTATCCGGCATATCTTCAAAAATAGCAACATTTTTTTAGGGCTCTTGAATAAAGTAGAATCGAGGTGATTTTTGTTGATGAACTATATATGGGCAGGAATGCTTCTCATCGGTATTATTTTCTCTATTATAAATAATCGCCCCGACGTTTTTACCGAAGCCCTTATGCAAAGCTGCACCGACGCCATATATTTCATGATTGGGCTTTCGGGTATAATCGCAGTTTGGTGCGGCCTTATGAACATCGCAAAGGATAGCGGTCTTATCGATAAGATTGCATTAAAGGCCATGCCTGCTATGAAATTCCTTTTCCCGCATGAGAAGGATAAGGATACCATAGCTATGATGCTTATGAGCTTTACCGCCAACGTATTTGGTGCCGGAAACAGTGCGACGGTATTTTCATTGAAAGCTATGGAAAGGCTTGATAAAGAAAATGGGGGATCTACCGATGCGAGCGATGCCATGTGCATGTTTATGGCAGTTTCAATGTCGATGATACAGCTTGTTCCTATCACTATAATAAAAATAAGAAACGATCTCGGCTCACAAAACCCCGGGAGCATCATTATACCAGCCATTGTTGCCGGTCTTATCTCAATGGCCGTGTCAATAGCCGTCTGTAAATATTACGAGGCGCTCGAGAGGAGGCGAAAGAAATGTCGATGATTTTAGGAAATCTTTCGATATTTTTTATTCCCTGCCTCATAACTATAATCTTGGTATCCGGGCTAAGGGCAAAAACACCTATGTACGACTGCTTTGTTGTAGGAGCAAAGGACGGTCTCCATACAGCCGTAGAAATGCTCCCCTTCATAATTGCTATTTTCATAGGGATAGAATCACTGACCGCGTCGGGCGCTATGGATTTTTTCAAAAGTACTCTCGGCCCCGTATTCGCCCTTATAAAGGTACCCGAAGAGCTTATCTCGCTTATTTTGCTACGTCCCATCTCCGGCAGCGGATCTCTTGTACTTGCCGAGCAAATCATGGAGGAAAGTGGCACCGACGGGCTTGTCGGGCGCGCGGCTTCTGTCATGACCGGCTCATGCGAAACTGTATTTTACGTGCTGGCAATATATTTTGGAGTTACCTCGGTAAAAAAGATGAGGCATGCTTTTTCTGCAGGCATCATCGGTTATATTGTAGGTGTAGCGGCATCTATTGCAATATGCCACGTTATTTAGCGTCTTTCGTATATTTTTTTGATTTCCTCGCTGTAATTTCCGTCATCTTCATATACATATAAGGGGTCCATAAATTTTAGCTCACGCCCCGCTCCCTTTATGCAATGCAGCAAAAGGATATTCGGTGCATTTTTCTTATTCGGAAATACAAATCTCAAGGCTTTGGGCTCAAGCTTATAATCTCTGCACAGGCATAATATATCCACGATTCGCGAAGGCCTATGCACCATATAAAAGTCACCATTTTGCTTCAGCGCCTCACCGGCAAAGGCAATGAAGTCTTCAAGGGTTCCGGTCGTCTCGTGTCGTGCTATATACTTTGCATCATTATGATTCGCCATTCCGCATCCGGCGGTGACATATGGTGGATTACATGTGACAGCATCAAGGCCGCCACTCCTCGCCATGTCTTTAATAACTGCAGGCAAGTCTTTATCCTCTACGCCTCTGCATACAACCTTTAGCCTTGAAGACAAATCATTCATAGCTATATTCCTGCACGCTGCCTCGTACGCAATTTCTTGCTTTTCAATGCCGAAAATCGCGCCGCAGTCGGTTTTGTGACTAAGTATAATGGGAACTACTCCTGTGCCCGTTCCGAGGTCTGCAATTGACGAATTTTTGCCGTAAAAGCGTTCCCTGCCTCTATAGCCTCCTCTTGCCGCAAAATCCGCAAGAATCACCGCATCGATACCGTAGCAAAATTCCTTGGGCCTCTGTATAAGGCGCAATTCACCAAAACCGATATCGTCTATTCTCTCCCCTTCATTAAGCTTCATCTTCATCAATCCTTAAGCAACACCTTGATTTCATCCAATGTGTCGGCATCTATATCCTCAAATATATCCTCTTTGTCTCCGTTTTTATCCTTGCTAAATCTCTTTATTTCTTTCTTATTGTATACGTATACCTCTGTGGATACTTTTTCAGGCTTGTCTTCTCTCCTCTCTTCAAGTATAAGGCGTACTTTTATCTTATTCTCAAGGATGTTCGATTCTATAACCAAGGCATGACCCTCCGGAGTGCTGATTCTCTCTCCCGGATAAGGCATTCCCTTTCTCAGCTGCATATATGTGTCATTTTCATACTTGAGGCAGCACATAAGCCTGCCGCAAATTCCCGATATCTTTGTTGGATTCAGCGATAGGTTCTGTACCTTTGCCATTTTGATGGATACGGGTTCAAAATCTGCAAGCCATGAGCTGCAGCAAAGACTTCTACCACAAGCGCCTATACCTCCCAGCATTTTTGCTTCATCCCTTACACCGATTTGACGAAGCTCTATCCTCATTCGGAAAACGCCCGCTAAGTCTTTGACCAGTTCTCTAAAATCGACTCTGCCATCTGCAGTAAAGTAGAAAATAATCTTGCTGTTATCGAATGTATACTCTACATCGATAAGCTTCATATCAAGACCGTGCTTGTCAATCTTTTCCTGGCACAGCTCAATCGCTTTCTCTTTTTTTTTCAAATTTTCCTTATACTGCAGTACATCCTTGTCGTCTGCATGCCTTACTATTTTTTTCAACGGCTGTACTATGCTGCTCTGACTCACAGCCTTCTTTTCCATCGCTACTGTTCCGAATTCCATACCTCTGGCTGTCTCAACTATTACGTTTGATCCCAAAGTAAAATCTTTTTCATCCGGATCGAAATAATATACCTTTCCAGCATTCTTAAAACGAACACCTACAACATCTATCATCATTTATCCTCCAATTTTCAATATCAGACATTTCAATGCATATCCGATACCCATATTACGGTGTAAATTTTTGCGTGCTTCTTCTATTGCGCGAATAGCGTTAAATATATATTGTTGCATATCATAATCGCTCGCGGCATTTTCTTTAAGAATTAAGCCATAACGCATTTCCATTGCGTCAAGAAATTCAAGCGCGCTCGCCTTATCCTCCATTGCCACCTTAAGCTTTGAGGTAAGCGAATAAAATGGTTCGCCTTTCGCAAGCATAGTAATTATCTCTTGCGATAATAACAGCATCCCCTCGCTTTCATCCGGTGTCTCGCTTGAAAAGCGATATATGATACATCTGGACCTTATTGTGGCAATAAGGTTTTCTGCGTTTTCCGAAAGCAAAATAATTACCGTTGCAGCAGGTGGCTCCTCTAAAGTTTTCAAAAGTCTATTTTGGGCCCGAAGAGTCATCATGTCAGCGTTTACTATGATGGCAATATTTCTTTCGCCGATAGGCTTGTTTCTTAGACGTTCTTGCATATTTTCAACCGCCTCATCTTTAATAGAATCACCAATCGCCCTTATATCTATCAAATCTTCGTAATTTCCATGTTCAATTTTTTTGCATATGAGGCAGTCGCTGCAGCCTCTTCCTCTGTGTTCCTTGCATAGCATTGCCTTTATAAAGCTTAGCGCAATTTTTTCTTTATCAACGCACGCGCTTCCTTCGAATATATATGCGTGAAAAATCTTGCCGCTAGTCGCCGCATCTTCAAGGCGCATTTTCATTTTGGGGCTTATATTTATATCATCGAAGGTCATATGCTAACCTCATAAAAATATACATTTTCATATAACTCCTCTTATGCGCATCAATGCCTCAACACGCTCAATAATAACTGCGCTGATATCTTCGACACTTCTGCTTGCATCTATCCCGACAAATCTGTCGTATTCCTTTTCCATATTCAAATATCCTTCGTAAACGCGTCGATGAAATGCTTGCTTTTCTGCTTCGATTCTGTCCAAATCCTTTTGAGGTATTCTTTCCTTCCCTAATTTAGGGTTAATCTTCATTAAGAGGGTCAGATCCGGGATATACCCCTGCACTGCATATTCATTTATCGTTCTTATACAATCTCCGAGTTCGCGGCCATATCCTTGATAGGCTATGCTTGAATCCAAAAATCTATCGCAAATTACGGTTTCGCCCCTGTCTATTGCAGGGCCTATGACTTCAGCGACCAATTGAGCCCTTGAAGCCGAATAAAGCAAGGCTTCCGCCATGCCTGCCATTTCCTTGCTTTCTTTATCGAGAATAAGCTCCCTTATTTTCTCACTTATCGCCGTTCCTCCCGGCTCCCTTGTAAAAACAGCCATATACCCCTTGGAATTAAAATAATCTTTTAACCTTTTGATTTGTGTGGATTTGCCCGAACCGTCAGGTCCTTCAATCGTAATAAACAAGCCCTTATTCATCTTTGTCTCCATTATTTTTTTCTCAAAACGTCGTTTACCGTTTTTGTCACCAGTCTAATTGCAAGTAAAAAGATAGGGAGACATAACATAACAAGAAGCATAATTTTAAAAATTAACAAAATGTACCTCCCAAAAGCAATTAAAAACTAAAGCATTATATAGTTATTTTACCATATATCAATATAATATGATATATTCTTTTGTCCCAAAAAATCGAAAATCATGCCCTGTGCCGATAAGCATAAGGCATGATTTGTAAAGCTTTAATGATTTATATTTCCTGTGCAAGCTGCTTAATTAGTTCACAAAGAAGACTTACCTCTTCCTCCGCCGGTACCATTAGCCGCGCTGAATTAATAGATAGGTTCTCAAAGGATGCCCCGCTTACAACCGCAATTCCATTGTCCGCAAAAAGGCGTGTCAGGTCAAGGCTCTCATCTTCGACGTAAAAAAGAGATATAGGTGTGCTTTCAGATGTAGCCGCTATTTTTATTTTATCACCGACCGCCTCGCGCAACCTCTTGATTTTGGATACCGTCAGTTCCATTAGCGCATCGAAATCTCTTTCTTCTGCAAGCATGGCTGTCGTTAGCTCCCTAGCAATGCTATTGGCATTAAAAGGTACGATAAGTTTATTCAGTTGCTCTATAATTTCAGACGAAGCTACTGCATAACCCATGCGTATTCCCGGTAATCCATACCCCTTTGACATCGTCCTAACTACAACAAGCCCATTAAGCTTATTTACCTCTGTTACCATGGAATTTGAGGCAGGCATATATTCCCCATAGGCTTCATCTACAATTACTGCCGCACCGATGTAATCAGCCGTCTTGCAAATTTTTATAACCTCATCCTTGTCAAGGACTTGACCTGTAGGGTTATTTGGATTATCCAAATACACCAAATTGGGTCTATACTTTATAATACAACGGCATATCTCCTCAACATCTATCTTATAGTTTTCTTCCTTTTTTAAAGGTATCCCTATATATTTTGCCCCTCTAAAATGAACATCATCCACATATGCGGAAAATTGGGGCGCATATCCTAAAACCATCTTTTTGTCATTTATAAAAAGTGTGTTGAGATTTAAAAGAACATTAATAGACCCACATCCCAATGCCAGATTTCCTTTGCTAAGGGTCGGGTTGAACTTCTGTAATTTATTTAGTAAGCTCTCAAATATTTCTTCACTGTGGGGGTAATGTTGGAGCTTCTCCTCGGATATATTTCTTAGATTTTCTAAAATCCCCGTCGGCATCTTCTCCATATTTACTCCCAAAGAGCAATCAACTCTGCATACCTGTCCTGCGCAACCGGCATATGTTCTCGGAGTGTATTCTGTAACGGATTTATTCATTAATGTCATTACTTACCTCCCCATAAAACAAACGGGAGCTGGGCGCCGATGATTAAACCAGCTATATTGCCACAGCCCCCTTAAATTCGCTTTAATAATTATTTATCGGATTTATGCTTCATCTTGCGTCTTTCCTTCTTCTTTTCTAAGCTTAAATGACTTGAAGTAGTTGTAGCACAATGTTGCTATTATCACGAATCCGATATAACCGGTCGCCGGGTAGACCGTGCCTACGAGAGTTGTAAATCCCACAAGACTTCCGAGCAGCCCGAGCACAGCGATTATCAAAACTACAGCCCTTCTGTTCTTAGCAAGTGGTAAGTTTTCATATGATCCGAGACGTTCAACCAAACCGAAGAGAAGTCCCGCTGCGGTAGTAAACATAGCGCCAAGAAGCATGAATGCATATGCCCAACCGAGATATTTGTTTATAGAAACTGCTACAGCGTACATCGGCATGTCGTTTGTAAGCATTTCTGTCTGATTTGTAACTATGCCGAGAACAATGAACATTGCAAGCCCGCCGAGGGTTACTCCACCAAGTATTCCGCCGAGCTTCGCATCTTTTCTGGATCTTGCTTCGAAGCCCATAGGAGCAAGAACACAGATTGCACAGATTGTATTGAACGATACATACAATAATGCTGACAGAATCCAGTTGCCTGCTGCTCCTCTTTCTATGTGCATAGGAGCGTCCATGAGGGTATCCGTTCCGTTGGAAAATGCTACAATAGCAACTATTACACCTATTGCTACCATAACCGGTACAATTATCGAAAAGCTGTTTAATGCGGCCTCCGAACTGATAAGTACAACAACTACTGTGATAATAATCATAAGTGCGGCACCGATAGTCGGACTTAAGCCCGTCAATGAGGCAAAGAGTGAACCTGTGCCCGCAAACATGATTACCATTACTCCGAATGAGAAGAATGTAATTACAAAGTTAAACGCTCCTTTTACAATCGCATTATCAGGTGATACTACCTTCTCATAATCGCCATTTTTTAAATTTCTCGCGGTAAGCATACATGCTACCCCTAAAAAGGAGAAAAGTGCACCTGCAATGATTGTACCGATAACTCCATATATTCCAAAAGCTCCGAAAAACTGAAATAATTCCTGGCCTGAAGCGAATCCCGCTCCGATGACCGTACCTACATATGTCATGGCTATAGCAAAGCCGCTGAACCCTTTCTTGTTTGTCTGTTCCATATTATTTTTCCTTTCCTTAATAAACAACTACACTTCCTACAACGTCTACAATTTATTTTAGAAAAATATAAACGTATTTAATACTAATATTGGGATAAGTATGCATAACGACCAGCCCATATAGCCAAAGAAACTTGGCATCTTTACTTTGTTTTCTTCCGCTATCGATTTAACCATAAAGTTAGGTGCATTCCCTATGTATGTATTAGCACCCATGAACACGGCACCTGCCGATATTGCAACAAGTAACGATTCCGGGATTACTCCCACTGTTGTTGCAAGCCCCTCTGTAAATCCGAGAGATCCCGCCATCGTCATGAATACAAGGTATGTCGGAGCGTTGTCAAGGAATGACGAGAGCGCACCTGACGTCCAGAAGAACTGCCAAGGCTCGGAAATACCGAGTGAAGCCCCGTTTGCACGTAATAAAGTTAATGCCGGTATCATTGTTATGAATATACCTATAAATATTTTTGCCACTTCTGCGATTGGAGCAAATGTAAATTCGTTAAGCTTCCTAGTGGATTTCCTAGTGGTCTTCATCGATAGATAAGCAGCTATTAGAATAATTGCAATTTGTACAATTGAATTGTAAGGAAATACAATGCCGCCAAAAATCGGAATACCATGAAGTTGACCCGTTACCTGATCTGCAAATGTAGCGAAGTTTGGCAAAGTACCACTTAAGATAACTGCTCCAACTATAGCTAAAACGAATATGAAATTGTGAGCTCCCTCTATACGGATTTTTTTATCTTCACTATCTGAAACAACCATGTCCTTCGGAGACCTCCCGGCAGCGATCTCTTTCTTATAATAATACCTGTCTATAACCGTAAACACAACTAGGAGTATTGCTGCGTTAAATAGTAGGAGCGGCAGTAGCTTCATGGTCCAAAAGAATGGTACCCCACGCAGAAATCCTAAGAATAACGGTGGATCACCAATAGGTGTCAAACAACCTCCCAGGTTTGCAACCATGAATATAAAGAATACTACTACGTGTGCCTTTTTCTCTCTCCATGCGTTTGCGCGTATTACGGGTCTTATCATGAGCATTGCGGCACCGGTGGTGCCCACCCAGCTTGCAATCGCTGTCCCTATAAGAAGTAAAACTACATTTGTCTTTGTGGTTCCTACTATGGAACCTTTTATCACTATCCCGCCGGTCACTGTAAATAGTCCGAGCAAAAGCACTATAAACGGTACATAGTCAAGTAGAACAGTTTCCAATAGTTGATATGTAAGCAGTTGCCCGCCGAAGGTAATTCCAAAAGGTATGAGGAAAAGCAGCGACCAGAAGCAAGCTACTTTTAACAGGTTCTTCTCCCAAAAATGTGGCTTTACTAAGGGTAGAATCGCTATTGAAAGAAGCATACCAACGAATGGAATGATACTCCATACAGGTAGATATTCGCCTATATTAGAATGTGTCACGACTACACCATTGCCTGAGGCAAAAACAGTCGCACTATTACAAATTGTTAAAAATACTACAACTGTCGATACTGTTAATTTATTTATAAACACGAATTCCTCCATCATGTAGCTTGCATAGTGCAAGCTATGCAAGCAACTCTTACCGCCTTTTTTGCTTGTAACCGTATGCTGTTACCAACCTTTTATTTGGGATAATACACTATCCGGAATTTCTCCTGCAACTAATTTTTTAATAGCTGATTCGAATACCTCAACACACCTGTCTATCTGTTCCCTTGTTATTACCAGAGGTGGTTGAATCCTTAGGCTGCCTTTACCGAGGAATGTGATAAATACGCCATTCTGTACGCAATCCCAACATACCTTCAATGTAGCATTCCTGTCAGGCTTCATTGTAGCTTGTGTTTCTACGAAGTCAAGAGCTATAGAAAATCCGAGACCTCTTACATCTCCTACCACATCATATTTTGGTTGGAGCGCTTTGAGCTTATCTAAGAAATATGTACCGTTTTCGGCTGCCTTTCCAAGCAGATTATCTCTTTCAATAATCTCAATCGCTTTCAGCGCAGCAACACATACTGTAGTATTTCCTCCAAGTGTAAACAAATGAGCCGGAGGGTCAAGACTATCCAAGATCTCTCTTCTTCCTATTACTGCGCCCATAGGCAATCCGCCGCCGGCGGACTTTCCGCATACGATCATGTCCGGCGCTACATCAAAGTGCTCAATGGCAAACCATTTACCGCTTCTTCCAAATCCTTGCTGAATTTCATCTGAAACTAGCAAAATACCATGTTCTTTACATAAGGCAGCGAGGGCCTGCACGAATTTTTTAGGAGGACAGATGATCCCTGCATCTCCTGCAATTGGCTCGAAGAATATTGCTGCAACTTCATCAGACGGGAGATATGAAGTGAAAGCCTCTTTTATTTCATTAAGACATTCCAGATTACATTCACTTTGATTTTTGTCGTAAGGGCACATATAGCAGGTCGGATACGAGAAATGTACTACATCCGGAATCGGATCCAGCTTCTTTCTCATGTTGATACTTATTGCCGATAAAGAAATTGCGCCATAAGTACTTCCGTGATAAGATCCCTTAAATGAGATTAGCCTGTTTCTTTTTGTGAAACCTTTTGCAAATTTAATAGCTCCGTCTATAGAGTCAGAACCGGAAAGCCCAAAAGCAACTTTCTTCTCGAAGTCTCCTGGGGCAAGCTCAGTAAGCTTCTTCGCAAGCTCAACATTTTTTTCCGTATACACATAAGCAGGTGTTATTTGACAAATCTTCTTCATCTGTTCATATACTGCGTCTGCTATTTCAATGTTCCCGTTACCGGTATTAGCGGAGCCCGCACTTGCCAAAAGGTCAATATATTCGTTTCCTTCCGTGTCATAAAGCAAAGCACCTTTGCCGCTTTCAAATACCATATCATAATATGGTATCTTTTGGGCCTTCGATATGTACCTAGCTTCTCCTGCACGAACCTTTTCTTCTCTTGTCATTTTTTATCATCCTCCTATTCCTACTTTTCCCTACACTTTGCATTTTTCACTCTTACGATTTCCCCACGCTTTTTGCGTCATCCTTTCTTTTAACGCCATCCCTTTGCTTAACATAAAATCATTCTTTACTACTCTACAATCCAAACTACGTTCTACTTTTGGATAAGTAATATTCGGAATTTTCGAAACGCGGTTTCGTTATGTGAATTATAACATAGTTACAAATTGAAATCAATTTGTATTCTATTTTTTAATGTGAATTAAATTGACTTTAAATGTGAAAGATTTAAATGCATTAGAATAATAGCGCTTTACTAGGTTGGTACACAATGTATTATAATGTACACATAGGGTTGGACACAAGTTCAAGAAAATAAGTTATAATTAATCTATGAGTAGAATGAGAAGAACTTGGTCCGCCCAAGAAAAAGCAAATATAGTATTAGAAATCCTTCGTGAGG
>JAQWFH010000068.1 GCA_028704515.1 Eubacteriales bacterium
ATGCTTTCCTTGTTCCATTGAGTTCACCCCGATTGCTTTGGTTTCACAGCTTTAAGTTTAATCGGTTTTGTTCCTCAATGGAACCTTTTTTTATTCTTTTGGGCAATTCATTTTACAACTTACAAATTCTGTGGGATTTAATGTAAAAAAAAGCGGCCCGGTTTTTGGCAAGCAGCAGCTTCTGCACGAGTTATATTATCCGCCGGACGGAACGCCCCATAGCTATCGTTACCCTTTAGAATACCGGCATTATATTGTACCTAGTATAGCCCAACGTCGTAATTGTCAATATCCCCGCGGCAAAAAAGCACATTATCCATAAACCAGAAATAAAACGTAATGCTACACCCTTGTCGAGTATATTCAAAATTGCCAACAGAATTGAATTCCGGATAACAGTTTTTTGGATCTGCCTTAATATTTTCTAAAACTTGTTTCTGTACTTCATCTAAATTGCCGCCAGCAAAACCATCCTCTCCAACAGAATTAATACAGTCTCGAATATACGTAATTGTTTCAGCCTCGGTTCTTACGATCAATTCCAGAATCTCTTCCTTATACCCGAAAGGCGTCCGGACCGTTGGGTTTAGGATCCGACGGACGATCGCCGTCACTTCGGCCCTTGTGATATTTGCTTCCGGCCGGAACGTCCCCGTTGCGTCATCGCCCGTAAGGATACCTCCTTTATAAAGCATGAATATATTCTCGCTATATTTGGTTGAAGGCTTGACGTCGGGCAGAGAAGAAACATTTCCATTTCCATTTCCATCATATTCATACTCAGGGAAAACCCTTGAAAGGATGTATGCCATTTCGCCCCTCTTGGCATAGCTCTCATAGTATGGAAATTCACCTTCCTTTATAATCCCTTTTTCTTCTGCGTAGGAAACATAATTATCGTACCAATTTCCGAAATCGCTGTTTGTTGGGACCGCATCATTATCATACGTGGCTTTCATCACAGCAGCAATTTTGATGACTTCAGCTAAAGTAATATTCCCTTTCGGTAGAAACTTCCCGTTTGCATATCCATTGATAAGCCCCACCTCGTAACTACCCTTTACGTGCTCTGCATACCAGGCGCCAGACGGCACATCCGAAAAACCGGGATAAGGTATTGTTTTATCGTAAAAATACCCCGTACTGCCAGCAAATGCCGACACCGTAGATCCCAAGATCAAGGTGAGGATCAATACAATCATAAATATCTGCTTCGAATATTTCTTTTCCATAAATCTGGCTCCTTCCGCGTTCAAAACCTATCGTTATTTTATACAAAATTGTTTTGTATGTCAAAATATTCTATTGCTCTGCATCCATCCTCGCAACCACACATTTAGTGAAGAAACCCATAATCCACATATAATTTGGATATATTGATGATTGTCAGATCATGGTATCTTATTCATCTGACTTTAAGCCAGCTGTCAACCGAACTTTTGGGACAGTTGGCTTTACTCCCCTAAGGTAAAAACATCGACTACTCTTTTGCAACGTTCTATTCTGGCCTAATCAGTTGTTTTTAATTTTGACTCAGCATATGCAAAGAATAGAGGCAATTGATCACGGTAGCGCGCTGACTATTCCATCTCAATCGTAGCAGGCGGTTTACCTGTACAGTCATACATGACTCTGGACACGCCGTTCACCTCATTTACGATACGAGTTGTCACCTTGCTAAGGAGTTCCCACGGAAGCTGTGACGCTTCTGCGGTCATAAAGTCTGTTGTCGTTATCGCGCGCAGCACTACGGCATAGTCGTATGTGCGGAAATCGCCCATAACACCCACAGAGCGCATATTGGTAAGCGCCGCAAAATACTGACTTATACTCTTATCAAGACCTGCAAGAGCCACCTCTTCCCTATAAATCGCATCGGCTTCTTGAACGATTTTCACCTTTTCGGCCGTAACATCGCCAACGATACGAATACCTAGCCCCGGTCCCGGGAATGGCTGGCGATAAACTAAATGCTCCGGGATCCCAAGCTCAAGGCCGGCCTTTCGAACCTCGTCCTTGAACAGCATGCGCAGTGGCTCAATGATTTCCTTGAAATCGACATAATCCGGCAGTCCTCCCACGTTGTGATGGGACTTAATTACGGCAGAGTCCTCGAGCCCACTTTCTATAATGTCCGGATAAATTGTTCCCTGAGCCAAGAAGTCAACGGCTCCGATTTTCTTCGCCTCTTCCTCAAACACTCTGATAAACTCTTCTCCGATAATCTTCCTCTTTTGTTCCGGCTCCGTTACACCCGCAAGCTTGTCATAAAAACGCTGCTGCGCGTCTATTTTTATAAAATTAAGATCGTAAGGGCCGTTCGCGCCAAATACGCCTTCGACCTCTTCGGCTTCATTCTTCCTGAGAAGCCCATGGTCTACAAAGACGCAGGTCAGCTGTTTCCCTACCGCCTTTGAAAGCATTACAGCACAAACGGAAGAATCTACGCCACCCGACAATGCGCACAAAACCTTGCCATCTCCGACCGTTTCCTTTATTTGCGTGATTTTTTCTTCAACAAAGGCATCCATCTGCCAAGTTCCTTCACATTTGCATATATCAAGCACGAAGGTTCTGAGCATCTTTTCCCCGTCTCTTGTATGCATTACCTCCGGATGGAATTGTATCGCATAAATATTCTTTTCTTCGCACTGCATTGCGGCAACCGGGCATATCGGTGTTTTAGCTATCACCTCAAAGCCTTCAGGAGCCTCAACAATATAGTCCGTGTGACTCATCCAGCAGATATTTTTCACATACCCGCTCTCTGCCTTCAAGCTTTCTTCTCCTGCGATATCCTTGAATAAAGCGGAATCCTTTAAAAGCTCAACCTCTGTTTTGCCGTATTCGGAAGCAGGCGCACTTTCAACCTTACCTCCGAGACAATGTGTAATCGCCTGAGCGCCGTAACACAACCCCAGAACAGGTATATTAAGAGAAAACAGCTCACGATCGCATTTTGGTGACTTTTCGTCATAAATGCTGTTAGGCCCTCCCGTAAGGATAATTCCTCTTGGATTTTTTCTCTTTATGTCTTCGATAGGCAATGAATACGGATATACCTCGCAATATACGCCGCATTCCCTTACTCTTCTAGCAATAAGCTGATTGTATTGGCCTCCGAAGTCAAGTACAATAATCATATCATTTTTCATCTATAAACTCCCGAATATATAATTTTTTATCTAGCGCTGTTTGATGTATCCTTCAAGATAACGTCATGCGCCCCGCCCTCAATGATGCTCGTAGAAGAAACCAGAGTAATCTTGGCATTATCTTGGAACTCACGCATGGTCAGTGCCCCGCAGTTGCACATCGTCGATTTTACCTTGTTGAGTGATAGCTGTATATTATCTTTCAGCGGTCCGGCATAAGGCACGTAGGAATCGATACCCTCTTCGAAGCTCAGCTTGCTGTCGCCTCCCATATCGTAGCGTTCCCAGTTCCTCGCTCTGTTGCTGCCTTCTCCCCAATATTCTTTGACATATGTTCCGTTAAGATTGAGCTTATTTGTAGGAGATTCATCGAATCTGGCAAAGTATCTTCCCAGCATCAGGAAATCCGCACCCATTGCAAGTGCAAGTGCCATATGATAATCGTAAACAAGGCCCCCGTCACTGCAGATTGGAATATATATACCCGTCTTTTCGAAATATTCATTTCTCGCTTCCGCAACCTCTATGATTGCTGTAGCCTGTCCTCTTCCAATTCCCTTTGTTTCTCTTGTGATACAGATGGATCCGCCACCTATACCTACTTTCACGAAGTCTGCGCCTGCTTCCGCGAGGAATAGAAATCCCTCTTTATCGACAACATTTCCTGCGCCAATTTTTACATCTTCTCCATATTTCTTCCTTACAAAGCTTATTGTTTGCTTTTGCCACTCCGTAAATCCCTCGGACGAGTCTATGCATAGGATATCTGCGCCAGCCTCAACTAAGGCAGGGATGCGCTCTTCATAATCCCTCGTGTTGACTCCGGCCCCAACCATATAGCTCTTGTGCTTGTCCAAAAGTTCGTTTGGGTTGGCTTTGTGGGAGTCATAGTCCTTACGGAATACAAATGACGTCAATCTTTGGTTTTCATCTATTATAGGGAGTGCATTCAGCTTGTGATCCCATAAAATATCGTTAGCTTCCGAAAGAGTGACTCCTTCTCTGGCTGTCACCAACTTTTCAAACGGTGTCATGAATTCGCTTACCTTAGTATCCGGTGAAAGCCTGCTGACTCTGTAGTCCCTTGATGTTACAAGTCCTACCATTTTGCCTTCGGCGGTACCGTCATCGGTTACTGCGACTGTTGAATGTCCCGATTTTGCCTTTAATGCAATTATTTCCGAAAGCGTCTGATCCGGTCTTATATTGGAATCGCTCGTTACAAATCCCGCCTTATGGTTCTTTACCTTCCTCACCATGGCCGTCTGACTCTCTATACATTGTGATACAAATATAAAAGAGATGCCGCCTTGCTTTGCGAGTGCGATTGCAAGATTGTCTCCCGAAACCGATTGCATTATCGCAGAAACTATCGGTATGTTCATGCTCAGCGCAGGTGTCTCGCCTTTCTTGAATTTTGTAATCGGTGTTTTGAGACTGACATTATCAACCTTACATTCCTTTGAGGAATATCCCGGAATCAAGAGATATTCATTAAAAGTTCTGGAAGGTTCTTTGTAAAATTCCGCCATTTTATCCTCCTTATTCAAACTGTTGGTCCATATTGTTTTCAGTTCTTTATATTAGTGTTATCATTATTCCTTTATAAACATATATTTTACAATAATTTCTCTATTTTTACAATATTTTTTAGTTTGCGCCGAATTATCTTTGCAAATTTCGAGTTAAATTAACTGCCATATAACAAACAACGGGAGCACAAGAAGCCCCCGCAATATTATTATGCAACTTATTTATTTAAATATTCTTCCAGCGTTATACC
>JAQWFH010000069.1 GCA_028704515.1 Eubacteriales bacterium
CGCTCCTGGCTCCGTAACCCCGAGAGAGGGCTTCATATCGTCAAAAATGAGCTTAGTTAATTGTTTCATTGCAATTCCTCCGATTTCATTAGGGTTAGATAACAATTTATTAAAATAATTTTATCATTTCACAAGCAAAAAGTATATATGTTTGGCAGTATCATAAAAATTTAATATATCAAGATGGCTTCACTGCTTGAAGAAAATTGTGTTAAGTGATACAATTTTAGAAGAAAATGCGTGTCACAGAAATAAATGAAATAAAAGGGAAGGGGAACAAAGAAATGAAAGGCAGGAAATCATTAAGTGCTATTTTGATTTTGGCTATGGTTTTAACTTTTGCTATACCCGTAAGTGCATTCGGTGCTACCTCGTTTAGCGACGCTAGGGGGCATTGGGCAGAGTCATATATAAACAAGGCGGTAAGCAAGGGAATTGTAACGGGATATCCAGACGGTAAATTCAGACCTGATGCGCCCGTTACGAGAGCCGAATTTATAACAATGGTGAACAAGGCCTTAGGCAATAGAGGATCGGCCTCCGTAAATTTTAGCGATACGCCGGCTTTTGAATGGTACTATCAAGCCGTTGCAAAAGCTGTAGCGGCCGCATACACAGGGGGATATGACGATGGAACATTTCGGCCGGATGCAAAGATCAGCAGACAAGAAGCGGCGGTAATGATTTCGAGAATCGTTCCGACTTACGGATATAGTGCGTCAATCGGTAAGTTTAAGGATTCGGCAAAGGTTGCAAGCTGGGCAGCTTCATCGCTCTCCAAGGTGAACGGAAAAGGTTATATCGGGGCATATGATGATGGCCTGCTTCATCCGGAGGACAGCCTTACAAGAGCGCAGACAGCTAAGATTATCACGGATATTATAGATAAAGAAAATATCGTAACCACCGCAACTACTATTAGCAAAGACGGTACAACGCTGTCCGGCAAGATTTATTCCAACGGAGTTACTGTAAGCAAGAATTTGGATGATGGCGAGGCAACGATAAGCAACTGCGTTGTGATCGGAACACTTTCAGTTCAGGGCGGCGGTGAAGAAACCGTTACGGTGCAAAACTCGAGGGTGGCAAACGCGACGGTGTCACGATCCGACGACCCGGTTAGACTGCTACTCAAAGGGGAGACTACGGTAAATACTCTGAATGCGGAAAGGACCGCCACTATTGAAACGAGCTCGCTCGCCGGCGGAGATTTTGGAGAGGGAGCTAAGGTTATAAACCTGCAGGGGTCTTCTAAAATCACTCTAATAGGAAATTTCCCAAAAGTAAATATCGATGGGAGAACTGCAGAACTTATTCTGGATTCAGGGACTATAACAGACCTCGATGTTACTGCAAGCGGAAGAGACGCGGGCATAACCGTAGAATCAAGAGCGACTGTAACAAAAGCAACAGTGAATGCCCAAGCCTCGTTTAGGGGAGAAGGAACGATTCGCACAATGGACGTTGAAGCGAATAACGTAACATATGAGAAGAAACCGGGTAGCTTGAATGTCGGGAGAGGCGTTACAATTAAGCCAGAGCTCGTAGCCGCAACTGCCGGGAAATTTGATCCCAAAGACGGTGAGACGGGTGTAAAAGACTCTGTAAATCCAACGATTACATTTAATTCTAGAACAGAAACGCGAAAAGGCGACAGAATCGACAGCGAATACCTTGAAAACAACATTGTTTTCAAGAGGAACAGCAGCAAAGGTGCAGATGTACCTTTTTCGGCTAGGATAAACTCCGCGAATACGATTATAACAATCACTCCCGAGGAAGATCTCGTTGACGGCAAATACTATCTCGGATTTGCAAAGAGTGCTTTTAGAAGTTATGATACGGAAGAGGCATTGATTGCGAGTTATGTCACTTGGACGGTCGGGAATGTATCGGAAGATGTTACATTTAAGCCGGACAACGGAGAGAAGAATGTAAGCAAAAGCATAAAACCGACGCTGACATTTAATGAAGCGATTGAAACGTATGGAGGTAAGGAAATTTTAAAATCACGGCTGGATGATATGATTGACGACGACGATCTTTATCTCTACAAAGGGACATCCAAAAGCAATCGCTTGGATAGCAGTGATGCGTCCATTAACAGTGCAAAGAAAGTAATTACAATCAGTCCGGGTGAATTGAGCGAAGGAGAGTACACTTTAGGCTTTAAGGCAAGTACATTCAGAACTGAGGCCGATGGCAAGCGGATCTCCGCAAGCAGCGTTAAATTTACAGTAGGCAATCCTGCACCGACTGTTAGCTTCAGCCCTGCAAACGGTGCAACAAATATTGGACTGAATAGCAGCATAAGCATTACATTTTCGGAGAGAATGTACAATTCAAGCGGAAAATCAGATAGCGCAAGCTTGGATCAAACATATTTGGACGGAGCGATTAGCGTGAAAGACGGAAGCACAACGCTTACCACAGGGAAGAGCTTTGGTAGCGGATATACCAGAGTGACAATATATCCACCGACAGGAGGTTGGGTGCAAGGGAAAACATATACGGTTAATGTAAACGCGAACAAATTCCGGAACAGTAGCGGCGCGTATGTGGTCCAATCAACCTCTACGTTTAAAACGGTGCAGATTACTGCGTTAAATTTCAGTTACCCTACGCCATCGTCTTTGACTGTGGGAACTTTTGCGAGCCTGACCCCGAATATTAGCGGTGGTACAAGCCCTTACACCTATAAAATAACAGGAACCTTACCGATAGGATTAAGCTTTAATACCTCTACCGGCGGAATTGCAGGGACGCCAAGCACGGCAGAATTAGGTAAATTAGTAACGATAACTGTGACTGATAGCACGAAACCCACAGCGCTTACCAAGACTATTACAATTAACTTCCCGCCTGTGAATGCAGCAGGGATCCACATCTTGATTCCTAAGGGCAACGTGGGACTGAAATACACAGGAAGCGAGCTGACCGGCGTTGAATTGGCAACAGGCTATGCTCTTGGAGGTGTCTTTAAGGCTACTAATGCAGGATCGTATACTGCGACGGCTAACTTGCAATCGGGGTATAAGTGGATAGATGGTAGCACAGCTGAAAAAACAATCAATTGGAGTATTGCCAAAGCTGATGGCCCCGTTGCACCGAACGGACTTGCGGGAACCGCCCCCACTACTTATGGTGGCTCAGATGGAAAAATTACAGGAACCACAGCGAATATGGAGTACAAAAAAGACACTGATGGAACATACAAAACTTGCGCCAAAGGAGAAACCGGAGCTATTTCTGCCGGAACATATTATGTACGTGTGAAGGTGACCGATAAAGAAAATATCAACTTAGGGAAAGACACAACTGTTACGATTTCTGAAGGTTCTACAGACCCAACAGACCCTAAAGACCCTATAGACCCAACAGACCCTAAAGACCCTATAGACCCAACAGACCCTAAAGACCCTAAAGATCCAACAAACCCTGAAGGGGGCGAAGGAACCACTGAAGGAACGGGAGGGAGCGAAGGAACTGGTGAAGGTGGAGGAACATCCTCACCCGGTAGTAGCGACGGAGAAACACCTATCGGTAATATATAACGAAAATTAAGAGGCATATATTGAGGCATATAACAATGCCAATGAGGGGAACCGAAACAAATCCGGTTCCTCTAGCATCTACAAAAGATTGACTGCCTATTTATTTTATATATTCCATTTAGCAGTGGATGTACACTCTTGCGAGAATGACGGCGCGGAAAACGAATCTAAACAAAAAAATGGCAATAGGTGCAGGAGACGACAAGTTAGCATATGGCCGGTATACTTGTCAGTAACTGTTAAGACATAGTGGATAATGTGATAGGCGGTTTGGTCAATACTTAGCGGCGACAGCGTGGCGCGGCGGAGCTACGAGCTTAGGAGTGTCAAGATTTACGGGTACGGCTGCCAGCTATTTGATAAGCAATTTTATTAGGGGGACAGCGCCGCTGTCCCCCTAATTTTTTTTTGAATGTAGGATTGGTAGTAATCGCATTCGGCCCTCGCGGGCTGATGCATGATCCCTAACTTGCTCAGGCCGAGTTTGTTCTGCGATGGATTAATGAGATTTAATACCATCAATCAGCAATCGCATATGCGTTGTAGACTGCTCTTTTAAATCAAAGTCAGGATAACGGGCGCACCACTCATAGCTGGCACCCCGCAGTGCCAGAACGAAATGGTGTGAGAGCGTTTCCGCTGGCAATGTAGATATAAACTCTCCGCTACGGATACCTTTATCCAATATTCCGCAAAGCATAATATAAAGCTCACGACCATAACGCTTGATTGAATCGGTATCTGTGGTTCCGGCAAGCAGAAGCTGATAGACCTTTTTCATATTCTCATATCCAAGCGTATTTGAAAGTGTGTCGGCTATTTTTTCTGTTAAAGCTAACAGTACAGATGATGCGGACATATTCTCGGGTAAGCTCTCCAAAAAAGTCTTGTACTCGCTGTCGGCCCTGGCGGTGTAATCAGAAATTAAAATAGCAATCAGCGCATCCTTTGACGCAAAGTGTACATAAAACGCGCCTTTGGTGATTCCTGCCTCGTCAGTGATGTCCTCTATGCTCACATCATAGATACTACGCTCAGTGAACAACCTTTCCGCAATTTCATACAGCTTCTTTTTTGTTTCGGCTCCCTGAGCCTTTCGCTTGTCAATTTTTTTAGCTCTCATATTTATCCGCTCCCATTTTCCCTGAGGGTTTGTCAAACATATGTTACACCGTCAACCAAAAAATTAAATAAAGTTTCCTTAGGAGAAATCCATCCCAAAGGTCTCATAGGGAAATTATTGTAGCGAGTGTTATGCTTCTTTAGTTGCTG
>JAQWFH010000036.1 GCA_028704515.1 Eubacteriales bacterium
TCTCTTGCGACAGCTTTTCAAGTTTACCACTGTTCGCTCACGTTGTCAATATGTTTTTTTGACTTTTTTCGACCTTATTTCCGGAGCTCTACAGCCCCTTATTTCCTGTCCGTTTTGCGACAGCTTTGTCAGTATACCACTACAAAATGCCTATGTCAACTTCTTTTTTAACTTTTATTGAATTACTTTTATACTACTCGCCTTTTGCTCGCTCCACACTTTGATTTCAATAGCTTTAGGGATTTAAGCATTTTACTTAGAGTAAGGATATCATATGAACGCTATGACACTTTTGCCGTTTTCAACAAATGTTTTGAGCGCTTTAAAATCAGGAACGGCATCCAATGCAACTATGGTTTTGTCCTTTACTTCTATGAATTTGTATTGTGTCGATTTACATCCAGCCGCTACAATGCCACCGGCTCTTATGATAAGCTCCTCCGGTTTTCCGGCGGAAACAAAGTTGTGCGCTGTGACCATAACCGGAACTGCCCCTACTGCCGCATATTCAGAATGAACCTCAAGAGAAGTATCCGCACTTTGTACACCAAGCTCCTTTAAAGCCGCACATGCAGCGCTGTTTGTAACATTAAGTCCAAACCCCCCGTACACATTTATACCGGCGTTTTTAAATGGCGCTATCCAACCAACGTTTCCTATATATATGCCAGATGTTCTGCACTTGTCTGCTATGGCTTGAAAGTTACTTCTTATATACTCATCCTCGTCACCCCTGCTCATTGCATTAATATAAGGAAGGGCTTCAACATTCGGTCTTTGCGAAAATGCTTCCTTCATATATACTTCAAGCGGTAAGCAATAGCGCACATTAACATTTTCTAAATATCCCGGTAATGAAAATGAGGCAAAGTCTGATTCACTGTTAAAGAAAATCGTCAATAATCCCCGTGCCGGCGCGCTTAATCCTGTTACGTCACATGTTTTGCCGGTTTCGGCAATCTCACCGCCCATCCCACTCACGCGCGAGCTCTCTTCGATGACAGCCTCCGTGTTTATATTCACAAATTCCCGCTTGCTTCGCTTTATTTTCTTCTCCGAAAGAATATCCAGTGCTCTACGCCTCAAAAGATTGATATGTGAAACAGGCATATATGCGTTGTCTTCGATAGAAACGCTTATAGTTTTTACCGCGAAAGGATAGTCCCCAGTCTTTTCAAGCTGTCTTATTACCGTTTCTTCAGTCAAGGGCTTGCTCTGCGCTTTTCCTACGACATCATCTCCTCTTACTATTATAGGTCCGCCTTTAGCGTCTGTCGTTCTTACTTCCAGAACAGGAACTTCATCTATATATGCCGAAAGCTTCATGTTTATATCTATAGTTCTCCTCGGCCTATCGTATGTCGCCCTGGCTTCATTTAAGAGCTTCTTATCCGTAACTCTGTAAATTCGTGCTCCTATTTCTGTGTTGCCCTTGAAATCTCCTATAAGAAGCTTCTTTCCTTCTTTTTTCATATAGGTGACTACGTTTCCCGTCTGTGTGTTTTTTCCGCGAAGCTCAACGCCGTCTCCAAGTGAAAGCTCCGATTCATTTTCCTGCTTGATGGATACAATTCCTCTTTTCTCTATCCCCACTACTTCCCCTATATATATTCCCCTATTCTTGGCAAGCTCAGGGAACATAAGCTCCTCTCCCGGGTTACCGTAGATGTAACCCTTTGAAAATCCCCCTCTATTGAATATCGCATTTAGACGATATTTGTCGATTTCGCTTACTTCGTAGGATCCCTTCTCGTAATACTCATCCAAATACTTTCTATATATAGATGTAACGACTGCCACATACTCAGGTGTTTTCATTCTTCCTTCTATCTTAAGAGATAAAACACCCGCCGCTATCAACTGGCCAATATCATCTACCAAGCAAAGATCCTTTGGGCTCAGAACGTGGGATTTTTCTGTCCCCCTCGTGTACGGTAGCCTACATGGCTGGGCACAAGCCCCCTTATTACCGCTTCTTCCGCCTTTCAATCTGCTCATATGGCATTGTCCGGAATAGCATATGCACATCGCACCATGAACAAATAACTCTATTTCCGCATCACTGGCCTCCGCACATTCGGCAATTTCCGAAAGAGAAAGCTCGCGGGCAAGTACCACTCTATCAAACCCCATGCCTGCAGCTGCAATTATTCCCTCTTTGTTACAGGCGCTTCCTTGTGTTGATAGATGTATTGGGAAATCCGGCATAGCGATATGAGCAGCTCTTGCTAAGCCCCAATCCTGTATGATAAGGGCGTCTACACCTATTCTATATAAAAATGCGGCATATTCAATCGCGTCAGCAAGCTGCGATTGCTCTACCAACGTATTCATCGTCACATAAACTTTGACGCCCCTAAGATGCGCATAATCCACGGCCCTTTCAAGCTCTTCGTCATCGAAATTGCTAGCATTCGCTCTAGCACCAAAACACGAGCCGCCCAGATATACCGCATTCGCACCGTTCTCAACAGCTGCAATCAAATGCTCCTCGCCGCCTGCAGGTGCAAGCAATTCACAATATTTTGTCATAAATGAATACTCCTTATTTCTTCTTTTGTTGCTATATTCTTTACTATTATATATAATACTATCATTAAAGGAGGGACGCAATATTGAACAAAATAAAAGAAAAAATTCAAAATAGCCGGCCTGCATCGCTGACAATATTTATAGCTCTTAATGCTACAATTCTTTACATCTTATACTTCATCATTAAGAATATGGATACTGTATTTTCGTCTTTTTTGTATGTGACAGGTAATATTATATCGGCATTTGCCCCACTGTTCATAGGTATGATTATAGCTTATATTGTTACTCCTCTCGTCAATGTCGTAGATAATAAATTGATGTCTAAGTTCGTTTTTCGTATACCTGAGGATCCCGTAAAAAGAGAAAAGCGCCTGAACATGAGGCGTTTTATAAGCGTAATTTTTACTTTTTTAATTATAATTGCAGCTATAACCGGTATTATATGGGCCTTTGCGATATTAATAGTAGGAAATCTTTTTATCGGAAGCTTTTCAGAGATAGTAAGCAGCATTACCAATTATTTTCTTACACTTGATGCTAATAGAATTGAATTGGCGTCTAAAATTCCGGACGGTATAATAGGCGATAAAATCCAAACTCTTATAAATGCCGCAAATAGTTGGCTTACAGAGCATCTTACGGCGACCCAACTTATTAATACGGCAGCCGGAATAAGCGGTGGCGTTATAAACTTATTTATAGGAACCATTGTGAGCATATATCTGCTGAAGGATCGGGATTTTTTCAGTCGTATGTGGCGCAAATTTCTTCATCTGACTACAAATCAAAAGACAAACGCAATAATTACGGAAACCTTAAGCGAGATGCACGGGGTTCTAATGCGATTCATACGTGGCGCGGCTATAGATACTACAATAGTTGCAATCCTTTCATCTGTTGGTCTTTCTATTCTTGGCCTCGACTATGCCGTTTTTATAGGCTGTTTTGCCGGTATATGCAATATCATCCCATACTTCGGGCCTTTCCTCAGTATGGTCCCTGCGTTCCTGGTGGGCACATTTACGGACAGCCCGGCAACCGGCATAATTGCGGTCCTCATTCTTCTTGGGGTGCAACAAATCGACTCCAACATTATTTACCCTAAGGTGGTCGGCTCTTCAACGGGGCTTCATCCTTTGTTTGTCTTGCTGGCAGTGAGCGTTGCCGGTTATTACGGAGGCATCGCCGGTATGATTATCGCTGTTCCTACTGCCGGTGTGATACAGATTTTCGTATTGAAATGGGTTGCTTGGATATGTAATAAAAAAGATTGCGCCGAAACGGATTTGTGATAAAAAAGTTATCTTTTTGCCATAATTTTTTTTCTTTGCTTTTTTATTATTATCACGCTTGAATTCTTGATAAATAAAAGCGTTAAAGCCTTTTTAAGATTGACTGTTTACCCGATTTGATGTAAAATCTTAGTGAGAACTATTTATGTAGAACTTTTTTTAAAATAAAAGGAGGAATAAAAAAGTGATAAGATTTTCATCAAGAATGGACCTTCTGAAGGGCTCTGAAATAAGAGAACTTCTCAAATTAGCGGGTGACCCAAAAGTTATTTCTTTTGCTGGCGGACTTCCTGCACGTGAGTTTTTCCCAGTTGAAGGCATGAAGAACGCTGCTGTTGCAGTTATGGAAGAATCCGGTGCTGATGCTATGCAGTACTCTTCAACCGAGGGATTCCCAGCGCTTAGACAGAAAATTGCCGACAGAATGAAGGCAAAGAATGGTATAACAACAACTGCAAATAATATCCTTATTACAGCAGGTTCCCAGCAGGGTCTTGATTTTTCATCAAGAGTATTTGTTAACAAGGGTGATGTTATTCTTCTCGAAAGCCCATCTTACCTTGGTGCAATCAACGCTTTCAAGGCTTGCGAACCTAGATTTATCGAGGTTCCTACAGATGAAACAGGCATGATCATGGAAGAATTAGAAAAGATTCTTGCTGCAGAAAAAGACGTTAAGATGATTTATGTTATTCCGGACTTCCAGAATCCAACAGGCAGAACTTGGGGCCTTGAAAAGCGTCACAAATTTATGGAAATCGTAAATAAGTACGAAATTCCTGTAGTTGAAGACAATCCTTACGGCGAACTCCGATTTAAGGGCGAAAGCATGCCTGCACTGAAATCACTCGACACAAAAGGACTCGTAATATTCCTCGGAACATTCTCAAAGATCCTTGCTCCTGGCTACAGACTAGGTTGGGTTTGTGCAGAACAGGCAATCCTTGAAAAGTACAACTTCATGGAACAGGCTGCATCACTCCAGTCCTCATCCGTTTCTCAGCTTGAATTAATCAAGTTTATGGATATGTATAATCTGGACGAACACGTTGAAAAGATTTGCAAGGTTTATGGTAAGAGATGTGAGTTGATGATGAAGACGATGGAAGAAAACTTCCCAGAAGGCGTTTCTTGGGTATATCCTGATGGCGGACTCTTCACATGGGTTACACTTCCTGAACATATGAATGCTAGAGATCTTGCTCCTAAGTGCTTGGAGAAGGATGTTGCATATGTACCAGGCGGAAGCTTCTTCCCTAACGGCGGACACGAAAACACATTCCGTATGAACTACTCAGGAATGCCTGATGATCGTATCGTAGAAGGCGTTAAGAGAATTGCTCAAGTTATAAAGGACAATATGTAATTTACACAATTACACGAAAAATAGAAGGACAGGATTCCGCAGTATTGCGGGCCCTGTCCCTTTTTTATATGCTTTACAACCTAACAATCTACAACCGTTCTTAAACCTATAAGACTTAGCACATGCCAAGTTTAAGAATAAAAAACTGGCGGATATAATGTCCGCCAGTAAAAATTTTATTATATTTTTTTGTCAAGCCATGTAGGTCTCATGTACAATTGAATCGGATATATCTCCATATCATCGTAACCCTCTTTGGCTTTGACGCTTTCAAGCTCATCGAGCAGATCTATGTGGCAAGTGTTCCAAATAAGCGGAATTTCAAGTTTTTCACTCACTTGCTTGCAGAGCTTGTATCCTTTGACGATATCATCAACAGTCGTCTCACGCAGCATATGCGTGTTATTAATGATGCCCTTCATAGGTATTCCCGTTTCTGCATGGATCTCGAGGATGTGTCTTTCGCAACCCTCGACGGTATCTGTCTCAAATCTGTTTCCATTTAAAACGCAAAGCATCTGTGAGTCATCATCTATAAAATATTTTTTAAATTGATTTAAGACTCTCGCTCCGCTATCGTTTCCACCTACGTCAACTACAGTCATAAACTCTTTGTTTTCGAGTGGTGCACGGAGCGTTGCAGATATCGCAGGAAGGTCCTCGGCAATGTCAAAACCAAAAGTATTATGGTGCATTGTCACGCCGTTATCTTCTAGAAATTTTTGACGCTCTCTACTTCTAAAATACGGGTTTGCAATATCCATATCAAGAATTGAAACCTTATCGTATTTTTTCTTTAGATCCATGGTCAAGTTCATTGCGAATTCTGTCTTTCCACTGCCATAATGGCCTACGAGTAATGTAATCCGTTTCATATTATTCACTCCGGCTTATTTTCCCCAAGCAGAGAGGGCTTCCCTGTTTGCAGGTATAAGCTTAGCCTTTCCACCTGTCATTGTCTTTTCGAATACTTTATCCATAACATTAAGTTCTACAACGCCTGTCTGTCTGATAATAGCACCGAGCATTACCATGTTAGCAGTCTTAGCGTTTCCAATCTTCTGTTCAGCAAGCTCAATACAATCAACATAGTGAACGTTGACATCTGTTCTTGTTGTCGGTTCCTGAACGATGGATGAGTTTATAAATAAATCTCCACCAGGAACCAGCATGTTTTCATATTTAACGAGAGAAGGACCATTCATAGCGATGAGTACATCGCAAGAAGTTACGAGTGGGGAAGCAATTGGAGTATCTGAAATACAAACTGTACAGTTTGCTGTTCCGCCTCTCATTTCAGGACCATATGATGGCATCCAAGAAACTTCTTTATCCTGATACATTGCTGCATAGGCAAGCATTTGACCGATTAATAATACGCCTTGTCCGCCGAAGCCGGCTATAAATATTTTTTTACTCATTTATTTTACCTCCTCCGGACATTTAAATTGTTTGATTTCGTAGTAGTCTTCCATGTTTTCCTTAGCCCATTTAAGTGCATTAACAGGAGTCACACCCCAGTTTGTTGGGCAAGTCGAAATAATTTCAACAAACGAGAAACCAAGTTTCTTTTCCTGAACTTCAAATGCTGTCTGGATAGCTTTCTTTGCTTTTCTTACTCCACCAGGTGTAGTAAGCGTTACTCTTTCTACAAATACAGCGCCATCTAATGTAGCAATGATTTCTGCCATACGGATAGGGCTTCCTGCCTGTGCAAAAGTTCTACCGTCTACGCAAGTAGTTGCCTTCTGTCCGATCAGAGTTGTAGGAGCCATTTGTCCGCCTGTCATACCGTAAATAGCGTTATTTATGAAGAATACGCATATTTTTTCTCCTCTGGCAGCAGCATGTATAATTTCAGCTGTACCGATGGATGCTAAGTCACCGTCTCCTTGATATGTAAATACAGGGCTGTTTGGGTGAACTCTCTTTATACCTGATGCAACTGCAGGAGCTCTTCCGTGAGCAGATTCCATCATATCTATGTTCATGTATTGGTGGCCTACTACTGAGCATCCGATAGGTGTTACTCCAAGAGCATTTCCTAAATCGTCTTTCTCATCGAGGGCTTCCATAACCAAGCGGTGCGCAATCCCGTGAGTACATCCCGGGCAGTAGTGCATTTCTTTCTCGGTCATTCCTTTTGTGTATTCAAATACCGGCTTCACTTATTTCACCTCCAAAATCTTCTTTGTTCTTTCCGCGGCATCGATTGGGTCGAGAAGCATACCGCCGACTCTGTTAACCAGAGATACAGGTAACTTTCCTTGAAGTGCGCATTCAACGTCCTTCATCATCTGTCCCATTGAAAGTTCTGTACAAACAACATGCTTTGTGCTCGGTCCGATTTCTTTAAATGCTTCTTTAGGGAAAGGCCACAAAGTCTTGAGTCTGATAAGACCAGCTTTTATGCCTTCTTTCTTAAGAATCTCTGCAGCTTCGAGCGCTACTCTTGCAGTTGATCCGTATGCTACGAATACAACTTCAGCACCGTCAAGATCTGTGCTTTCCCAGTCAGCGAGTTCTCTTTCTGCTTTGTCATATTTAGGCCAATAGCTGTTTATATAATCTTCAAGCTTCTCCTGCTGTAACCATACGGAGTTATGTGAATTCTTTTCTCTCTTATTCTTGTGTCCTGTTATTGCCCATGGTCTAATCTTAGGAAGATCTTCTTCTGGAACAGGTGGGATAGCAGGTGGAATCACTACAGGTTCCATCATCTGTCCAAGTATACCGTCTGCACAAATGATTACAGGGTTTCTGTATTCTTCGGCAACTTCAAATGCTTTACCTATCATATCAACAGCTTCCTGAACTGATGCAGGAGCAAATACGATTGTATGATAGTCTCCGTTACCTCCGCCTCTTGTAACCTGTTCATAGTCGGCTTGGCCTGGCTGAATTGATCCTACTCCAGGGCCTCCTCTAGATACGTTAATTGCAACAACTGGAGTCTGTGTGGATGCAAAGAAAGAGAATCCTTCTTGCATAAGTGCGATACCAGGTGATGATGATGTAATCAGCACCTTGCCGCCGGATGACGCTGCACCATAAGCCATATTGACAGCCGCAAGTTCACTTTCTGCCTGGATAAAAGCACCGCCACACTTAGGCAATTCTCTAGACATGAACTCGGGCACTTCATTCTGTGGTGTGATTGGGTAGCCGAAGTAGAATCTGCAGCCAGCGTTAATTGCAGCTGTAGCAAAGGCTTCGTTACCCTTCATAAGTTTTTTCTCTGCCATTTTTTGCTCTCCTCCTAATCTACCTTATAAACGTTTATGATCCCATCCGGGCACATGAGTGCACAGCTTCCGCAAGCGATGCATTCTTCTTCTTCAGTTATCGTTACAGGGTGATAACCTTTTCTGTTAACATTAACCTCGTCTAGCTTCAGAATGTGCTTTGGACATACTGAAACACAGAGCTCACAGCCTTTGCATCTGTCTGCGCGAAATACCAATTTACCTTTAGCCAACTGTTTCACTTCCTTTTCTCATAAATTTTTTTTAATAAGCCTACACTTTATATCTATTATCTATGATATTAAATTAAAGACAAAAAGTCAAAAAAGTATTGTTTCTCATAGCGAAACAATACTTGGTTATTTTTTCTCAATAAGAGATAAAATTGATTTTATCGTGGCTAATTTACCTATATAGTATGCAAATTGCCTTTTTCTCCGTTTCTTTCTCTTTTTATGAAACTTTTAATTGACTATATGCTTTGTTTTGAATACAATAGAATCAAGCTTCCGGTTTATTAAGGTGCTTCTAAAATGCGAATCGGTGGATAAAATAAATGTAGTAGCTGATGAGGTGAAAAAATGGTTAAGATTTCCCAGCATGTAGGTCAACGTATCAGAAAATATCGAAAAAGTAAAGGTATGACCATCGAAGCTTTTTCGGATAAAATTAACAAAAGCAAGGCAACGCTTTCAAAGTATGAAAACGGTACTATTACTATTGATATAGAGACATTGCTGGATATCGCAAATGCCCTTGAGATCGATTTAATTAACCTTATAGACTATAAGTCACCTTATGCAAATATAAAACAGTTTTCAAAAAATGTTTATTTTAACAAGCCCGAGTATTACATGTATTATTTTGATGGGCGCCAGAAAAAGATTATCAAATCCCTGCTGACCCTCAATCCGTCGCACCAGGATGACAGCGATATCAACGTGACGCTATACAACAGAATAGAGGATTTTAACTATCCTGAAAAATGTCATCATTTTTATACAGGAAAATTAATCCCTTATGATACCGTAACTCACATTTATCTTACAAATCAAATAAATGCGACGGAAAAAGCCTATGTGTGTATTCTTAATCCAAACCGGGCAAATTCCCCCGCAACTGTCGGTATGTATGCAGGATTAGGAACAGATTCATTCTTTGCGCCCGTGGCGTTTAAAATATTGGTTTCGCGGGAAATTCTCGAGCCTAACGACGAGATGCTCAATATCATCAAATTGGACAAGGACGATTACCGGAATTACAGATATTACAACATGATGGTAATTAACAGGCCAACCTCTCTCTTCGTAACAGAAAACAATAAAGATAAATAAATGATTGTGAATTTTGATCGTTTGGTAAATAAATTATTATCCAAATACACAAATAGGCGGACAGCTTAGCTGCCCGCCTTTATCATATAATTTTTTTAGTCTTCAAACTCATCGAGAAGGCCTTGTCTTTCGATTTCTTTCCTGTCATTGCTTTCGAGCTCCTCACCAACGCCGTCATCAAGTATAACCTTGATTTCTCCACGGATTACAGCTCCTTTTTCTATTAAAATTTCGGAAGATGTTAAATTTCCGAGCAATATGGCATTGCTGCTCAGCTCAGCTCCGTTTTTAACGACAACATTTCCTTTAAGTTTTCCTTCAGCGCGCAGAGTATTTGCACTAATATCTCCGACAAGCTTCGTATCTATTGAAATTATAACTGAATCGACCGCATTGATATTGCCTTTCATGCGCGAAGAAATCATTTCGACCTGCTGGCCAACTATATTTCCGTTAACTTCACCCCAGACAGAAACCTTACCCAGTGAATTAATATCACCGGTAACATTACCATGAATTTTCATATTTCCATCCGTTGTAATATTGCCGTGAATGCTCGTCCCTTTCGGAATAACCATTATTTCATTTTCTGATGAATCTGAGGCATTGTAGTCATATATTGCTGTCTTTACCGGTTCGATGATTTCATTATTTGATTTCGTCAATTCTTCCTGTATCTCCTTATAAGTTTTGGTTTCTTTTTCCGGTTGTGGTTGTTGTTTGCTCATATAGGTTTTTTCAGGCTCCTGTTTGGTTACTGTGGCGACTCTCGGAGTCGGTGCCTCTATAGTATCCTTTTGAGTAGCTGCTTGCGCACTTCTCTCCTTTTTAAGCTTTTCAACCAGGTTTGATACGGATTCCGGCGCTTTTGGAGCATCTTCAGCCTTTTTCCCGTTCTTCCCTGCCTGAGAGCCTTCGCCTACGAGCTCCTTTATCGCAATTTGGAAATTTTTCTTCATATCCATACAGACATGCCTCCTAAAAATTTTTCTTTTTCATCCTGCTCATATTAATAATAACGTGGGTATAAGAAGTTAGATGGCCTAACTTCGTTAGTTAACGCATCGAGCTTATAGCCACTCTCTAAGAGGTTTTGAATAACGGTCGGCAATGCTCCCATGGTTGCGTCGTTTGTATCGTGCATAAGCACTATGTGATGAGTTTTATGGTTGACCTTATTTAAAATATTATTAACAACCGTGTATTGCGAAGAATTTGCCGAAACATCTTCAGAGGAGACATTCCAATCATAGTAAGTAAATCCGCGTCTCATCATCTCTGCGATTATTTCCTGATATACTGCTCTATTATAAGCGTTTATGCTTCCGCCAGGAAAACGAAAAATTTCAGGTTTAACGCCTGTGTTACTTTCAATTAACGTATAAATTTTGTTGAAATCTTCTAAATAAGCTTCCGGCGATCTATAAAGTTCGAGATATTCATGTGAATATGTATGAACGCCTATAGTATGTCCTTCATCCACTATTCTCTTCATAAGCCTGGTGCTTTGTTCGCCCGTCCTGCCTATTACGAAAAATGTTGCTTTGACATCATATTGCGCTAAGGTGTCGAGAATTTGCTCCGTATAATGCGTGGGCCCGTCATCGAATGTTAAGTAAACAGTTCCAGGATTTATAACCTTTTCCTGAGGTGAATCTTTACACACCATCTCCGGGTATAATGCTTGATAAGGAATCATTTCCTGCCCTGGCTCTATTTTATTCTCATAAATCACATTTTCGGCATCTACCTGAATAAACTGGTCTTGCAATCGACTGTTTTCGACTTTAAGAACAACGCACCCAACTGTAGGCACTAAAATCATCAGACCGATTACGGTAAGTATGAGAGCTTTAAAAAATTTTACGCTTCCAAAAGTCATATGTAAATAAACAGTTTTCTTGTTTTTACCGTTTTTCTCCTTATGCTCAAATAATAGTAATTGTCGTTTTATGTTACCATGTTTTTGAATAAAATACAACTATTAAGACAAAAAAACCGACAAATTTCGAGTAAAAACGTAAAAGACGACACATTTCGGATGTGCCGCCTTTCCGTTTTTCTATCTGTTGTTGTTCTTTAAGCTAATGTGCTTTTACTTTTGTGCCCTGTTCTTATATTCCTCATATTTCGCTTTTGCCTCTTCTTCTGCCTGTGCAAATAATTTTTCTGCGTTTTCAGGGAAGGTGATTTCAAGCGCTGAGTATCTTACTTCACCGCGCAAGAAGTCGATAAGCGGCATTGAAGGTTCTTTTGAATCGAGCATGAAGTTCTTTGTCGAAGGCTGGTATCTGTAGAGATTCCAATATCCGGAGTCTACTGCTCTCTTCATTTCGCCCTGTACGTTACCCATACCCTTCTTGATTCCGTGGTTGATACAAGGTGCATATGCGATAATTATTGACGGTCCGTTATGAGCTTCAGCTTCCTTAAATGCTTTCATGAGCTGGTTTTTGTCTGCGCCCATTGATACCTGAGCTACATAAACATTGTCATAGGCCATCAACTGAAGACCGAGGTCTTTCTTTGCTGTTACCTTTCCAGCTGCCTGGAACTGTGCAACCGCTCCGATAGGCGTAGCCTTTGATGACTGTCCACCTGTGTTGGAATATACTTCTGTATCTACGATAAGAACGTTTACGTTTTCTCCCATTGCAAATACGTGGTCAAGTCCGCCGTAACCGATATCATAAGCCCAGCCGTCTCCACCGACCATCCACATTGACTTCTTGGATAGATGGTTCTTTTTACGAAGAATAGTATCTATTACAGTCTTTTCTTCGCCTGCAGCGCTAGCAGCCTTAAGTTTTTCAATAAGTGCTTTTGAAGCGATCGCAGCTTCATCAAGATCGTCATATGCGGCAACCCATGCCTGAGCCGCAGCCTTTATATCTTTATTCTTAGTTATTTCTATTAATTTTTCAACGTCAATCTTTACGGATTCTCTCTGCTGTGCTACAGCAAGGCACATTCCGTAGCTGAACTCGGCATTGTTTTCGAACAAGGAATTTGACCAAGCAGGGCCCTTGCCTTCTTCGTTCTTGCAGTATGGCATACAAGGCATTGCTGCACCCCAAGCCTGAGAACATCCTGTAGCGTTTGCAATGTACATTTTGTCGCCATAAAGCTGAGTAAGAAGCTTAATATATGCAGTCTCTCCACATCCTGCGCAAGCTCCGGAGAACTCTAACAGAGGTTGCTTAAACTGACTTCCCTTAACTGTATGAATATCAACCTTGTCTGCTTTTTCCTTGATAGTTGTAGCGTAGTTCCAATTATCCTGAGTCATATCGGCTTCAGAAATATGAACAAATTTAAGAGCGTCACCCTTCTTAGGGCATACTTCTACGCAACATCCGCAGCTTGTGCAGTCAAGAGTACTTACTCCCATTGCGTATTTGAGTGCTTCAAGACCCTTGCCCTTTGCATCTGCCATCTCAAAGCCCTTAGGCGCATTTGCAGCCTCTTTTTCATCAAGCAAGAATGGTCTTATTACAGCATGAGGACATACGAATGAACACTGGTTACACTGGATACATGCGTCCTTATTCCATACAGGTACATCTGTTGCAATTCCTCTCTTTTCGTAACGTGAGGTTCCAAGAGGTGCTGTTCCGTCTTGCTTATCCATAAATGCACTTACAGGGAGATCGTCGCCCTTCTGTGCATTGATAGGTACAAGAAGGTCTTTGATAAATCCAGGAAGATCTGCATTTACTTCAACATTTGCTGCGCCTGTTGCGCTCTTCCAGCTTGCAGGAACATCTACCTTAACTACGGCGTTTATACCTGAGTCGATGGCGTCCATGTTCATTTGAACAATTTTCTCGCCCTTCTTTCCGTAAGTAACCTTAACGGCATCCTTCATATGTGCAACTGCTTCGTCAACAGGAATAACCTTTGCAAGGTTAAAGAATGCAGCTTGAAGTACCATGTTTGAACGGTTTCCGAGACCTATTTCCTGTGAACATTTGTTAGCGTTAATGATATATAACCTAATATCGTTGTCGGCTATGTATTTTCTGATATCTGCACTGATTTTTTCTTCAAGCTCTTCAGGTCCCCATTCGCAATTCAGAAGGAATGTTCCGCCCGGCTTGATTTCTGTAACGATATCGTATTTGTCCAAATAGCTCTGGTTGTGGCATGCCACGAAATCCGCGTTCTTTACGAGATATGTGGAGCTTATAGGGTTATGTCCGAATCTCAAATGTGATTTAGTTATACCGAAAGATTTCTTTGTGTCATATTCAAAGTAAGCCTGGCAATACATATCTGTAGTTTCACCGATAATTTTAATTGAGTTCTTGTTTGCGCCTACAGTACCATCTGAACCGAGACCCCAGAATTTGCAGCTGATTGTTCCTTCAGGCTCAACATTGCTCTTATTTCCTAGTGGAAGTGACAGGTTTGTAACGTCGTCGTTGATACCTACTGTAAAGTGGTTCTTAGGGTTATCTAGCTTCATGTTATCGTAAATAGCAAAAATTTGTTCAGGTGTAGTATCCTTTGATGACAATCCGTATCTACCTGCCAAAATTTCAGGTTTGTCTTTCATGTTAATATAAGCTGCACATACATCTTCAAATAATGGCTCGCCTATCGATCCCATTTCCTTGAGTCTGTCAATTACTGTAATTTTCTTAACTGTTGCAGGAATAGCTCCAAGCATATGCTCAACGGAGAAAGGTCTGTAGAGGTGTACCTGAAGGAATCCTACTTTTTCGCCTTTTGCGTTAAGATGCTTTACAACTTCTTCTATAGTTCCGCTTACTGAACCCATCGCAATAATAACGTGATCAGCATCCTGTGCTCCGTAGTAATTGAACAATTTGTAGTCACGACCGGTCATCTTGCTGATTTGATCCATGTAATCCTGAACGATATTTGGAAGAGCATCATAATCCTTGTTGTTTGCTTCTCTTACCTGGAAATATATATCAGGGTTTTGAACCGTACTTCTCATAATCGGATCTTCAGGATTAAGTGCGTTGTTTCTGAACGCTTCCAATGCTTCATAGTCAACCATCTTTGCAAAATCATCGTAATCGATAGCTTCTACCTTCTGGATTTCGTGAGAAGTTCTGAATCCGTCAAAGAAATGCAAGAAAGGAATTCTGGCTTTTATTGCTGCTAAATGAGCAATTCCACCGATGTCCATGATTTCCTGTACGCTTGATGTTGAAAGTATAGCAAATCCGGTTTGTCTGCAGTTCATAACGTCGGAATGATCTCCGAAGATTGAAAATGCGTGAGTACCTACTGTTCTTGCCGCAACGTGAAGAACTCCCGGATGTCTCTGTCCTGAGATTCTATGAAGTGTAGGGATCATAAGCATAAGTCCCTGCGATGATGTATATGATGCGGCTAATGCGCCTGCCTCGAGAGCCCCGTGGACAGCACCTGCAGCACCTGCTTCAGACTGCATTTCTACGATTCTTACAGTCTGTCCAAATATATTTTTCTTTCCTTTTGCCGCCCATTCGTCAGTTTTCTCGGCAATAGGTGATGACGGTGTGATCGGATATATTCCAGCCACCTCTGTGAACGGATATGCAACATATGCTGCAGCTCCGTTGCCGTCAACAATTTTCATAATTTTGCCCATAATAAAATTCTCCTCCATTTCAATCCAAAAATAAAGATTATATATATATTAAAGCACTTATTGAGCAATTAAGTCAAATGATTAAAAAATTTTGAATCGAAATTTGACGTATATATATTTCTCCTCACGAAAAAAGCCGCTTATTGCGATTATATGCCCAAATGCAAGCGTTGAATTTGCAAATGCTTTATTTTTAATATTGTATTTTAACGAAACTTTTGCAGTATTTAAGCCTTTCTAAAGCGTTTGTTTTTTATCACAATCCGTTCGTGATTTTTTGATTTTTAACCACAAAATAGTTAAGGCTTTATGTTTTGATTTATATTTGGCATAATGGGTATTCCCCACCCGCATTTGGAACTTTTGACTTTCCCTCCAGAATCCCGAGCGCTGATTTTGAAACAATTACATATTTCTTTCTGCGTCATATCCCTGCCATATTTACTGCGAAGCAATCCTGCCATTCCATTAAGAAACGGTGCGGCAAAACTTGTGCCTGATTGAAAGCCCATGAACATTGAGAAATCAATCCAATCCCATTTCGGCCCACAATCCATTATTTTATCTGTGTTGGCATAGAAGTAAACGCCTCTAACCATAATAAAAGCTCCTTTATATCGGTTATTTTTACTGTCGCTGTTACCCGCGGAGCCCGTGCAAAGCAAATTGTATTGCTCTATTTTTCTTCTCATATATTTAGCAATAGGGGTGTCTAAATTATCATTGGCTCTGTTGCTTGTTGAATTGTTTATCTGGCTAACATCGTATTTCGTAATAAAATCATCAAAGGACAGAATCTCATCTGTTTCATTGCAGTAAACATTACAGCCTGTGACTTCATTGTTTTTTTGTATATTTTCTATTCTACCGCTCAGCACACGAGCTTCAGGGAGAATCGTTTGAATTATATCAACGCAGCATTCTGAATGTGTATAGTTAACATCGTCGTGAAATATTGTAAAGCCTTTTCCTTTATAACCGGCTTCGTGCCATTGCGGAATATTCACGTACTGCCTTTGCCTAATGCATTTTTCATCCGTTAAAAATAAGCCCATTTATTTGTTCCTCCATCCTTTTGAGAGCTTTCTGTCACTCGTTTGTAAGAAATCTTCCTCTCTTGTGGTTTGCACCAATGCTCTCGATTCTTCATAACATATAGGATACCAACCACGAAGGGAGGTATAAGTATGCTGTTTTTTTTCGCGTCCCCTCGCCGAAGATGCAACAGGCGTCGAGGCAGGTGCAGACGTAGATAATTTATTAGAGCGCTCATGCTTTTATGGGCGCTCTTTCATTATACAGTAAATATGCCACGCAGACTGCAAAAGTAGTATATTTATATGCACAATAAATATTTTCATTTTTTGCGGTTATCATAATAGCGAGGTGATTAAAATGAGCTTAAAGAAAAATCAAATTTCAATTGACGGTAATATTGACAGACCAATTCCGTATGGTATATATCCGGTGATCGACACCGATCTTGCACGTGATAATCTTGAAAATGATATCCCGGAGGCCGATCTGCAGGATTTGTAATTTATCTTTCCCCACACAAAGTGTGGGGAATATCTACATATTTTTCTCCTCGATGAACATTTATTAATAACCTTCATGAACTAAATGCAGGGTTGATAGCCGCTTCAATTACACAGCTTGGTGATAATCTAAAAAACCTCTCAAAGCTTTGTGTCTTAGGCCTTGAGAGGTTTGGGTGGTGGGCAATATTGGACTCGAACCAACGACTTCCACCTTGTCGAGGTGGCACTCTACCAACTGAGTTAATCGCCCATATTTCTTCACTATTATAATATATTTATTGCTATCACACAAGTGATATTTTATTGCATTAATATATATAATTACAGGTTATTTCTTATCATTCGCGCATAATAAAAGAACTACCGCACGGATAGCCCTTTTATTATCTGATGTTACCTAATTATACTCTTCTTTTCCTTTAAAAGCATTAACAATTAACAGTAGGACGATAGCACCTCCGGTGGCTACCAATAAGCTCCATAGGTTAAACCCCGTAATACCGGAGCCGCCAAATAAATTCATAATGAATCCACCAATGACTCCTCCGATTATACCTACCGAAACATTCATAAGTGCTCCCATATCTTTGCTCTTTCGCGTGACTAAGCTTGCAATCCAGCCTGCGAGAGCTCCTATGACAATCCAACCTAAAACATTCATATAACGTCCTCCTTTTGCATTAGTGTTTGCAAAAAATAGGATTTTTATTCAGGTATGTAACCCGTGCTCGTGTCAATAATGATTCGGTTATTCGTTCCGTCCCATGTAATGCCGAAGTCAAGTAACTGTCCGATGTCGCGAAGCTTAAAGTAATTGTTATCTCCAATGTTGTATGCAGTTGGAGTAATTTCCTTGCCATCCAGAAGTATTTTCGAGGTCGTTGCCATTGCTGACTTGCTTTCGGACCCCTTGCCTTCTCTTTCGCCGCCAACAGCCGTATACTCCGTATTTGATGTCAGCATTATTGCATTATTCGCGTCGTTCCATTCAACCTCAAATTGCTTTTGGCTACCGTTGAGAGTATACGCAAGATCACGGAGCTTGAAATAATTATTCCCCTCTATGTTATAAGCGTCAAAGTCAAGCCCAAGTGTTGCCGAGTGTTGATCTCTGATTTCTACCTTTGACGATGTGGGCATTGCGGTGTATGTCTCTTCTTTTGCAGTTATAGGCTCGGCGGGTATAGGCTCAGCCGGTGAAGCTTTATCGTCTACAATAATATACACTGTATAACAAATTTAATATCCACAGGCGGCAAGACCTTTTCAAGCTTGCCGAACAGCTTGACCGCGAATGGCCGGATCGGGAATAGTCGTAAAATCCCCTCTGCGCTTTGATGCGGACACAATCATTGGAGCAATAAAAAAACCCGCATTCGCTTTCCGAATACAGGGCTTGTATTTATTCATCTATTCATTTATCCATCTCCACTCTTGCGGTATTGGGATGGGCATGCTGGTATACTTTTTGAACTGTCTTATGGTGAGTGTCGATATATTCCTTTGCTCTAAGACCGATAACGCTTGTCACTTTCTTCATGAAAGTTTAAATAATATTTTTCAAACTCATCTGCCCGCAAAGGCTTTGAGTAATAGTAGCCTTGTATGATATCACAGTTTAATTCTCTTAAAATATTTAATTGTGCTTCGGTTTCGACTCCTTCGGCAACAATCTCTTTATTAAACTTATGGGCGTAATCTATTATAGTTTTTACCATCTCCCTAATTTCAAAGACCTCTATATAATTAATGAAATACTTATCAATTTTTATCTGGTCATATGGGAACTGAGCCACTCTGAAAAACGAGTTGACCCCTGTGCCAAAATCATCAATCGATATCTTGATTCCATTTGCTCTCAGCTCATCGATTCTTTTTTTTATTTTATCATCATTTCGCGACAAGACTCTTTCGGTTATTTCTATTTCAAGCTTTGATTTGATGATATTTTCATCCGCCATCACTTTTCTTTCCCATTCAACAACGTAATTTTCAAGAAGTTCATTCGCTGTAAAATTAATGGAAAAATCCAATACCATCCCTTTTTTGTTCCAGTCCGTCATCTGATAAAACGAGTTTTTCAGGACAAATTTTGATATCTCATTGATAAACCCAATATCCTCAGCCAGATTGATAAAAACATCCGGACCAACAGGCTTTTTCCCTTTTCTGTCCCATCTTGTCAATACTTCCACGCCCGAAATCCTATTTTCGGCAACATTTATTTTTGGCTGATAGACCAAATAAAGCTCATTATTATTGATCGATTCAAGCAATGAGCCTGAAATCTCAAGGAACTCTTTTCTACTGAGGTCAAATTCTTCGTCATAAAGATAAATGCCGGTTTCTTGTCGTTCGCCCTGTTCATAAGCAATCCTCGCCTTATTATAGACACTGACCGGCGTCTCATCGGTCCCACAATATTCATATATGCCAATTTTCATAAAAATTCTAAATGTAAATTGATTCACATTGAATGCAGTTGAATTTCGCTCTATAATACTCTTGCATTCATCAATATATCCGCAGCTTGATTGAACTACTAAATTTATTTCATCAGAGCCCGAGGTAAAAACCGAATCTTTACCGTATATATTTGAAAATTCATTGACTAATTTGTTTAAAATGTCTTTAGCAAACTCCTGCTCTATGTATCTGATTATCTGTTCAATGTTTGTTAGTTTAATTGAAAAAACAGCAAAGGTTTCCCCCTTATTCATCCTTTCTTCCAAATGATTTACAAGCTTATTGGTGTTGTATGTCCCTGTGAGCGGATTTATATAATCTCTTTCCTTTGCCTGCTCGTTCAGTTTGTTCACCTTATGAAACATGCCTCCGGCTACAAACCCGACAATCGTAAGGACTACTAACCTGATAATCCAGTTGCCTTCGGTTTGCATAATACCTTCGGCAACATTTAACGGCAAAAGCGGACCTATTAGGACACCGGAAAGGAGCGCAGCAATTGTTCCGCCCTTAATTGTCCAGAAATAAGCTGACAGAAGTATCGGGATATAAATAAGATGGGTGTATGATTTTGTCGCTCCACCCGTAAAGTATGCAAGCAGCACAACCGAAATCATCATTGTTACGATTAATAAACCTCGAAATGTATTTGAATAAAATAGCGCGGCT
>JAQWFH010000070.1 GCA_028704515.1 Eubacteriales bacterium
TGCGCCGAATTATCTTTGCAAATTTCGAGTTAAATTAACTGCCATATAACAAACAACGGGAGCACAAGAAGCCCCCGCAATATTATTATGCAACTTATTTATTTAAATATTCTTCCAGCGTTATACCTTTATCCTTTATCACTGTCGCCGCTTCCTGCCCGACATATCTCAGATGCCAAGGCTCGTATGTATACCCCGTCACATCTTCCTGCCCTTCAAGGTACCTTATAATAAATCCGTACTTCCAGCTGTTTTCTGCGAGCCATTTTCCTTCAGTCGTATTACCATATTCTTTTACAAGCTTGTAATTAACTGAAGGCGAGGAAACGTCAACCGCAAGTCCGGTCTGATGCTCACTTTTGCCGGGCTGTGCACTGTATTTGTCCGCCAGCTCTTTGCCATCTTTTTTTACATAGTTATTGTATAGGTAATTTTGAAGATTGTATGATCTGTATGCAGTGGTTACAACTATCTCATGGCCTTCGCCGAGGGCGTCACAAGCCAGCTTGTCCAGTGCGTCAGCGGCCTCTCTTGTAAGATATTGATCGTCCGGGTTCCTGTTCTGAGCACGGTAAGCCGGTCTCACCAAATCCTTAGGAATAAAATCTTTCCCTACGGGATTTTGTTTATTTACTAAGATGAGCTTGTCCAAATCCACATATTGGCCGGATGGCTCCCATACCGGGAGCCTTATATCGCTTTTTTCACTATTTACTTCGAGCTCAATCTTCTGACCTACTTCCTGCTGCGCACCCGCTTCAACGGCAAGCAAGTTCTTTCCTTTAAATGTTACAATACAGGCCACAAGAAAGATTACAACTGTAAATACTACGATTATAATTCCTATTTTTTTACCATCCATACAAATCTCCTGTTTCCCTTTTCGACATAGCCTGTCAAAATAGTATAATTTATTCTATCACAAATACAACAGCACTGCAAAGAGTATATCACGATGTGACTTTGGGTTAAATTAGAAGCTATTTCTTCTTATTTGAGATATTATTCATTTATACTTGGCGATTTTGGATTGCCTGAATTGACAATTAGGTTTATACTTTAATGAACAAGATTTTAGTTTTATAACTACAGCAGATATGTGTAAGGTGAAATCTCAAATTTGGCTGTTGAATAAAAGTATCAAGGAGGCTTTATGTATGAGTAAATTTATAATAGATGCGCGGGTTTTCGAAATGCTCCCAAACCCATGCTTTGGCGCTATAGTCGCTTATGGCATCAATAATAAAATTGCGAATCCCACAATTGCAGAGATATTGGAACGCGAAGTAAGCACAGCACAGGAGCGTTTGACAAATATTAAAATCAAGGAATATCCTCCAATTGTGCATTATCGCAACGCATTCCAAAAGCTCGGGATTAATCCCAATCGCTACACCAACTCCGTAGAAGCTCTAAATAAACGCATTGCAAGCGGCACGCCCTTTCCTTCAATTAACACGATCGTCGATGCAGGAAATGCCATATCTCTCAAATATACACTTCCTATCGGCGCACATGACATAGATAAGCTCGGCGGCAAGGATCTCGAGGTGAGGCCTGCATGCGAAGCGGATACCTTCATTCCCTTCGGGGAAACTGCGGAAGAGCAAGTTCCCGTAAACGAGTTAGTTTACGTTTCGGGAAATGCCGTTCGTACAAGGCGTTGGATCTGGCGTCAAAGCGAAATTGGCAAGATCGATGAGACGAGCAGCAATGTTATATTTCCAATCGACGGCTTCATCGGTGCAAATGATGATGCGATTAAAAAAGCAATGGATTCTCTTGAAATCCTTCTGACCGACGTCTTGAAATGTAAGGTGAAGAGTTCATTCTTGACAAAGGAACATAATTTCATAGAGCTGTAAATACCAAAAGAGCGGTCTTTTTAAACCGCTCTTTTTTTGTTGATTTTATTTGGTAAAGAACTGCAACTCTAGCCTTTCTACTTACTAATTTATGATACTTTCTTGTTTAATGTCTTGGCTTGGCTGTATGGTCTTAACATCATATATACGATGAATGAAAGTATTACTAATGCAACGATGAAGCCTAAAAGGTTTCCGTGTCCCATTACCATCGAACCGATCTGGTATATTATCAATGCACTCGCATATGCGAACCCCGTCTGATAAGCAAGTGCAAACAAAGTCCATTTGGTACTGTTCATCTCCTTACGTATCGCTGCTACAGCTGCAACGCAAGGCGCACAAAGCAGATTGAATACCAAGAAGGAGTACGCTGCAAGCGGTGAAAATACTTGCTGCATGTTTGTCCAAATCTGCCATCCGTTTTCCGCGACTCCAAAGCTACCAAAGAGGACACCGAATGTAGCAACAACATTTTCTTTTGCAATGAGACCTGTGATTGTCGCGACGGCACTCTGCCAATTTCCAAAGCCCAGCGGCGAGAAAATCCAGGCAATAGCTCCGCCTAACGATGCAAGCATTGAGTTATTCATGTTTTCAACAATGCCAAAGCTTCCGTTTTCCATACCATATGCTGTCAAGAGCCACAGTATCATTGAGAAAATTAGTATTACCGTTCCGGCCTTCTTTATAAACGCCCATCCTCTTTCCCACATGGAGCGTAGAACATTTGACGCAGTTGGCAACCGGTAAGCAGGAAGCTCCATTATAAACGGCGCCGGATTTCCTAAAAACATTGTAGTTTTCTTCAGGATTATTCCCGATATTATTATAGCCGCTATACCTAAGAAATAAGCACTCGGCGCAACCCACCATGCTCTTCCGAATAAAGCTCCGGCAATCAATGCTATAATCGGAATCTTTGCTCCGCACGGTATGAAGGTTGTAGTAATTATAGTCATGCGTCGGTCTCTTTCATTTTCAATGGTCCTTGAAGCCATAATGCCCGGCACGCCGCACCCTGTTCCTATAAGCATAGGGATAAATGACTTGCCTGAAAGCCCGAACTTACGGAAGATACGGTCCATTACGAAGGCGATACGAGCCATATATCCGCAGCTCTCGAGAAATGCAAGGAGCAGGAACAATACGAGCAGCTGAGGGACAAAGCCAATTACAGCGCCGACTCCCGCTACAGCTCCATCAAGCACTATCCCGTGAAGCCAATCGGCAGCATTTGCGCGTTCGAGTCCGGCTTCCAGCAAAACAGGTATGCTCGGTATCCAAACCCCGAAATTTGCGGGATCCGGTTCTTGAATATCCGCAGCTCTTGTATAATCCGCAAATGTGACCGGAATAGTTTCTTCTACATTGCCCATATCATCATATAGATAAGCTTCTGTGGTAAGTCCTCTTGCACTTTCCGGAGAAAGTCCTTCGGCCTCGGCAGCACTTTCAAATGCCCCGACAACAGCCCCGGGAGTCACATATTCCTCTGCCGCCTGTTCGTATGCATTTGAACCTTGTCCAAACAAATGGAAGCCTTCGCCGAATGCGCCTTCATTTACCCAATCAGTTGCCCATCCCCCCACGGTAGTTATGGATATATAGTATACGAGGAACATTATAACGGCAAAAATAGGAAGGGCGAGCCAACGGTTTGTTACTACCTTGTCAATTTTATCCGAGGTTGACATTAGACCATCATTTTTCCTCTTATAGAAGTTTTTTATCAAAGTGCCGATATATACATATCGTTCATTAGCTATAATGCCTTCGGCGTCATCATCAATAAGAGTTTCTACAGTTTGAATATCTTCTTCAATATGAGCAATAGTTGCTTCTGATAGATTTAGCTTCTGCAACACCTTTTCATTTCTCTCAAATATCTTTATAGAATACCAGCGCTGCTGCTCCTTCGGCATATCGTGTACGGCAGCTTCTTCAATATGCGCAAGTGCGTGCTCAACATTTCCCGAAAATTTATGCATAGGTATTGTCTTGCCGCTTAGGGCAGCTTCAATAGCTGCTTCGGCCGCTTCTTTAATACCTGTGTTCTTCAGCGCCGAAATTTTTACAATTTTGCAACCAAGTTCACGAGCCAATTCTTCTATTTGTATCGTATCTCCGTTTTTTTCTACCACGTCTATCATATTTATAGCGATAACAACAGGGATCCCAATCTCGACAAGTTGAGTAGTCAAATAGAGATTACGTTCCAAATTCGTACCGTCAACAATATTTAAAATAGCATCGGGGCGCTCATTAATCAGATAATCCCCAGCCACTACTTCCTCCGGAGTATAAGGAGAAAGCGAGTAAATTCCCGGCAAATCTGTAACTATAACATCGCTGTTAATTTTAAGAGTCCCTTCTTTTTTCTCAACCGTAACACCCGGCCAATTCCCTACAAATTGGTTTGAACCTGTCAGAGCATTAAATAAAGTAGTCTTACCGCTGTTCGGGTTACCCGCAAGCGCAATTCTCAAGTTCATGTCCTCTTCATTCCTTTCATCGTTAGCCTCAGCTAACCCTATTGTCTTAAAAAAGGGGTATTCAACCCCCATCTTATATGTTTATTCAACTTCAATCATCGCGGCATCTTCTTTTCTTATCAGAAGTTCATAGCCTCTTACGGTTACTTCCATAGGATCACCCAAAGGTGCTACTTTACGGAGGTAAACATCAATTCCCTTTGTTATACCCATATCCATAATGCGTCTTCTTACCGCACCCTCGCCATGGAGCTTTTTCACCTTGGCGGTAGCTCCGATTTTAATATCTTTAAGTGTATTCATTATATATCCTCCTAAAAATGTCCCTCTACACCGTTGTGTTTTTGCGAATAGTTAGCCTTGGCTAACACATATTGAATGATACTACTTTTTTTATGATTTGTCAACACTTTTTAATGTAGCATTTTTAAAGTCAGACTCATAGATTAACAAAAAG
>JAQWFH010000037.1 GCA_028704515.1 Eubacteriales bacterium
TTATCTCTGTGCTGGTTTTTACATCACAAAGAAATTAAACGTTATGGAACAAGTGCTTAATCTTGATTAATAATGTCAGCACTTGATTCCGTTTCGGCTACGCCTGCACTCCATCAAGTGCTGACATTAGCCTCTATTTTTTTTGATTAGCTGGTATACTTTTCAATTGGAATGGTGGTATACTTTTGAACTGTTATTTATAATAGGGTTCGAAACATTTCAACTATTCTCCTTTTGTTACAAATTTTATAGCGTTTTGTATATAGGTCGGTACAGAGAATGCGTTTCTTGCAGCTTCGTCTAATGCTAATTTCATTGCAAGCCTATGTGCTAATTCTGATTTTGCTTTATTAGCAACAACCTTTTCCAAAAAGTTTGCAGCATATATTTTCACGTCTTCATCTTCAACAATTCTATTTGCAGCTACAGGGTGCATCTCACGGAAAATATCTATTAGAATATCTTTGTTTCCCGCTACAAATAATTCAAATTCAAATGTTCGTTCTGCTAAAAAAACTTTCAAATTTTTCCGTTCAAGTTCTTTTGCATTTTTGGCTCTTGAATCAATTTCATCCGTTTCCTCAGCTCTGTCATCGTCAGTTATAAGAGAGCACCTTGTTTTAAGGTTTTTGTTCTCATCCTCATTATTAAACATGTTTGCAAAATGAGAAAAAGCAACACCGTTTATATTTACTAATTCTATTCCTACATTTTCTAAATCAAATTCCCCATCTTCTCCCATTATTTTGCTAAATATAGGCAAGAGTAGAGACTCAGAAATGCCTTCAACCAATATGACACCATTAGAAAAGAATAATTGGGATTTTGTTACATCTAAAAATTTACGTAAATAGTTACGATTATCTTCTGTCAAACCAGATTTATCAAGAGATAATGCTGTAATTTTTTCATCCTGATTTTGTAGAACAACTACCGATTTCAAATCAGCCTTAGCTGTGATTGTAGGAGAGTGAGAAGATATGAAAATTTGGGAACCTTGCTCTGTTTCTAACTTATCTAAATATTTGAAGAATAAATTTTGGAGTTGTGGGTGTAGATGTGCTTCCGGCTCTTCTATAAGTAAAGCTACATAGCATTCTCTATACAGTTCTTTTCTCTGTTTTAAGTCTCCTAAAACAGTGGCAGTATAAATAAGATTATTATATCCTAATCCATTTTGATAAAGTTCAAAATGTTTTTGCTTTGAAGCATCGCCTTCAAGTAGTTCTTCGGGATATATTGGCATTTGAATTTTCAAATTATCGACCAAACGATTAAAATCGAAAGGAAGAAATAGAATATCTACCTGTTGTTGTTTACTTGAAAAGCTTGTTTCTTTCAAATGTTCATTTATTTTTCCCTTCCCTTTACCTATATGCTCAGTCCAGTCATTATCACTATCGACAGCTTCTCTAACTTTTTTAGCAATTTCTTTTTTTCTCTCCTTATCGGTTGTTGAATCAGGGTCTATTTGAATATTCGTGTATAATTGTCCTAGTCGATTCCCTCTAATAGGACGTAAATGATTTTCAGCATCTCTTAGCGCATCTAAATGGACATGGTATAAAAGAAACAAAACCTCTGGAGCTATAACTTGTCCCTCATTTGAACCACCCCAAACTTTATACCTAATTCTATCATTTTCGTCAAGATAGTAACGAAAGTGTAATTGTAAGTCTTGTGCCCCATCTTCTTGAACGCACAACAAGTCGTTAAACCAACCAGCTTCAGCAGGGACTTCAATCTTAAAATGTAAATGAAATTCTATATCTGTAGAAATATCATCTATTACAGATTTATTTATGTGAAAATCTGATGATGATATATAAATATCTCTTTTCTGATTACCATAACTCAAACAAACACGTAATGCGTCAATAATTGCCGTTTTGCAGGAATTATTCTCTCCAATTAGGACATTTAGTCCTTTGTTGAAATGCAGGGTTAATTCAGCAATTCCTCTATAATTCTTGATAATGAATTTTTCTATATACATAGCTTCATTGAAATTTTAAGATTATGCAAAGATAGGGCTTTTAATGCATTTCAACCTAATTTCCATTGAGATAAGAGCCACATACTGCCAAATCAAAGCCACATACTGCCAGCTACATCAAAACAGCAAGAAACCTCAGTTGTAGCCTATAATTTCGCTTCTCAAACATTAAAATTATATAGAGAATGCAACAAGAAGATGATTTAAGAGGACTTGCCAAAGTGATGGAATTTATGCGGGCAATCAGCATATTGTTCGTAGTGATGAATATATATTGGTTTTGTTACTATGTCTTTCGGGAATGGGGAATCAATATTTCAGTAGTGGATAAAATACTGCTAAACTTTGACCGAACAGCCGGATTATTCGGCAATATTCTGTACACAAAATTATTCGCAGTCGTTTTTCTTGCTCTTTCCTGTCTGGGAACGAAAGGTGTTAAAGAGGAAAAAATAACTTGGACGAAAATCTGTGTTTTTCTGTCAATCGGTTTTATCCTGTTCTTTATGAACTGGTGGATACTTGACCTGCCATTACCGGCATCGGCAACAGCAAGTTTCTATATCTTCACAATGACAATAGGCTACTTGTGTTTGCTGGTTGGCGGGTTATGGATGAGCCGATTACTCAAAAATAATCTGATGGACGATGTTTTCAATACTGATAACGAATCCTTTATGCAAGAGACCCGATTATTACAAAGTGAATATTCAGTAAATCTACCTACTAAATTTTGGTATAAGAAAAAAGAGTGGCGGGGTTGGATAAACGTCGTAAATCCGTTTCGTGCTTCCATCGTGTTGGGAACTCCCGGTTCGGGCAAGTCATACGCTGTTGTTAATCAGTATATGAAACAGCAGATAGAGAAGGGATTTTCGATGTATGTGTACGACTTTAAGTTTCCGGACTTGTCGATGATTGCTTACAACCATTTATTAAACAATCAATCAGGATACAAGAAAGTGCCGACTTTCTATGTGATAAACTTCGATGACCCTTCTCGTTCGCACCGTTGTAATCCAATTAATCCGTCCTTTATGGACGATATTTCGGATGCTTACGAAAGTGCCTATACCATAATGCTTAACCTAAATAAAACGTGGGTGCAGAAGCAAGGCGACTTCTTTGTGGAATCTCCGATTATCCTGTTTGCATCTATAATATGGTACTTGCGAATTTATCAGGATGGGAAGTATTGTACCTTCCCGCACGCAATTGAATTCCTGAACAAACGCTATGAAGACATTTTCCCAATTCTAACTTCTTATCCCGAACTTGAAAATTATCTAAGTCCATTTATGGATGCTTGGTTGGGTGGTGCAGCCGACCAGTTGATGGGGCAAATAGCAAGTGCCAAAATTCCGTTATCACGTATGATTAGTCCGCAGTTATATTGGGTAATGAGTGGAGATGAATTTACGTTGGACATCAACAATCCTGATGACCCAAAAGTGTTGGTTGTAGGTAATAATCCTGACCGACAAAATATTTATGGTGCAGCACTCGGTTTGTATAATAGCCGTATTGTGAAACTCATTAACAAAAAGGGACAATTGAAAAGTTCAGTTGTCATTGACGAGTTACCGACAATCTATTTTAAAGGTTTGGACAACCTGATAGCTACCGCCCGAAGCAACAAAGTAGCTGTACTTTTGGGCTTTCAGGATTTTTCCCAATTAACAAGGGATTACGGAGACAAGGAAGCGAAGGTAGTGATGAACACGGTCGGCAATATTTTCTCCGGTCAGGTAGTAGGCGAAACAGCCAAAACGCTTTCCGACAGGTTCGGGAAAGTCTTACAGAAACGGCAGTCTATGACTATTAATCGTAATGATAAATCGACCTCTATCAGTACCCAAATGGATAGCCTGATACCACCGTCCAAAATCTCCAATCTTACACAGGGTATGTTTGTCGGAGCTATTGCGGATAATTTTGATGAACGTATCGAGCAGAAGATTTTCCATTGCGAAATTGTGGTGGACAACGCGAAGGTTGCTGCTGAAACAAAGGCATATCAACCCATTCCTGTCATTACCAATTTTACAGACGAAAATGGAGTGGATAAAATGAAAGAGCAAATACAACTCAACTATAACCGTATCAAGGATGAAACGAAACAGATTGTTGCCGAAGAGTTGGAACGCATTCGTAATGATGAGGACTTGCGGCATTTGTTGCCGAAGGAAGAAGAATAGAGATAGTTAGTTAGAGCCACCATTTAGGTGGCTCTAATCCTTTTGTTTATGCCAATTTTAGACTTTTATTGACTTTTGTGTACTTTTCTCCAACAGTATATTCTATAATATCAAGTTCCTCTGCTATCATGGATGTTGCCATAATAATTTGGAATTTTTTATCTTTGAATTCTTCTGAATTTGCCAAACGGACAATGTTTCGCTGAAAATTCATACTGCGTGCTTCAACCATTCCTTTATCCTCAATATTGTCGCATAATATAAATTTAGGATATCTAAAATAGTCTAATTCCAATGAAGCAAAAAAGATTGCAAAACGAACACAGTTTTTTAATAATACCATGGAACTCGCAGAAAACCGATTACGTCCATCAAGATAAAATGAATTTTTACCAAAATCTATTTGTACAGATTGTCCATTTTGGAATTTCTCTTCATATGCCCCATCTCCCTTCAATAGTTCTAAAGCATAATACTGTATTCTCGAAAATGCAGTAGAACTCTTTTTCCGTTGAAGATTCGCCAAACGTTCCGTTTCTTCTTTAAGTCTATCTATTTGAGCTTTTAAGGAATATTGATTGTTTTTATAATCTTCATAAGATTCTATCAACTGTATTTGTTTTCCTAAGAAATCAATTTCTGCATTTAGTTTTCCTTTTTGTTCCAATAATTGATCAAATTTTATTTCAAGACTTGTTCTGGATTGATTTATATAAACATCGTAATCAGCCTGTGCTTTCACTAAAGAACGAGAAATTTCTTTTAGAGAAGCATCCAACTCTTCAACTTTATTTTCTTTAGTCTTCAATATTTTTTGCGATTCTTTTATTTGCATTTCGATCTCAAGCTGCATACGTAAAAGTTTGGATTTTCCCGGATTTTCTTTTACTTCTTGTTTGCAAAGTTTGCAATGATTCTCTCCTACGTTATCATCAAGCTTTTCCAAACATACTGGGCAATATTGAAGAGGAATAGTTCCTAAAACATCTCGTGAGTTTAAAGATTCCTTAATTGCGACTAATTTAGATTGAAGAACTTCAATAAAATCAGAACTATCAACTAATGACATTTTGTTCTTATCAATAAATTTTAATGTGGTATCGTACTCGTTTTTAATCCGAATAAGATTCTCTCTTAATTTTTTTATATCATTTTTTACATCGTTTTTCTTGACTGATTCAGCAATTGTGTCTGGCGCTTTTAAAGTGTTTAATACCCGTTTTAATTGTTCCTGTTTTTCATCTAAAGAAGATTTTATTTTTGCTTTGTCAAATTCAAAAGGGGAATTGTCAAAAACCTCTTCGATTGCATCTATTTGTTTCTTTATTTCTGATAATTCTCGTTCTTTCTGTTTCAATACCATTTGTCGCCTTAACAAGTCATCATCGTACGTTCCAAGCAACAAATTTCCAATTGCAATTCTAATTAGAGGGGAATCGAAATCTTCATTTCTCATTAAACTATCCAAGGCGCTTAATTGGTCAATATAGATTAATCTTAAAATCTGATTGACTGTTATTGATTCTTGATTATCTGTTGAGACTTCAGGAAATTCTAATGCTTTAAATATTATTTGGCTAAAACTTTCTGCGTTTGAAGACTTTTTATAAGGATATGTTTGCCATCCTTCATAATTTGATTTCAATCCATCTTCTAATTTACCAAAGAAGATAGACATTGGTCTCATTTGCTTTGCTTCAATTTCCCTCTTGAAAGTAAGAATAACACTATTTAATTCGACTTCTGCATATACATAATTACAGCTCGCAGCTTCCGGTAGCCAATTTGTAAATTCACCTCCGAGAGCAAAGAAAATGAAATTTGAAATAGTTGATTTTCCTGAACTATTATCCCCTCTTATTATATTAATTCCTTCATGAAATTCTTCATAATAAGCGGTATCACTTTCTTTTGTTACCAGAAGTTTATTTAGTTTCAAAAAACTCATATCGATACTCCATTAATTTTGTTCTTTTCTTCAACTCAAGGATAGATATATTTTCAAAAAAAGCTACAACCAGCTCCATATAAGCATTTTCAGTGTCAGTTAAATCAAACAATAGATTGTCAGGTATGGAATTATCTGTTAGCTTTAGTATATCATCAAACAATAAATCATTGTCAATAAAACCAAAGGCTGCTAATGCCCTATATGCGGTTTCTTGTACACTTTCTAATTGGGAAAAAGTATTTCTTATATCGTAGACTTTGTTATATCTATTTGCTTGACATATTTTTTTATATGTAGAAAATTGTCCCGGCAATGTGATATTTCCTGTTTCACAAGGAAATAGAAAATAATAATCGTAGATTTTTATTCTATCTTTTTCATGAGATTTTTCACCCAAACATCTAAGAATTTTTAGAGTTCGGGTTAAACAGTGGTATGTATCATATACAGGATGATATACTATCATATAGTTATTTCCATCTTATGTGACAATTTCCGGTTAAAAAATAAATCATTGCAGTAATGTCATCATCATATAAATCAAGAACATTATTTTCTCCTAACATATCTTGAACGGGTTGAATAACTTTCTCGATAATCATTTCTCGAATAACATCCTTGGAAACGCCGTCATTTACAGCACCTTTTATATGCAAATTGAAAAGAACATAAATCCTTGCTAATAAGAAGGCATAAATCTTTTGGGTTGCTTTGGATAAATTGTTCTCTGTGATTTTTTTATAAAAATACTCTTTCATTTGTTGAGCCCAATCTATATCATTTTCAAAACCTGCCTCTGTGAGTTTTGGTTCAAGCCCAACAAAACCATCAATAGTTGCGGTATAGTGCTGTATTTTATCTATGAACTCCCTAAACTCAATATTTCCATTTTCGAGTTCTTGTTCAAACTCTTCTACCAATTTTAAATATTGAGTATAAGGTTTAGGGAAACCATTGTAATTATTAACAGTCATATCTCCCCCTGCTTGATATTGAGAAGAGTTATTCCCGGCAGTTTGCCCTAATGTTGGTATTGTTTCGTTGATATTACTCATTTATTTATAGTCATATTTCCGCCAGATTGATATTGAGAAGAATTATCTCCGGCGGTTTGGCTCATGTTATCTATTTTATTTTGAGAGTTATTGTGCGAAACAGTTTTTCCCTTTTTAACAATCTTCTTTACAGCGTCATTCAAAAAAAACTGGCTAATTAATGCGGCAAAGGCAATTCCGCAAGAGGAGCCGGACTCCCAACTTGGTTCAAAAATAAACCAAAGTAGCACTCCCATAAAAGCGACTATATTTATTATAAAAAGAAATGCTTTCAATTTAAATCAGTGTAGTAGAGTATTTAAATTCCAACCACAAAGATACTAAATATTCGAAATACAAGGATCGTATTTGTTGGAAATTTCTCGTTTATTTTGGCTGATTTTTGGAGATGATTAAATCTATAATATATTACAACGCCACACACTGTCAAACCAACGCCACACACTGCCACCTGCTTCAAAAACCGCTGTCAGCCTGTTGATTAGAACTACTTTCGTTACGCATTAATATTGATGCGTAACAAAAACAGTTTTAAGTATGGATGAAACATTAAAGCCGAAAGACAAAGTTCTCCTGATGCGGGATGAAGGAGAGGGTAACAAACTCAAAGTCGTGAGAGGCATCGACAAGAAAGGAAAGATTGACGCCATTGACCCGATGAAGGCGACGCAAACCGATTTTATCAAAATCGACAAACACGCCGATCCACTCGAAAACTTTTTCAAGAACTTCTTTAATCAGGCTAAAAACCCCTCGCATACAGGTTTCTATGCGGTTACGGTTGATATGCTTGATAAAGTTCTAAAAATAAGCGAAAAAGATTTGGAAAAGTACCGTATCAATCCGAAAGATTACCTAAGCAATGAGCAGGAACAATCGACTAAAACAACAGAAAAAGAAAAAGAAAAAGAAAAAGAAACAGTAACCACAAAAACAGAAGAAAAAATGGAAACGTCAACAAAACAAAGTACAAACGAACAGACGAATGATTTTACCCAGTTCGACACCAACCGCATTCCTGAAAGCGAGTATCAGAAATATGGCATCAAACCTGAAAATTTGGAAGGTGAACTCAAAGCGATGAGTTACGGCTATAAATCCCCGCACCTTGTCGATATTAATCCTAATATCGACGAAATGGACTATCCGATGAAAGCCCGCCTGTCATTGGAAGAACAATCCGACGGAAGCCTGAAATTCATTCCGCATCCCTTTCAGCAACAGGTCGATTTGGATAAACCGTTTCAAGGAATTATGCTGCCAAATGATGTGAAAGAAAACTTGTTGGCAACAGGCAATGCCGGACGTGTCGTAGAATTACAACCCAATGGCGAAAAAGTGCCGTCGTTGGTATCCATCGACAAACTTACCAACCGTTTGGAAGCCGTACCGCTTGACAAACTGACTGTTTCTCAAAACCTCAAAGGTGCGGAACTATCTCCCGAACAGCAACAGGCACTCAAAGAGGGGAAGAAAGTATTGGTCGAGGAAATGACCTCTAAGAGTACTATCGGCACGGAGAACCCCCGAAAGTTCGATGCTTACGTTCAGTTCAACGCTTCCAAAGGTGGATACGATTTTTCCTACGACGGATTAGACCGTAATAAGTATAGACAGGAAAACAAACGGGAACAAAGTCAAAGTCAAAACGATGACCAACAGAATAAAGTGCGTATTCCCAAAAAACTTTTAGGGGTGGATTTGGATGAAAAGCAGCAAAATTCACTCCGCGAAGGTAAATCCGTCTATGTGCAGGGAATGTTGAAAGACGAAAAGGGCGAACCTTTCAACGCATACGTGAAAGTAAATCAGGAAAAAGGCAAACTCGACTTTTTCAAATGGAATCCCGATAGAGCCAAAAAGCAGGGAGCGGATATTAAGGTAGCCGAAGGAAACAAAACACAAGTGGCTGTTAATTCACACGGAAAGACCAATGAAGCGACCAAACATTCCAAAGAGCCCTTGAAACAAGGTCAGCAGCAACCGACCGAAAGTCAGCAACAGAACAATCGACGAACTGTAAAGAAAAATACAGGACATAAAATGTAAAATCAACCACTAAAAAAATCCATCTCAGAAATGAAAGTAATAATAGCAGAAAAACCAAGCGTAGCCCGCGATATAGCGGCTATCGTTGGTGCAGATAACCGCAAGGACGGTTATTTGGAGGGTAATGGATATGCCGTTACGTGGGCATTCGGTCACCTCATCGGATTGGCAATGCCGCAGGATTATGGTATCACAGGATTTCAGGCTGAAAACCTGCCGATACTTCCGTCAGAATTTAAGTTGCTGCCCCGTCAAGTAAAGGAAGGCAAGGAATACAAGCCCGATCCGGGAACGATGAAGCAACTGAAAGTTATCCGAGAACTATTCAATAAATGTGAGCGTATTGTAGTCGCAACCGATGCGGGTCGCGAAGGAGAACTAATATTCAGATACATTTATAGCTATTTGGAGTGTAATAAACCTTTCGACCGACTTTGGATAAGTTCGCTTACCGACCAGGCTATACGAAAAAGTTTGGAAAATCTTCGTCCGGGAAAAGAATACGACAACTTGTACGGTTCCGCCAAAGCACGCAGTCAAGCGGATTGGCTTGTGGGAATAAACGCCTCGCAAGCCCTTTCCATATCAGCCGGACACGGCGTATGGTCGTTAGGCAGGGTACAAACACCCACACTAGCGATGATATGCAGCCGATACCTAGAAAACAAGGAGTTCAAACCGCAAACCTATTTTCAATTCAGATTGCACACGGCAAAAGATGAAGTCCAATTTGCTGTAATTTCCACCGAACGGTACAATGCGAAACAGGACGCAGACACAATCTTAGAACGTATCCGCTCGTCAGAATCAGTCCGCGTCGTCAACGTGGAAACAAAGCAAGGAAGTCAGGAGCCGCCTTTACTCTACGACCTGACCACCTTGCAGAAAGAAGCCAATAGCCGGCACGGTTTTTCGGCAGATAAAACCCTGTCTGTGGCACAATCGCTTTATGAAGCAAAGCTCATTTCTTATCCGAGAACCGGAAGCCGTTATATTTCCGATGATGTTTTTGCCGAAATACCTGCCCTTATCAGTATGCTTTCCAATCATTCTTCATTCGGCAACTATGCAAAAACATTGTCGGAAGCAAGTTTGAACAGGCGTTCGGTAAACGATAAAAAAGTTACCGACCACCACGCCCTGATAATTACCGAAAATACGCCAAAAGATATTTCAGCCGACCAATGTATTATCTATGATATGATTGCTGCCCGGCTATTGGAAGCCTTTTCGGGTAAATGCACCAAAGAAAACACAAACGTTTCGTTGGATGCTTCGGGCGTTTCGTTTTCTGTTAAAGGCAGTGTTATCCTTATTCCGGGTTGGAGAGCAGTATTGAATGCACCCGATGATGAAAAAGGCGAAGATGATGTTTCTACACTTCCTGTCTTATCCAATGGAGATGTACTTCCCATTAACGGAACGGAACTGTTGGAGAAGCAAACCAAGCCCCGACCTTTGCACACGGAAAGCAGTCTATTGTCTTCAATGGAAACCTGCGGCAAAGACCTGACTGACGAAGCCGAACGGGAAGCCATTAAAGAATCAGGTATCGGTACGCCTGCTACACGAGCAAGTATTATTGAAACCTTATTTTCTCGCGAGTATATCATAAGGGAGAAAAAATCCCTTGTGCCGACCAACAAAGGATTGGTGGTGTATTTAGCTGTCCGTGATAAAAAGATTGCGGATATCGGTATGACGGGCGAATGGGAAAGTGCCTTGAATAAGATAGCTTCGGGTGAAATGGATGCCGATACCTTCCACAGGGAGATTGAAGTGTATGCCGCGCAGATTACCACCGAACTGTTGGGAAGTAAAATTGAAAGTGGCAATACAAAAGAAAGTTGTCCGTGTCCGAAATGTAAAAACGGTCAGATCGTTTTCTACCTAAAAGTAGCCAAGTGCAATAATGAAGACTGCGGATTGACTGTGTTCCGGAACAAGTCGGGCAAGGACCTGACCGATGGACAACTGAAAGACCTGCTTACCAAAGGCAAAACAGGCGTTATCAAAGGCTTTAAGAGCAAAGAAAACAAGCCTTTTGATGCTGCCGTAGCTTTTGACGAAGCCTATAAAACAGTTTTTGAATTTCCCCCGAAAAACAAAAAACGGAAATAAAAGTAGTATCTTTACCGCTAAGAAAGTTCATACAGCCACAAGTTTGACGAGAAATTGTTGGATATGTACTGTTGGATTTTTTTAGTGGTGGCACTGGGGAGGGATACCCCGGTGCCTTTTGCATATCTACATCAACAATTTTACCACTAAAAAATTCATCAGTATGAAATACAATTCAAATTTAGAGCCTGCGGAAATGTCCTACTTCCGCCTTAATTTACTATCCTTTTTACGTGATTCCCACCCCGACAAAGCAAATGACCTTTCCTTTATTGCAGGACGTGGGGATATGGCAGCCGAAGCGTACAGCGAAGCCGTAAAAAGCGGATTAGACCATATTCAGGCAGCCGAAATTGCCAACGAAACCTTATTCAAAGGTTTGCATTTCTCTCCTTACAATGTAATTGTGGAAATCCTTTGGAACGAGTTCTTCGACGAAGTTTCTCCCAATGAAGCCCAAGCAAAAGCGAAAGAATTGATGCCCGAATGTCTGGCGGTATTTTCCAACTACAACCTGAACGATGATTTTGCCGAGACGACCGAGTACCAGTCGCTCTATGCAGAGCTTGTCGGCACAATCCTGATTTTGCTCGAAAATGAGTTACAATAAGCGGGCTCATTTGCGTCAGAACATTGATGCAGTCAAGTTGGCGTTAAGGCTCGATAAGGAACAAAGAAAGGCAACTCCCGAAGAGCGGGAAATACTCGCCAACTATTCAGGTTTCGGAGGAATTAAGGCAATTCTTAATCCTGTGGAAAAACCCGAAGATATTGAGCGGTGGTCTAAGTCCGAAGTCGAGCTTTTTCCATTGGTGCAGGCACTTCACGAGGTACTCCGTGAAAGTTCTCCCACACCGGAAGTCTATAAACGCTATGTCAGTTCCCTGAAAAGCTCTATCCTAACGGCATTTTATACGCCAAAGCCTGTTATTGACGCGTTGGCAGATGCACTGAAAGATAACGGTATCACACCGACTCGCTTTTTAGAACCCAGTGCCGGCACAGGTGCATTTATTGCCTCTTTCAAAGAAACCGCACCCGAAGCCAAAGTAACCGGATTTGAAAAGGATTTGCTCACGGGAAAAATCCTCTCACACCTTTACCCGCAAGATAAAGTGCGGATTGAGGGTTACGAGAAAATGGAAGGACGTTACGCACAGCATTTCGATGTAATAGCATCCAATATTCCATTTGGCGATATTGCCGTATTCGACCCGCTGCTATCCAACCACGAGATACCGACGGTCAAACAATCGACACAGGCTATTCACAATTATTTCTTTGTAAAGAGTGTGCAAACTGCCAGAGAAGGCGGAATAATCGCTTTTATCACTTCACAGGGCGTACTTAATTCAGAGCAAAACAAGCCGATACGTGAATACCTGATGAGCACCTGCGATATCGTTTCGGCTATCCGTCTGCCGAACAACCTCTTTACCGACCACGCCGGAACGGATGTCGGCAGCGATTTGATTATCCTGCAACGCAACAGTCAAAATACGGAATTGAATCAACGGCAGCAGAATTTTATCGAATCCCGCAAGTTGTCAAACGGTATTTCCATCAACAACCTGTTCCGTGATTTCGACAGGGTGGTGCAGACCGGTTCAAAGATAGATACCGACCCATACGGCAAACCTGCCATTGTCTTCACGCACGAGGGTGGAGTGGACGGTATCGCCAAAGACCTGCGGAAAATGCTGGATGAAGATTTTTCCCGACATTTGGATTTACAACTATACCAAAGCTTTGCACAAGATACTTCGGAACAAAAACAAATAAAGTCTTTGCCCACCGAAGAAATAGAGTTGAAACCTGAATCAGAAGAAGCCGTATATGCCAACGACCTCAATCCTCTTTGGCAAACGGATGAACTTGACCCTTTTTGGGAAGCACTTGAAGAACATTGGTTTTCTGATAAAAATATGCTATCACGGAATGAAAGAGAAACTCATACCATAGAACAATCGACTAAAAATGAATCTGAAAAGCAAACCCTAAACAAGCCAACTTCCGGATTGGCAACTACTCTTTTCGATATGGACAAGCCTGCCATTAAAAAAGAGCCGACTCCGGAGGCAAAACCGAAGCCTGTTACAGAGCAACCATTAATTACGCTCTATGACCTTTTCGGATTTACCCAAGAGGAACGCAGTCAGGCTAATAAACCAAGAAAACGGAGCAAGAAGCCTCAAAAGCAGGAAAGCAAACCACAAGAACTTCTTTTTATGGATTGGCGGGAAGAATTGCAGTATGAAGCCACTCAAAAAAGGGAACAGTTGCAACAGGAAACAGCACAGGCTTATCCTGTATTTGATGCACGTCGGGAAGAACAATTGGAAAACCTTCGGGCGGAAGCTGAACGGGAACAACAGGAGCGTTTGAAACCTGTCCCTTTCCAACCGGAAGATATTCCATCCCATTATCGGGAAGGCACATTGGTAACGGACAATAACAACCGTATCGGTTATTTACGTGATTTGAACGGATTTCAGCCGATGTTCCATCCGCTTCAGCTCACCGGAACACAGCAGGCGAAAGCATCCCTTTACATCGAAATACGGGATACTTATCACCACCTGTACAGCAACGAAGCAACAAGGTTGGAAGCCAATCCCGCCTTGCGTGAAATGCTCAACAGGCTTTATGATGATTTTACCCGTCGTTTCGGAAACATAAACGACGCGAAAAACCTGAGCCTTATTAAAATGGATGCCGGAGGAACGGAAATTCTGTCCCTTGAACGCTATGTCAACGGCAAAGCTGTCAAAGCCGATATTTTCCAACAACCGGTTGCTTTCAATCCGAACGAAATAACTTCTGCCGATAACGCACGGGAAGCCCTGACCGCTTCGCTCAACAAATACGCGACCGTTAATCTTGACTATATGGCAAGGCTTACAGGTGGCACTTCGGAAGAGATTTTAGGCGAGCTCAAAGGGCAGGTGTTCTTTAATCCGATGATCGGTGCTTATGAAATCGCGGACAAGTTCATAAGTGGCAATGTAATTTCCAAAGCCGAATACGTCGAACGTTATCTGGACAATCATCCCGATAATGAATCCGCAAAAGAATCCCTCACAGCACTTCGGGAAGCAACGCCCCGTCCAATACCGTTTGAGGATTTGGACTTCAATTTTGGAGAACGATGGATTCCGACAGGCATTTACAGCAAGTATGCTTCGTACTTGTTCGATACCGATGTGTCGGTACACTATGCACAAAGCCGGGATGAATACAGTCTGAAAGCCGACCATAAGAATATCAAGATTTGGGATCAATACGCTGTCAAGGCACAAAGTCGGAGTTATGACGGAATTGCGTTGATGAAACACGCTTTGCACAATACCTCTCCCGATATTACCAAGAAAGTACGAAAATTGGTTGACGGAGAAATGCAAGACGTTAAAGTGAGAGATTCCGAATCCATCCAACTCGCCAATTCCAAGATTGACGAGATACGCAACGGTTTTACCGAATGGTTGGGTGAACAGTCGCAGGAGTTCAAAGACCGGTTGGCGGATAAATACAACCGCACGTTCAACTGCTTCGTTCGTCCCGATTACGACGGCAGCCATCAGGAGTTTCCCGGATTGGACTTGAAAGGTTTGGGTATTCCCGACCTCTACAAGAGCCAAAAAGATGCGGTTTGGATGGATAAACTCAACGGCGGGGGCATTATCGACCACGAGGTGGGCGGTGGAAAAACCTTGATAATGTGCGTGAGTGCCTACGAGAAAAAACGGTTGGGATTGGTTAACAAACCCCTCATTATGGCTCTCAAAGCCAATGTACACGAGATAGCCCAAACTTTCTGTACGGCTTATCCCAATGCGAAAGTACTGTATCCGGGTAAGGAAGATTTTACCCCTGCAAAACGGGCGAAGATCTTCAACGAAATGAAGAACAACAACTGGGATGCCATTATTTTGACGCACGAGCAATTTGGTATGATCCCCCAGTCGCCCGAGATACAGCAACGCATCTTACAGGCGGAACTCGATTCGGTCGAAGAAAATTTGGAAGTATTAAGGGCACAGGGCAAGGAAATTTCCCGTGCAATGGAGAAAGGTCTGGTTAAGCGACAACTTAATCTTGAAGCCAAGTTAAATACGATCGCTTATCAGATTGAAAACCGGAAAGATGATACGGTAGATTTCCGTCTTATGGGTATCGACCACTTGTACGTTGATGAATCGCACCGCTTCAAGAACCTGACCTTTACCACCCGCCACGACCGTGTGGCAGGTCTGGGAAATGCCGAAGGCTCACAACGTGCCCTGAATATGCTGTTCGCCTTGCGTACCATTCAGGACAGGACGGGAAAGGATTTGGGAGCCACTTTTCTTTCAGGTACAACCATTTCCAATTCGCTGACCGAGTTATACTTGCTTTTCAAGTATCTCCGGCCAAACGAACTGGAACGGCAGAACATAAATACGTTCGATGCCTGGGCGGCTATTTTTGCCAAAAAATCGATAGACTATGAATTTTCGGTAACGAACGAGATTGTACAGAAAGAACGCTTCCGGTATTTTATCAAAGTACCCGAATTGGCGGCTTTTTATGCCGAAATTACGGATTATCGCTCCGCCGAAGATATTGGCATCGACCGGCCTGTCAAGAATGAAATCCTGCACAATATTCCGCCTACGCCCGACCAGCAGGAATTTATTCAGAAGTTGGTAGAGTTCGCTAAAACAGGCAAAGGAGAAATCTTAGGACGTGCTCCGCTATCGGAAAGCGAAGAAAAAGCAAAGATGCTGATTGCAACGGATTATGCCCGCAAAATGTCACTCGATATGCGGTTAATTGACCCCGTAAAGTACGACGACCATATAGATAACAAAGCTTCACACGTTGCTAAAATGGTAGCGGATTATTACAACAAGTTTGACCAACATAGCGCTACTCAGTTTGTTTTCTCTGATTTGGGGACCTACAAACCCGGCGAATGGAATCCCTGTTCCGAGATAAAGCGTAAACTGATGGATGACTATGGAATCCCCGCTCACGAAATACGCTTTATTCAGGAGGCAAAGACGGACAAGGCTCGCAAAACGATGATAAAGGATATGAACGAGGGCAAGATCCGTGTTTTGTTTGGCTCTACCGAAATGTTGGGAACAGGTGTAAATGCCCAAAAACGATGCGTTGCCATTCATCATTTGGATGCTCCTTGGCGACCGTCCGACCTTGAACAGCGAGACGGTCGGGGAATCCGTAAAGGCAACGATATTGCCAAACTGTATGCCGGCAATAAAGTGGATGTACTGATTTACGCTGTTGAAAAATCATTGGACGCTTATAAATTTGGTTTGTTGCATAACAAGCAGCTGTTTATCCGCCAGTTGAAAAACAACTCAATGGGTAGCCGTACCATCGACGAGGGGAGTATGGATGAAAAAGGCGGAATGAACTTTTCTGAATATGTGGCTATCCTTTCCGGTAATACCGAACTGTTGGAAAAAGCCCGCTTGGAGAAGAAGATTGCTTCCCTTGAATCGGAACGACAGGCGTTTACCAGAGGTAAATCATCATCCCGCCATAAGCTGGAAGGTATTATGTCCGATGTGGAGAAAAATAACGGTATAATTAGCCGTATATCCAAAGATATGGAAGCATTTAATTCCCGTGTTCAGTTTCAATCGGATGGCGTTACCCGCCTGAATCCTGTTTTATTGGACGGTTTGCAGGGAAGTAATCCGAAAGAGGTTGGAATAAAATTAAATGAGATAGCCGACAAAGCCCGGACTCACGGAGCACACGATAAAATTGGTACACTTTATGATTTTGATTTATTGGTAAAATCCGAAACGAGCAATAAAGACGGTTTTGATGTGATACAAAACCGTTTTTTTGCCAAAGGGGAAGGAGGTATTCTTTACAATTACAATCACGGTTATATTGCTTCTGACCCGAAGACAGCAGCACAAAATTTTCTGAATGCACTTGATACGATGCCTAAATTGTTGGAGAAATACCAATCGGATAATGAGAAATTGCAAAAGGATATTCCCGTTCTCAAAGATGTCGTCGAAGCCACTTGGCGGAAAGAACCTGAACTGAAAGTGCTGAAAGATGACCTGATTAAATTGGACCGTGAAATCCAACTCTCGCTAAAACCAATCGAGGAGAGTGAGGGGCAGGAGAGCGTACAGAACGATGCCGTTTCGGTAAACAGTGCAAACCAACCTACTGCCTCTGTCCGGGAGACTTCTTTACCCAACAATTTACAGGGAGTGAAAGAAATTATGGGCGACAGGCTTTTAATTGCATCGGAGGGTGGTAGTTCGCTGAAAGTAGAGAAGAAAGATACATCTAAGGGTTTCAAGATTTGATAATCTCACATAGGTTTTTATTGAAATTCTATTTTGCCACAAATTTATCGTATATTTGTGGCAAAATTATTTGTATGCAAAGTGCTTTCAATCAAATTAAGGATAAAATCCTTTCTTCCGAGAGGGGAGAATTGTTCTTCCCTGACGATTTCTCTTCTTTCGGCTCGTCGGATGCTGTCCGCTCCGCCTTGGTGCGTTTGTGCCAGTCGGAAGTCATTATCCGTGTAGCACAAGGAATTTATTATTATCCTAAAATAGATACCAAATGGGGAAGTGGTATTATTCCGCCAAGTATAGAAGAAGTCGCTAACGGTATTGCCAAACGGGACAGAGTGCGGATTATGCCGACAGGAGCATACGTTCTCAATATGCTTGGGTTATCGACACAAGTTCCTGCAAATGTGGTTTTTGTTACCGACGGCTCTCCCCGTCGTGTTTCCATTGGCAAAGGCAAAGGTATTTTATTCAAACATACTTCCGAGATGCGTAATTTTGCCTATCAATCACAAATGATGATGTTGATAGTTACCGCTATGCGTGAAATAGGCGAAGGTAATATTACTTCTGAACAGCTTGAAATCATTAAAACGCACTTGAAAAAAGTAAGTCCGGAACAATTTCAAAACGATATACAGTTGGCACCGATATGGGTGCGTAAAACCCTTCAAAACGTATGAAATACATAGATTTGACAGATGCAGAGCAACGGGAAATCGTTCAAAGAGTACAGGCGGAAACAGGTCTGAACCAACAAATAATTGAAAAGGACTGGTGGGTAACGGCTGTTCTCAGAGCATTGTTTTCCCTGCCTTACGCCGATCATTTGTCTTTCAAAGGTGGCACTAATTTGAGTAAATGTTGGCGTTTAATCAGTCGATTTTCCGAAGATGCCGATATTGGTATAGACCGTGAGTATTTGGGATTTAGCGGCACACTCTCAAAGACACAAATCAGTGATAAATTACGTCGTGCTTCTTGTTCGTTTGTCCGTGAGAAAATGCAGGTCGATTTACGGGAACAACTTATAACAGACGGAATCAATAGCAGTAAGTTTACTGTCAATGTCGATATTACGCCTGTTACTACGACAGACCCGGAGATAATCGAGATAGAATATCAATCTGTATTTGAGGAACTTCAATATATCAAACGTAAAGTTCTTGTAGAGGTCAGCGGTCGTTCTATGAGTGAACCGATAACGCCTGTTCGATTATCTTCTTTCATTGACAGGGTATATACAAACGCTCCATTCACAGAGCCTCATTTTGAAGTCAGAGCGGTTGCACCTGAACGTACTTTTTTAGAGAAAATCTGCTTGCTTCAAGAAGAATTTGCAAAGCCGAAAGAAGCCATGCGTACCGAGCGAATGTCGCGACACCTTTACGACATTGTGCAAATCATGCAAACGCCAATATCTTCCAAAGCACTGAAAGATACAGAACTCTACGAATCGGTAATCAAACACCGACAAACATTTATGGGGATAAAAGGATTTGATTATTCATTATTACGTCCGCAGGTTATTTGCATAATCCCGCCTGCAGAAATTATGGATTCTTGGAGAAAGGATTATGAAACCATGCAGGAAACAATGATATACGGCGATTCCCTACCTTTTGATAAATTGATTGAGAGAATTACGGAACTTAATAAAACGCTCAATAGTTTGCAATAAAATCAAACCGGATCTTTAAGAATAGAATTATATGGAATCGAAAAGATAAAACCCGTGCCTGTCATCACGACGGTACGGGCTTCTGTCAAACTGAAATTTCTAAAAATGAATGTATTGAAATTAAACAGCCCTCACGGTTTTTCCGGTGGTTTTCTGCCATTCCTTTTTTTATTAAAATTTTCTCTGATGAACGTATGTACATCACTTTCTTTATAATAGGTCTTTTGGTAAACCGTCTGAAAAGGCAGTTCGCCTGTACTGCGATAGCGTTGTAGCGTTCGCTTACTTATATGGAGTAGCTGACACAAATCCTGATTGTCAAGCAATAATTCTCCGTCCAACATATTCCTTTGTTTACTCATTTTATCAAGGGTTTTATCCTGTTTATCGAAGCGGTACATGATTCGTTCCATCCATGCTTCAAAGTCTTCTCTGCTGATATACATAATTGTTCAAGTGTTTAGAAGATATGCCCTATCATAAAGTAATTCTGATTGGACGGATCTTTTATGAT
>JAQWFH010000038.1 GCA_028704515.1 Eubacteriales bacterium
AAGGATTGTTTACCAGAATTACGGGGAAAATTAGTGCACTTACAATCCTTCAATATATAAACAAGATTAATAACAAACCCATTGGACAAATTAAATATGCACTAATTTAATTCCGCCAACGGGTATAAATATATATTCCTTCCCTTTGGGCATTTAATCTTAAAGTGCAATGGTCGTCCTACTTTGGTCGGGGAGCCTCATGGTGTTTGGAGCGGAAAGGATTTTAGTAGTTCCTTATTCGATAATATCAGTTACTCAATAGATGGCTCTATGTATGCAGTTCAACCTAAAAAAATGAATGCAGATTGGCAACAAAACAAGCATATTACAGGAGCAAAAAAACGGTTTAATAAAGCGGGCTATGCTACACAAAACGATGCTAATTTTTTCGCCATGAAGATTCTTGAAGCATATCCGCAAATTGCTAAAGCTATTGCCATAAGATTTCCATATTTGATAGTAGATGAAGCACAGGACACTTCTGACATTCAAATGAGGATTATTGATTTACTTATAGAAAATGGGCTGTCGGAAGTAATGCTCGTAGGTGATCCTGATCAGGCTATTTTCGAATGGAATGATGCTAAACCAGAATTACTTACTCAAAAATATACGGAATGGGAAAATTCCATGATTTTAAATGAGAATCGTAGGAGTTCTCAAAATATTTGCAGTTTTACTTTCGGAATATCCTCTTTGGAAAACGCTTCTGTTTCTGTTAATGAGGAAGTCGCTCAATTTGAATTCCAGCCTAAAGTTATTGTCTATGACAAGAATCTACCTCAAATTGTCTCAGAGTTTATTGCAGAATGTCAGCAACAAGGTATTGTTGTAAGCAAAGAATCTACAGCTATAATTTACCGTAGCAAAAGTATTATAAATGAAATTTTAGAAATTCCGGAGATAGACTTCAGAGCAAAAAGCTGGACAGATAATCATACAAGGGAATTTGCACTTGGCAAATTTTTATACGATAATAATCGCTTCAAGGAAGGGTTTAGAATAATAGAAAAAGTTTTGCTAAGAACTTTGTTAGACTTGTCCTTTTGTTCCGAAAATGACATAGATACTGCTATTTCTAAGATGGGTTTTGTTGCACTCAAATCACAAGTGTACGCATTTATGAATATGCTCCCTAAAACGGACATTTCTATTGGAGAATGGGTTGTGAAGACGAATGCTGTTCTAAAAGAGAACAATACTGGGATAGAACTGCATATTCACAAAGACAGCTCTGGGAGTTCTTTTTCACAATTGTTTTTGAATGGAGATAAACAAATCATAGAAAAAGAATATCGGTATGGAACAATTCATAGCGTTAAAGGAGAAACTTTTGATGCTGCACTCATGATATTAAGAACCAAAGGGATTGGCAGTGCTTATAAAACACTATTAAACAAAAACACCCATATCTCAGCAAGTGAGGAATTAAGAATTGCATATGTTGGAATGACAAGACCTCGCAAAATCTTGGTAATTGCAGTTCCAAACGAAGATAATAAAACAGCTTGGGAGAACAAATTAAAAAATAATTAACATAATATTTATTAATTTGAGAAACAGCATATGATTTACTTAGTACCAACAAAAAAAGGTTTAGGAGTTGAAATTTGGGGAACTTATGATGATCTAAATAGCTTATATGAAGTTATTAGTAAGTTTTGGAATGATGAGCATAATCTTAATAAAAAAGGATTTGATAATCGGGACAAACTAATAAGTGGTTTTTCTTATGAAATAAGAAAAGCAAAAGATAATAGCCGAATAGAAAGAAAATCAAGCCATTTTTCTTTGGAAGCAAGCAAATATTTGGGTACACAAATATCTTGGGTACACTTTTTATTCTCATTGACTGCCTTGAAATACAATATGAGTTTTTATGAAACAAGTAAATTTGATATTTCAATGATTTTGCAATTAGAATTTTGGCTCGAAAAAGCAATGAACACTTACGATGAAGTAGGGGCAAAAGAATTGATTGGCTTTATAGATGGAGGTATTTATGGAGCAAATGAATATATTTATCACTATATGCGAAGTATTAATCAAGACTATTTTGTGCTTGGAGGTGGCAAGAGTTCTTTTAGGAAACTTCCAGAACTATTAAAACGAGGAATATTTTACACAGATGAATACAAAGAATACGAAAGTTTTCTGAAAAAGGAAACAGAGCGATTGAAATGTAATATTAATGACATGGAAATTGATGACGATGATATTTACTATGATGTGGAATGGTAACTACATCTGCCTCCCATACCTGCGCTTTTTCTTTTTCTTACGATATGGAATCGGCATTTCATCTTTCGGGTGATTCTCCGGTTCGGGAGATAGAATTGAGAAAATACCACCCAAACCACTATCCGAAGAATGGCTGTTATCAAAATTCAGTTGTTCCGGCTTTTTGTAAACATCGGATAAGCGACTTTCCTGTGCCGATTCCTGTATCTGTCCCTGCTGACCGCCAAACAAGTTATTAAATACATTGGCAGAATACTCTTTACCCAATCGTGAGCCGTTCAAAACGGTGCGGGTGGTATGGTCTATGAATGTTGCTCCATAGATACATCCTTCATCATTACGCCTGAACAACACATCAATACCCTGCTGCCTTAGCTTCGACCGAAACTCGCTCTCACTTTGGCTGCCCTGTTTGGCTTCCGATACCACTTTTAACGTATGTGCTTTCAGGTTTTTGGTTTTAATACGTTCGGTCGATTTCTCCATACGTTTTTCAAGTCCATCATAACCGACAGACTTTCCGAAAATGGAAGATTTTAACGGATTGCCGACTTTGTTACCCTCGCTGTCCATTGCCGAATAAAGCAACCCCCGATATGGTTTGCCTTTCGCTTCGCCTTTCAATTCCTCTACATTTATATTATACAGAGAAAGAACGGCTTTGTATTCGCCCATTGACTGGAAATGGTACATCGAAGCCAGCGGTTTGATAACTGAAGCAATCTGCTTTTTCAAATCGCCTTTGGAAATATCGACAGGCGAAAGTTCCCACCCTTCGGAGCGTTTCTGTCCCTCCGCAGGATGCAAGTCATACTTGCGTTCCAACTGTTCGGTTATCTCTTTGCTTCGCTCATGTTCCTTGTAACCGTCAATTTTCTTTCCCTCACTATCCACCCGGAGCGAAACGATATGTATGTGTTCCCGCCCGATGTCTTCATGCTTGAAAATAAGATAAGGCTGATTGCCGTATCCGAGTTTCTCCATGTACTCCCGTCCGATGTCTGCCAGTTGGTCGTCCGTCAGGCGGTCATCAGGATGTGGATTGAGTGATACATGAAAAACGGGTTTTTCGGTACGAAAGTGAGCCGGAACAAACTGCATAAAATCATTCATACATTCTGCAACATTGATCTGGCCGTCGGCAGGTTCAAAGACCAGATTGCTTCCCAATATCTTCCCCAGACCTTCGTCCACCTTCTCCTGATTGTATGCCAACGCACCATACAGGTTGCTTCCGATATTTATTTTTGCAACCATTTTTCCTTAAATTCTTCCGATAATTCCAGAATTTTCTTACCCGTTTCTGCCAGTTCCACGGTTGCCTTTTCCAATTTATAGAGCAAAGCCAATGCTTTTTTCTCCGAAAAATTGCTGTGCAACTCCTTTACAACTTGGTTGTAATTCACGCCCACCGCACGGAATTGTGCGTAAAGCGAAGTGAGTTTGGTAACGTATTCCATAGCGGAACGGTCGATTTTTACCACCCGAAACTCGTCCCCGAACACACGGGCAGCAATAAAACGTGCCATTGATTGTACTCCCGATTGCTCAAACATGGAGAGAAACCGGGCGTGTTCGGTAGCCGTGAAGTTTACCGAGTATCGGTAAGCGGCAGCGTTATTCTTGGGGGGACGTCCCCCTTTTCCCTTTTTTGAGGAGTTCTTCACATTTTCATTCATACGTCGGATTTTTTTAGTGTTACAATCCGTCGTTCCGGCATCCGACGCCATACAATCATTGCCCGAAATGATTCAATCAGCAACCCGACTTCGGAGGTTTTGCGTCCCCCTTGTGGGGCAAGCATTTTTTGCAGCAAAACGGTTTCCGTGCAGCAAAAAATACAGCTTGCTATTTGCCATGTCGCAAATAAAATCTGCCCTGAACAGGGGCAGATATGAATGCGAGCCAAGCGAGCTAAAATGGCGGTCGAATACCTCCCGACGTTTCATGCTGCAAAGTTACAGTCTAAAGTAACGTGCTGTATTCCAGCGAGAGAAGCCACTTGCCGCCAAATCGACGCCACTTGCTGCCACCTCGTGAAAAAGTAGTGTGCAGGCGAGATTTTAGGTTTTTATTTGCAGAGAAAAACGGCTGTATGCACAAACAGACGGACAGCCCAACGAATAGCTGTACGGATATAAAAACATACAGTCGGCTGTATGGAGATAGAGCCAAATAAATGGCTGAACAAACAAACGGCTGGCTAAACGGCTAAACATTCCAACGGTTAAACAGAGGGACGGACAAACAGCTAAACAGCCAAACGCTCGAACGTGCGGACGGATAAACGGATAGACAAATGATTAAACGAATGGCTAAACAGGCGGATAGCTGTATAGCCGACCAGAGATACAAACAATGTTTATTAATTAAAAATTTCAGACAATGGAAAAGAAAATTTTGAATGTGGCTTTCAGCACCCAAAAGGGCGGAGCCGGAAAAACAACTCTTACGGTGTTGGTAGCTTCCTACCTGCACTATGTACGTGGCTACAATGTAGCCGTGATTGACTGCGACTTTCCGCAACATTCGATTGCAGAAATGCGTGAGCGTGATATGCAAATGACAATGGACGATGAGCATTACAAACTCATGGCTTACGAGCAATTTTCCGCGTTGGGGAAAAAGGCTTACGAAGTTATCGAGAGCAGTCCCGAAAACGCTATGGAAGATGCACAGGACGTAATCGAAGAATTGAAGCCCGACTTCGTATTTTTCGACCTGCCGGGAACTATCAACAATCCTGCGGTGGTACATACGCTTTCACTTATGGACTATATCATAGCTCCCATAAGCGCCGACCGCTTGGTATTGGAAAGTACCCTGCAATATGTAATTACGGTCAATGATGCCCTGATTACGCCGGGCAAAGCCAAAATCAAAGGATTGTACCTGCTTTGGAATCTTGTCGATGGGCGTGAAAAAACGGAACTCTACGAAGTATATGAGGATGTGATTGACAAACTGGGTTTCCCGCTTTTCAAAACATTCCTGCCCGACAGCAAGCGATTTCGTCGAGAACAATCGGTAAACCACAAAGCCCTGTTTCGTTCTACGCTATTCCCTGCGGACAAAGCACTGGTAAGGGGTAGCAACCTCGATGCCCTGATAAATGAAATGTTGGAAACCCTAAAATAATCAGTCATGGCAAAAAAGAAAGAAGAAGTGAATTTGAATGAGATAGACGCAAGTTTTGTCATATCCTCATTCAAAAATAAGGAACGACGAAACAATCCGAGTTCCATACCCAGAGCATTAGTTCCCGAATACGAGAAAAAGCAGGAACAGGAAGCAGAATCCGAAGAAACGGTACAACCCGTTGCGACCGTTCAGGAAGAAACTTCCCGTGAAGAACCGAAACGCAAACGAAGCAAATCGCCCGATTACGAAAGCCTGTTCATTCAGGAAGTCGGGATTACGGCACGTACAGGAAAATCGGTTTATATCCGCAAAGAACACCACGAAAAGATAACGAAGATAGTTCAGGTTATCAGTAAAAATCAGGTGTCTTTGTTCAGCTACATTGACAATGTGCTGACCCAACATTTTGCCGCTTATCAGGATGAGATAACGGAACTGTACAACAAAAATAACGAATCAATTTTCTAATCCATAAACAACAAATGTATGATACCCAATCCGATTTTTTACAATGACACCACGATGACGATAGGTCTTATCGTGTGTTGCCTCGTGGTGCTTGCTGCGGTAATGATACCCAAAGCAATACGCCACCGAAAACAAGTGAAACAAAACGAGAGTGAAAAAGTTGTTCCGGGCGAACAGGAAGTAGAAATGATAGTTATTCCAAGCGAAGAACGTAAATCTACCGACATCTATAAAAGACGATTTCTTGTAAATGCGAACATACCTACAAGAAACGGAAAACAGGTCGCTATCCGCCAAAAATACCACAATCGGATTTCAAAGATTGTGAAGACCATTGGCGACAATGAAGTTTCCATTTTTAGCTACATAGACAATGTGTTGAAGCACCATTTTGAAACCTTTCAAGACGATATTTCAGAACTATACAAAAAGAGTTGCGACGATGACTATTTAAGCCCCAATAAGTAAGATGGAAAAGATATTTATAACCGTAGTTATCCTGTATGCCCTTTTCGTCGGAATTTATCTTCTGCGACTGAAAGTAGGCAAAAGGCGAAGAAAGAACATTGTCGGACAAGGTTCTTCAATCCAAGAAACAGGGCGATTGAAGTCGGATATTGTAGGAAAAAGTAGGTTCGATTTAAGTGCAGCGAAGCCACTTACTGCCAAATCGGAGCCACTTGCTGCCAGCTCGCCAAAAACTGAAAATCCGACAGGAAATCCCAATACATTTGTTCCGCCTAACGAGGTAAAACCGTCGGCAGAAGTACCGCAGGAAGAATTGGACGAAACATTTTCCGACACTCCGCCCGATGAAGATAACGAGCCGATGGATATAGATGTCCCGCTCGAATATGAACGGGCGGACGACAACGAAGATGAGCCGGAGAACGAGGAAGAAGAAGTCGAAGGCACGGCACAAGCCGCACTTGCTTCAGGAGTTCAGTTTGATGATTTGGGAAATATGGTTCGCACAGTAAATAAAACCGACGAAGCCACTCCCGAACAAAAGAAAAAGGCTGGCGATACCCTGTTGGATATACGGCAGACCGATATGTTTGAACAGGTGGTTTCAGGTAAACCCGATGCAAAGAAAATCGTTTCCGACCTCATGGCAGAGAGCCTTTCGGCTTTTTATGAATTGAAAGATAAGGAAGCCGGAACTACCGGAAGCGGAAAGAAAGCTCCCGACAGCTTTAATATCAAAGATTTCGCATAGAGCGAACAGTATTAATAATGTAAAACGAAGAAAAGATGAAAGAAAGAGATTACGGCTAACGACGATAGCCACCACTAAAAAATTCAATAGTAACAGATTTATCAACCCGGTAAGCGGGACTATCCACCCCGCTTATCATTTTAACAATTTCTCAATATGACAAAGAAAAAAGTTCTTATGTCGGCAGCCTTAGTCTTTGCTGCTGTTTCAAGTGCGTTCGCACAGGGTAACGGTGTTGGCGGTATTACCGAAGCCACCAATATGGTAACATCGTACTTCGATCCTGGCACGAAACTGATTTACGCCATCGGAGCCGTCGTCGGCTTGATCGGAGGCGTAAAGGTTTATGGCAAATTTTCGAGTGGCGACCCCGATACCTCAAAAACCGCCGCTTCGTGGTTTGGTGCCTGTATCTTCCTGATAGTAGCCGCTACCATTCTGCGCTCGTTCTTCCTATAATCCGCTTCATACAGCTAAAAATTATGGAATATAGTATTAATAAAGGAATTGGAAAGAGTGTGGAATTCAAGGGTTTGAAATCCCAATACCTTTTCATATTCGCCGGAGGTTTGCTCGCCGTTTTCGTGGTTTTTGTCATTATGTATATGATTGGCATTGACCAGTGGGTGTGCATCGGCTTCGGTGTAATCGCTGCATCGGTATTGGTATGGCTGACTTTTAACCTGAATCAGAAATACGGGGAATATGGTTTGATGAAAGTTATGGCTGTCAAACAACATCCACGCTACCTGATTAACAGGAAAACTCCGCACCGCCTTTTCAAACGGAAAAGAAAGGAGGTCGCGTATGCGTAACATAATGAAAGCATCCACCATTGAAAGCAAGTTTCCCTTACTGGCAGTTGAACACGATTGTATTATCAGCAAAGACGCGGATATTACCGTCGCCTACCACGTGGAGCTACCGGAACTGTTTACTGTAACGAGTGCTGAATACGAAGCGATACATTCGTCTTGGGCAAAAGCGGTAAAAGTTCTGCCGGAATATACTGTGGTGCACAAGCAAGATTGGTTTGTACGTGAAACGTATAAACCCGAAACCGATAAGGACGATATGAGTTTCCTGTCCCGCAGCTTCGAAAAGCACTTCAACGAACGTCCGTTCCTGAACCACTCGTGTTTCCTGTTCCTGACCAAAACGACCAAAGAGCGGATGGGGATGCAAAGCAATTTCTCGTCGCTTTGTCGTGGGAACATTATTCCCAAAGAGGTCAATAAGGATACAAGTGTAAAATTTCTGGAAGCCGTCGGACAGTTTGAACGGATAATGAATGACAGCGGATTTATCCGCCTTACCCGTATCAGTTCCGATGAGATAACCGGAACGAACGAGAAGGCAGGACTTATTGAAAAGTATTTTGCCTTATCGTTGGATGATACTACCTGCTTGCAGGATATGGAATTGGGTAGCGACGGGCTTCGTGTGGGCAGTAAACACGTCTGCCTGCATACACTTTCGGATGTGGAAGATCTGCCCGGACGTATCGGAACGGATATTCGTTACGAAAAACTATCGACCGACCGGAGCGATTGCCGTTTGTCGTTCGCGTCCCCTGTCGGTTTACTTTTATCGTGCGACCATATCTACAACCAATACCTGTTTATCGAAGACAGTGCGGAGAACCTGCGGAAGTTTGAAAAGAGTGCAAGGAATATGCAGTCGCTTTCAAGGTACAGTCGTGGAAACCAAATCAACAAAGAATGGATTGACCAGTATTTGAACGAAGCCCACAGCTTCGGGCTGACTTCCATCCGGGCACATTTCAACGTACTGGCGTGGAGCGATGACGTGGAAGAACTCAAACATATCCGTAACGATGTCGGCTCGCAGTTGGCTTTGATGGAATGTAAGCCACGACACAACACGGTGGATACCGCTACTCTGTATTGGGCGGGAATGCCCGGCAACAGCGGGGATTTTCCGGCAGAAGAATCGTTCTATACGTTTATCGAACCTGCATTGTGCTTCTTTACGGAAGAAACCAACTACCGCAGTTCGCCCAGTCCGTTCGGTATCAAAATGGCGGACAGGGTTTCCGGAAAACCGCTTCACGTGGATATTTCCGACTTGCCGATGAAAAAAGGAATTATCACGAACCGCAACAAGTTTATCTTGGGACCTTCGGGTTCGGGAAAATCCTTTTTTACCAATCATATGTGCCGCCAGTATTACGAGCAGGGAACGCATATAGTTTTGGTGGATACAGGAAACTCGTATCAAGGTCTTTGCAACCTGATAAACCAGAAAACGAACGGTCAGGACGGTGTGTATTTCACGTATACCGAAGAAAATCCGATTTCTTTTAATCCATTTTTCACGGACGATAACGTCTTTGACATTGAAAAGCGTGAGAGTATAAAAACGCTGATTCTGACTTTGTGGAAAAGGGATAATGAGCCACCCTCGCGGGCGGAGGAAGTCGCCTTGTCGAACGCAGTGAGTCTGTATATCGACCGTTTGAAATATGACAAAACGGTTATTCCGTCTTTCAACACATTCTATGAATTTGTCCAGTTGGATTATGCGGCAATCCTTGATGCGAAGAAAGTACGTGAAAAGGACTTTGACATTGCCAACTTCCTGAACGTGCTTGAACCCTACTATCGTGGGGGCGAATACGACTTCCTTCTGAACTCGGACAAGCAACTGGATTTATTGTCCAAACGCTTCATAGTCTTTGAAATTGACGCGATAAAAGACCATAAAATCCTCTTTCCGGTGGTAACCATCATCATTATGGAAGTTTTTATCAACAAAATGAGACGGTTACAGGGTATCCGTAAGATGATATTAATCGAGGAAGCGTGGAAAGCGATTGCGAAAGAAGGTATGGCAGAGTATATTAAATACCTCTTCAAGACTGTCCGTAAGTTCTTTGGCGAAGCAATTGTCGTTACCCAGGAGGTCGATGATATTATCGCTTCGCCCATTGTGAAAGAAAGTATTATCAACAACAGCGACTGTAAAATCCTGCTCGACCAACGCAAATACATAAACAAGTTCGACAGTATTCAATCCTTGCTCGGATTGACCGAAAAGGAAAAGTCGCAGGTACTCTCTATCAATATGTCCAATGCTCCAAGCCGGAAATACAAGGAAGTCTGGTTCGGACTGGGCGGTGTACAATCGGCAGTCTATGCCACAGAAGTGAGTTTGGAGGAGTATTATACGTACACGACGGAAGAATCCGAAAAACTGGAACTCTTGCAACTGACCGAAAAATTGGATGGCAACATCGAACTGGCGATTAAGCAGCTTGCTGAAAGCAAACGACAGGAGTAGCCGTGAAGAGAAAAAGAGATAAGCCGCCTACGGCACTGCAAGTACGCGACTCTTTTCCGCTACGTGAGATATGCGGGAGATGGGAAAGCCTTTGCGGTTCCCCAAGCATTAGGATATTCCACGACGGTAGTCGATTCCGGTTGCAGTTTATTTACAAACACGATGCGGCGTTTACCGTTCCCCTTATCCAATGCCGGGGATGTACCTTTTTCAATTTCTACGGTATGATAAACATTGCCTACGACAGTGAGCGCGATATGCTCCTGCTTACTACCGAAGGCGAATACAGACGGATGTACGAGTAAGGTACAACCCTAATTCAATCAGTAATCAATAAAAAAAGAAAAGTTATGAAACGAATATTTATGTGCCTTGTAGTGGTACTCGGTATGTTCTCATTTCAGGCAAAAGCACAGTGGGTTGTTTCCGATCCGACCAATCTGGTGCAGAATATCATCAGTGCGGTACAGGGTACTTCAACGGCATCCAATATGATAAACAACCTGAACGAGAGCATCAAAATCTACAAGCAGGGTAAGGAATACTACGACGCGTTGAAGTCGGTCAACAACCTGATAAAAGATGCCAGAAAGGTCAAGAAGACCATTGAAATGGTCAGCGAGATTACCGACATCTATGTGACCGGATTCAATAAAATGGTAGGCGATCCCAATTTTACCGTCAATGAATTATCCGCAATTTCGACAGGCTATACCAAACTGTTGGAAGAAGGAGGAGCGTTGGTCACGGATTTGAAAAATGTGGTAACCGGGAGCAACGGGCTTTCCCTGTCGGACAAGGAACGTATGGATGCGATAGACCACATATATACCAAGATGTTGGAGTATCGTAACCTGACGAAGTATTATACCCAGAAGAGTATTTCCGTATCGTACATCCGCGCCAAGGAGAAGAACGATACCGACAGGGTATTGTCCTTATATGGCAGTCCGTCTGAAAGGTATTGGTAATCAAAATCAATTAATAAACAGGACAAATTATGAATTTTGATAACCTACATCAGATTTTAGCGAATCTGTATCAGGAAATGCTTCCGCTTTGCGGTAATATGATTGGCGTCGCAAAAGGAATAGCCGGATTAGGTGCTTTGTTTTACGTCGCATATCGGGTTTGGCAGGCGTTGAGCCGTGCCGAACCGATCGACGTATTTCCGCTGCTTCGTCCTTTTGCCATCGGGTTGTGCATTATGTTTTTCCCGACATTGGTGTTGGGGACAATCAATGCCGTAATGAGTCCGATCGTCAAGGGCACAAACAGTATTTTGGTATCGCAGACACTCGATATGAAAGCGTATCAGAAGCAGAAAGAAGATTTGGAATATGAGGCACGGGTGCGTGAAGGGAAAGCCTGGTTGGTTGATGATAAAGTGTACGACCAGAAAATGAAAGAACTCGGCATTACCGATGCCGGCGAAGTCGTCAGTATGTGGGGCGAACGTCTCTGGTACGATATAAAGATGTGGTTCCGGCAAGTGATACGGGATTTTTTCGAGTTGCTGTTCAATGCTTCGGCACTGGTCATCGATACGATACGGACATTCTTTCTGGTCGTGCTTGCCATACTGGGACCCATAGCGTTTGCCTTTTCCGTCTATGACGGATTCCAGTCAACGCTGACCCAATGGATTGCACGCTATATCAGCGTCTATCTGTGGCTGCCCATTTCTGATATTTTCTCCTCGATACTTGCCCGCATACAGGTATTGATGCTTCAACAGGATGTTGCTCTTCTGCAAAACCCGAACTATATCCCCGACGGCTCAAACGGTGTATATATCGTGTTCCTGATAATCGGGATTATCGGATACTTTACCATTCCGTCCGTAGCCGGTTGGGTAATCCAAGCCGGAGGAATGGGCAATGCTACCTCAGCCATCAATAAAACGGCGGGTAAGGCAGGTGCTATTGCCGGAGGTGTTGCGGGTGCAACAGCAGGAAATGTCGGCGGTCGCCTGATCGGTAAATAATAAATCAATGTGCCAATATGCTAATGTGTCAATGATACTAATTATAACGGCATTGGCATATTGGCAAATTATCACATTAACAAATTAATTATATGGAATTTAAAAGTTTAAAAAACATTGAGACAAGTTTCAAACAGATACGGATTATCGCTATTGTATTTGTCGTCTTGTGTGCGGGAATAACAGGCTATTCGGTTTGGAATTCCTACGCATTCGCCGAAGCGCAACGGCAGAAAATCTATGTATTGGACGAAGGCAAATCGCTTATGGTGGCACTTTCGCAAGATTTATCACAAAACCGTCCGGTAGAAGCACGTGAGCATATAAAACGTTTTCACGAGCTGTTTTTCACGCTCTCTCCCGATAAGAAAGCCATTGAAAGCAATGTCAGCAGGGCGTTGTTCCTTGTCGATAAAAGTGCATTCAAATATTATCAGGATATGCAGGAGAAAGGCTACTATAACCGCATTGTGTCGGGCAATATCAATCAGGTTATCCGGATTGATTCCGTCGCCTGCAATTTCGAGATGTACCCTTACAAGGCGACTACCTATGCACGGCAGATGATTATCCGGGCAAGCAACGTAACCGAACGAAGTCTGGTTACACGCTGCGACCTGATAAACTCGGTACGTTCCGACAATAATCCGCACGGATTTACGATGGAACGCTTTGAGATCATTGAAAACAGGGATTTACAAACCATAGACAGATAGCATTATGATAAGAAAGAAAATTACAAACCTGAGAGACCGCATAGAAGACGGCTTGCGGTCATTGTTGGGGCAAATATCGCCCGACGGACGGATTGTCGTAATCCTTGTAATGCTTTTTCTGTTCAGTGCAGCTTCCATTTACATAACGGTTTCCTCTATTTACAACATAGGAAAGAAAAGCAGTCGGGAACAAATGCAGATAGAGCATATCGAGCGCTTAGAGTTGGAACAGCAACAAAAAGCAGACAGTATAAACCAATTAAATAGATTTGAGTATGAGTAATGAAAAAGAAGGCGACGAAATAAAAACCGACGTTGCCGAAACCAATAAAAAAGAGCGTAAAGAGGCCAAACCGAGAAAAGAACTGACTCCGCAGGAAATACAGAAACGGAAAAAGATGCTTGTCTATCCGCTGTTTGGACTTTTGTTTATCGGTGCGATGTGGCTCATTTTTGCCCCTCCCGGAAGAAAAGAAGAACAGCAACCCGACGGATTTAATTCCGAACTGCCTGTTCCCAAAGATGAAGCTATCGTCGGGGACAAGCGGACGGCTTACGAGCAGGAAGCGATGCAAAACAAGCAGAATGAAAAGATGCGGAGTTTGCAGGATTTCGCCTTCGCACTCACGGAGGAAGAAGATTGGAAAACGCAGGTTACTCCCGAAAGTCAAGTTGCTGTTGCAGATTCCTACAATTACGGCAGCGGTTCCCGGAACACATCGACTATTCAATCATCGGCAAATGCCTATCAAGATGTAAACCGTCAGTTGAACGACTGGTACGAGCATCCTGCAACGAATACGGACAAACAACAGGCACAGCTTGAAAAAGACGAGCGCATTCAGGAACTGGAAAGGCAACTGGCTGAAAAATCGGCTGCCGACCAACAACTTGAACTGATTGAAAAATCGTATGCCATTGCAGCCAAGTATATGCCGGGCGGACAGCCTGAACAGGCACAGACAATAGATAATACAATCAGCCTGAAAGAAAAAAATGTTGCAAAACCTGTATCGCAAGTCCATCAAAGCGTGGTTTCGTTGTTGGCTGCACCAATGGAAAACGGGGAGTTTTTGGAGCAATACGGCAAGCCCCGCAATATGGGATTTATCACGGCTGCCGGAAACGAAACGGTAACGGATAAAAACAGTATCCGTGCTTCGGTGTACCAAACCGTAAGCATTTCCAACGGAAAGGAAATGCAACTTCGTTTGTTGGAGGCGATGAGAGCCGGAGACAGGTTGATACCTGCAAACACGATTCTCACCGGAAGTGCAAAGCTTGGCGGGGAACGCCTCCATATTACCATTACTTCCATTCAGTATGCGGACAATGTGATACCCGTTGAAATGGAAGTGTATGATATGGACGGTATGCAAGGGATTTCTGTTCCGAACTCGGACGAAATAACCGCGATGAAAGAGATTGCCGCCAATATGGGTACATCAATGGGGAGCAGCATTACGATAACGGACGATGCGGGATCACAGCTTGCCGCCGATTTGGGACGAAGCGCCATTCAGGGAACATCGCAGTTTTTCAGTAAGAAGATGCGGGAGGTCAAAGTTACGCTGAAAGCGGGATACAAGGTTTTATTGCTTCCCAAAGCACAATAATTGAAACAAGAAAACGGCGAAAGCCAACCACTAAAAAAATCCAAGCAAATTTAATCATTAAACAATTAAAACAAATTTCGTATGAAACAATTTCTTTTTGCACTCGCCCTCATCGGGTGCGTATGCACAGCAAAAGCGCAAGACACAACTTCAACGCCCTCCAAAGGCGATTATTTTGACGGTCTGACACGACCGCTGACTTTTAACCGGATGATACCTCCGTATGCGTTGGAGGTAACATTTTCAAAAACGGTACATATTATTTTCCCTTCCGCTATCCGCTATGTGGACTTAGGTTCTGCCGATCTGTTGGCTGCCAAAGCGGATGGAGCAGAAAACGTTCTCCGGGTAAAAGCTGCCCTTCGGGATTTTTCCAAGGAGAGCAATTTGGCAGTTATCACCGAAGACGGGGCATATTACACGTTCAACGTAAAATATGCTGATGAGCCCGTGAAACTTTCTATTGAAATGACCGACTTTATCCACGACGGCGAAGCGGTAAACCGCCCAAACAACGCACAGGAGATTTATATGCGGGAATTGGGGAGTGAATCGCCTTTGTTGGTCAAGCTGATAATGAAGTCCATTTACAAAAATGACGATCGGGAAATTAAGCATATCGGATCTAAACGTTTCGGCATCCAGCACACGCTCAAAGGAATTTACACGCATAACGGATTGCTGTATTTTCATTTGCAACTCAAAAATTCGTCCAATGTGCCTTTTGATGTGGATTACATCACGTTCAAAATCGTCGATAAGAAAGTAGCCAAACGTACCGCTATTCAGGAACAGGTAATCGTACCGCTTCGGGCGCATAATAACCTGACATTGGTAGGTGGAAAGAAAACAGAACGTGCCGTATTTACCTTGCCTAAGTTCACTATTCCCGATGACAAGCACCTGATTATCGAACTGAACGAAAAAGAGGGCGGACGGCATCAGTCGTTCGTGGTTGAAAACGCCGACCTCGTGAGAGCCAAAATTATCAATGAACTCAAAGTGAAGTAAGAGGATGAAAAAATCATCAATCATACTAACGTTTGCGTTGTGCCTGGTCTTTATTGACCAAGCCTACGCGCAGCGTTGTTTACCCGGAATGCAGGGCATACAGGTAACAGGCGGAATGGTGGACGGATTTTATTCGTCGGACAATAAGAATGAACTGGGCTATTATTTTGGGGCATCTATGGCGACTTATACCAGAAACGCCAACAAATGGGTGTTCGGTGCGGAGTTCCTGAACAGGTATTATCCCTATAAAGAGGACAGAATACCTGTCAGCCAGTTTACGGCAGAGGGAGGTTATTACCTGAAATTCCTTTCCGACCGGAACAAAGTTGTGCTTTTCTCTTTGGGCGGATCTGCTCTCGCGGGATACGAAACAAGCAACTGGGGAGAAAAGAGACTCTTTGATGGCTCTACGCTTCGGGATAAAGACAGCTTTATCTACGGCGGTGCGATTACATTGGAAATGGAAACCTACCTGTCCGACCGTGTTGTGTTGCTTCTTACAGGACGTGAGCGGATATTGTGGGGGACTTCAACAGGACATTTCCATACCCAATTTGGACTGGGACTGAAATTTATAATCGATTAAACATAGAATTATAATGAAAAAAACATTAGCATATTTACATAATATCGGATGCGCCTCGGCAATTTCAAGCAAGCTTGATTGCACTCGGCTTTCACGATATTTTTTATACACGCTACTGCTTGCGGCAGTAGTCTGTGCCTGTTCTGACGACTTGGATATTCATCAGGTTTACGCATATGATTTGGTTTGTATGCCGGTGCAGAAAAAAATCGTTCAGAATGAAACTGCGGAAATCCGCTGCCAACTGGTAAAAGAGGGCGACTATGAGCAGGCGAAGTTCTTCATCAGGTATTTCCAACCTGATGGAAAGGGCGAACTGCGAATGGATGACGGAACACTGTTGCTTCCGAATGACCGATACCCGTTGGATAGGACTACGTTCAGGCTGTATTATACTTCCCGATCTACCGACCAACAGGTTATCGACGTGTATATCGAAGATAATTTCCGGCAGGTGGTGCAAAGGACATTCAGCTGGCAGAATGAAAACGGCGATAAGGAAGAATAAGATTAACGAAAATAATCACTAACCAAACGAAAACGCTCGAATAATTTTCGGGCGTTTTTTGTAATCTCGGAAAACCTTATGAGATATATACTGTTAATCTCCACAATTTTATTGCATATTCCAATTTTCGCACAGCTAAACAGAAAGTCGGAAATAGAAAAATTGACCGAAAAAGTTCACTCTATTAAGGAGTTCAAACAAATAGCCGATTCACTACAAATGTCTGTTAATGAACTTTGCGATTACCCCATAATTTATCCTGTTAAAAAACCACTGCGTATTTCGTCAGGTTTCGGAATACGTTATCATCCCATTTACAAAAGACGGATATTTCATACAGGAATTGATATTCCAAAGGCTAAGGGTACGCCTGTGTATGCCTCTGGAAACGGAATAGTAATCCGTAAAGGTTACTGTTCGGGGTATGGGAATTATATAGAGATTGAACACACAGGCGGTTTTCATTCGCTTTACGCCCATCTAAGCAAAACGATAGTGAATGTAGGAGATTCAGTAAGTATCACTCAACAAATAGCTTGTGTGGGTAATACCGGGATATCGACAGGCAGCCATTTGCATTATGAAATAAGGAAAGGGAGGCATTATTTGAATCCTATTGGATGGGGTTACTGCCTGATTGAAATATGGAGCAAACAAATTATAAATGAAAAGACAGCATGAAATTTCTTACCACATATTTACAGCACGGAGAAGACATAAAGTACAGGGCACGGATACATCTTTCTTATTCTTGCAACCTACCATACTATTGGCTATCGGGTTTATGTGATATTTTGATGAAATGAAAATAACGCATTATTTATTTAGGGATCACACTTCTGTTCTTGGGATTGGTTTCTCTCATACAGCGTGTATTAGTGAAAATTGGGTCAGTATATGCCATAACCAACAAACGAGTGGTAATCAAAACGGGAGTAATAAGTCGCCGGACGGTTGAACTGGTTCTTGCCAAATGCGAGGGTATTCAGGTAGTACAGGGTGTTTTGGGGCGTATCTTCGGGTATGGTTCTATTGTGGTTACAACTGGCGGTGCTACCAATTGCTATTATTGCGTTGCCCATCCGTTTTGGTTTAAGAGGGCGATAAATGAACAGATTGCTCTATCCCGAATGTAGGTAGGCGACTTCGGACAACTTATTGAAAAACACTTGATAAGTAATTTTGTCAGGTGTCTTTTTATGAGTACTTTTGCAAAAAAATAAATATGATTTATAGAACAAGAACTTACATTGCTGCTGATTGGGATAGTGACAGTAATGCAGTTGAGCAGTTAAATAAATGGAACGACAGTAACTATTTTAGCTTATCGTTTATTAATGCTCACGACTTACAGCAGGCACGTGACAATAGTCTTAATTGTAGCATCAAGAGTTCTCTCGCTACAAGGCTTAATGCGTCTAAGACATTTATTCTTATTGTTGGAAATAATACAAAAACAGTAAGAAGTGGTAGTTGTCAATATTGTGGAAGTAAAAATAGTTGGACAGGAGCTTGCGCACGAGGGTATTCTGTCGATAACCGAAGTTATATTGAATATGAATGCGAGAAAGCTGTGCGAGATGGATTAAATATTATTGTGTTGTATAAAGCAACCACAGTAGATAGAACAAAATGCCCAGATGCTGTAAAAAATGTTGGCATTCATATGCCGATGTGGGGATATAATAATGGACAATTGGTTTGGAATTACCAAGCGGTAAAATCCGCTTTCGGTCAGTAGTCAGAGCTTAACAAACAAATAGATATTATGGGAAACAAAACAAGTAATTATTCAGCTTTTTATGTAAGTGAGCCTTTTAGCGAATCATCTTTAGGAGCTCATGCTACAAAAGATTTTTATTATTACAATCTACTAAGAGCATGGAAGGGAAAAGACAGTTCGTTTCCATTCAATGATTCGCATGATAAAACATACAATGTTCGTGATGGAAGTGATTGGGAAAAGACACTAAAACCAAGATTAAGAGAAAGATTAAATTGTTCAAAAAACATTGTACTTTTTCTGAGTTCTATAACAAAAAATTCAAGGGCATTGAGAGAAGAAGTAGATTATGGAATTAATACGCTTGGACTTCCTGTTATTGTTATATATCCCGAATATGATAATAAGCAATCGTTGCTGACTCTTACTGGAAAATCAATAAATAATACTATAAAATCCCTATGGGACAATCTCCCGATTTTCAGAGATTCAAAATCGAAAGTTCCCATCATGCACATTCCTTTGGATAAATCGTTAATCAAATCGGCTCTAAACGATTCTGATTTAATGATAAATACTAAATGCGCGCCAAATGATTATTTCTTTAATTAAACTAAATATGAAGAAGGTTACTTTTTTCGACAAAAGAATACTGACAAAATTTTGGGGATATTTTTCTGTAATTTCAGGTATAATATCATTTATCTATTTGTTCAATTTTCTTCCCGCCACTTGTGAAAAATGCAATCTATGGATAGGTATTTCGTGCGTAATTATCCTTATTATTATTTATTTTTCAATATGGATTTACGTTAATAAACTAAAGAATGTGAAGATAGACATTGATGGCAGCAATGTAATTATTAAAGAGGGTGATATATTTAAAGAAGATGGATATAAGGTTATTTGTAAAGTTTCACCACGTTGTTAATGGATAAACTTCCCCCTTCCTTTGCGAAGTGGAGCGCAGCGGAACGAAGCAAAGGAAGGGGGAAGTAGCATTATAAATGATAACTTGCTTAATTTTGTA
>JAQWFH010000039.1 GCA_028704515.1 Eubacteriales bacterium
AGTTGCGCACCTATCCACATTTAGGTAGAAATGTCAGGAAGGTGCCATACAGAAATTGCCCGGCTTGAGCCGGAGTATAATTTTTCAGTTGCGCACCTATCCACATTTAGGTAGAAATGTCAGGAAGATGCCATACAGAAATTGCCCGGCTTGAGCCGGAGTGTAATTTTTCAGTTGCGCACCTATCCACATTTAGGTAGAAATGTCAGGAAGGTGCCATACAGAAATTGCCCGGCTTCAGCCGGAGTGTAATTTTTCAGTTGGGAGAGAAAGATGAATCATAGTTATTTAAATATATTGAACGAAAATCAGAGGGCGGCGGCGATTTGCACAGAAGGTCCTCTTTTGATATTAGCAGGAGCGGGTAGCGGCAAGACAAGTACTATGACAAGCCGCATAGCGTATTTGATAGACAATGGAGTGAACCCCTACAACATATTGGCCGTCACATTTACAAACAAAGCGGCCGGTGAGATGAGAGACAGAGTTGAAGTACTTGTCGGGCCTCGGGTAGAGGGGATGTGGATACAGACCTTCCATTCCTCTTGCCTCCGTATATTACGTTCTCATTCCGACAGGGTAGGCTACATGAGCGGATTCGTTGTCTACGATTCAACCGACCAAAAAACCCTTGTCAAAAGTATAATAAAACAGCGAAATATAGATGACAAAAAATTCACTCCGGCTTATTTCCTCTCGATAATAAGCGAGTGTAAAAATCAATTCATAACACCGGAGGAATACACGGTACAGAACGAAAACGACTTTCGGGGAAAAGTAATTGCTGATGTTTATACGGCTTATCAAAGAGAACTACGCAAGAACAACGCCATGGATTTTGATGACTTAATCTCAAATACTGTGAGGCTTTTCCGCGATAACGAGGATGTTCTCATCAAGTATCAAAACAAATTCAAGTATATTATGGTAGATGAATATCAGGATACCAATTACATACAATATCTTTTTATAAAAATGCTTGCGGAAGCGCACAATAATATATGCGTCGTGGGTGACGATGATCAGTGTATATATGAATGGAGAGGCGCTGATATAAGCAACATATTAAATTTTGAAAAAGATTTCCGCAATACTAAAGTAGTAAAGCTTGAACAAAATTATCGCTCATGCGCAAATATTATCAATGCAGCACATTCTGTGATAGAGAAAAACAGAAAGAGAAAAGATAAAAAGCTGTGGACGCAAAAGGAAGACGGAGATAAGATTATATATTCGCGTGCCGACACCGAAAAGGATGAAGCGGCCTATGCAGCTCAAGAGATAGATCATTTACAAGGCAATGTGCTGCATTCCGACAATCTGAAATTCAGCGATTTTGCCATACTTTACAGGACGAATGCACAATCAAGAAACTTTGAAGATGCGCTGTCGGCAAGAAACATCCCTTACAGAGTTCTCGGAGGTTTGAGATATTATGATAGAAAAGAAATAAAGGATATGATGTCATATATGCGTCTAATCTTAAATCCAGAAGATGATTTAGCGCTTGTAAGAATAATAAATGAGCCAAAACGTGGCATAGGAGCCAAAACGATTGAAAAAATTAGTGCACTTGCGCGAGGCAGGGAAGAAAGCATGCTTCAGACGCTATGTGATAAAGATATAGTTGGGAGCTTCTCCTTAAAGGCGTCAAATGGAATTAAGAGAATGACGGAAGTAATCCTAGCTTATTCGAGCGAAAAAGACAATCTTCGCGTATCGGATATATACGATGCGTTGCTTGTGAAGACAGGATATCTTGAGGCTCTTGAGGTACAAAAAACCATTGAAGCGGACAGCAGGATAGAGAACCTGTTTGAATTCAAGTCGGTAATACATGAATATGAAAAGGATAATCCAGAGCTTTCTCTTGAGCAATTCATGGAAAAGATAGTTCTTTTTTCGGAGGTGGATAACCATAATCCCGACGAAGATGCCGTTGTTCTAATGACGATGCATGCGGCGAAAGGGCTTGAGTTCCCTGTAGTATTCATCCCCGGCATGGAGGATGGGCTTTTTCCGGGTTACAGGGCAATGGATAGAGAGTCCGGCATTGAAGAAGAAAGGCGCCTTTTCTATGTGGGAATGACAAGAGCGAAGGAAAGGCTGTATTTGCTATCTGCATCAGTGAGAACGTTGTATGGTAAGACAGATTATACGAAGGAATCGCGCTTTTTGCACGAAATAGATAAAAGCTTACTTGACGGCGTATTGGAATACAATCGAAAATCGAGAGAGGGCGAAGACGGATACAGCAACCCCGATCCCATTAAGCCTTTTGCCGGCTTAAAATATGCGAAAGCAGAGCTGAAGAACACGGTCGATATGCAGGGAATCAGCTTTTCTGCCGGAGATAAGGTGGAGCATGCAAAATTTGGGCAGGGACTTATTTTAGAGACAGATAGCAGGACGGTGACAGTGGTCTTTGACAGTGCAGGCGTCAAGAAGCTTGCAAAGGATATTGCGCCACTCAAAAAAATATAGAAGAGGAAGCTAATATGAGCAGAATCAAGGAGCTTGTAGCTATACTAAGGAAGGCAGACAAAGCTTATTATACAGAAAACCGAGAGATAATTTCTAACCTTGAATACGATGCGTTATACGATGAGCTTAAGAGATTGGAAGATGAGACAGGCATCGTGCTTTCAAACAGCCCTACGCTCAAAGTAGGTTATGAAATCATGACTGCACTCCCCAAGGAGGCGCATGAGATGAAGATGTTGTCTCTGGACAAAACGAAGGACCCCGACACACTTGCGAGTTGGCTGGGAGACAAAAGAGGACTTCTTTCTTGGAAGCTGGACGGTCTTACAATTTCCCTGACATACGAAGGCGGAAACCTTATAAAAGCAATAACAAGAGGAAACGGTGAAATCGGGGAAGTCGTGACGGCAAATGCAAAGACTTTCATAAATCTGCCGCTTCTAATTCCGCATAAAGGGAAGATCGTACTGCGAGGAGAGGCCGTAATAAGCTATGCGGATTTTAAGATAATCAATGAAACAATTGATAATGCGGATATGAAGTATAAAAACCCCAGGAATCTCTGTAGTGGCAGCGTTAGACAATTAAATAGCGGCATTACCGCACAACGGCATGTGCAGTTTCATGCATTTACATTGCAGTCAGCCGAGAGCCTTGATTTCAAAGGTAGCAGAAAGCAGCAGCTTGAACAGCTCGTATCATGGGGCTTCGATATAGCCGCATATAAAGAAGTGACGCAAGAGACTATAAGGCTTGCTGTGGATGAATTTGAAGACGATATCACATCCTTTGGTTTGCCTTCTGATGGATTGGTGTTGACATATGACGATATAAATTACGGGCAATCTCTCGGAAAAACGATGAAATTCCCGAGGGATTCCATTGCATTTAAGTGGAAGGATGAAATTAAGGAGACAACCTTAAAGGAAATAGAGTGGAGCGCTTCTCGTACGGGGCTTATTAATCCAATCGCCGTGTTCGATCCGGTAGAACTCGAAGGGACTACGGTTTCGAGAGCTTCTGTTCACAATATAAGCATTGCGAAGGAGCTTGCTCTCGGCATAGGAGATACGATAACGGTATATAAAGCAAATATGATAATACCTCAGATTGCGGATAATATAACCAGGACCGGCAATCTGAACATACCCGAAACGTGCCCGGTATGTGATAAGGAAGCAATTTTAAGAGCAGAAAATGATATAGAGACTCTTTACTGCCCTAATCCGGAATGCCTAGCCAAGCATATAAAATCGCTTACTCTGTTCGTTTCCAGAGATGGCATGAATATTGAGGGATTATCGGAAGCGACAATAGAAAAGATGATCGCTAAGGGAATAATCAAGGAATATGCCGATATTTTCAAGATGAAAGACCATAGGGACACAATTGTTCAAATGGAAGGCTTCGGAGAGAAATCATTCGATAGATTGATGAACTCGATAAAAAAATCGAGAAAGACAAATGTCATAAGACTTTTATACAGTCTGGGTATTCCTGGTATAGGCGTGGCTAATTCAAGACTGATAGCGGTTGCGTGCGGCGGAGAATGGGACAGAATAAAAAACATATCAAGAGAAGATCTGCTGCAGATAGACGGTATAGGCGAAATAATGGCAGATAACTACAGAGAGTTTTTTGACAATCCCGAGAAAAGATTAATGCTTGCTGATATAATAAAAGAAATAGAATTTGAACCGATAGAACTCCCAAACAAAACGGGAGCCTCAAGATTGCAAGGGAAGGTATTCGTAATAACCGGTTCACTAAATCATTTTGAGAACAGAAAGCAATTAGAGGAGCTCATATACAAAAACGGTGGAAAGAGTGCAGGATCCGTATCCGCCAAAACATCATATCTTATAAACAATGACAATGCCTCCTCGTCAAGCAAGAACAAAAAAGCGAAAGAATTAGGTGTACCTATAATAACTGAAAATGAATTTATAGAAATGCTTAAGTAAAGGTGACATAATGAAAAGAAATATTTTACCTGTAGGAAAACTGGACAGTAATGTGCTAAAGGATATTGTCTTCGATAAAATATCATTTAAGAGGGAAGAGGTAATAACTCACCCCGGGATCGGAGAGGACTGTGCCGTAATAGACTTCGGCGAATATGAATGCGTAATTTCGACAGATCCGATAACGGCATCGGTGAACGATATCGGGAGACTATCCGTGCACATATCCTGTAACGATGTGGCATCAAACGGGGTCGAGCCCCTTGGGATATTGCTTGCATTAATGCTTCCTGTAGGAAGCACGCAGGGAGACGTTGCCTATATCATGGAGCAGGCCGCACATGCAGCGGAGCTATGCGGGGTTGAAATAATGGGAGGGCATACGGAAGTGACTCCTGCCGTAAATCAGCCTGTAATAGTATCGACAGCATTGGGTAGAGCCGTTGCCGGTAACTCAGCAAATGCAAAGGATATGGAACCCGGAGATTTGATATATATGACAAAGACGGCAGGGCTGGAAGGCACGGGTATAATTGCCTTTGATTTCGAGGATGAATTAGAGAAAATTTTGACCGATGAAGAGATGGCCCATGCTCAATCGCTTCTGGAACATGTGAGTGTTGTAAAGGAAGGGATAATAGCGGGCAAAATAGGGACGCGAGGAATGCACGATATCACAGAAGGCGGTGTACTGGGAGCTGTTTGGGAAATGTGCCGTATTTCCGGTCTCGGAGCAAAGCTCTATGAGAAAGAAATTTCCGTCGAAGAGGTTACAAAGAAGATATGCAAATATTATAAAATGGACTATATGAGACTAATTTCGAGCGGAGCGATGCTTATTATTATGGAAAAGGAAAAGGCGAGATTTCTTGAGCAGCAGCTAAAAGGTGAAGACGTTTTGTGCAAGTGCATAGGAGAAATAACTGAAAAAGGAAGCCCGGTAACTATGGAAACCGTAGAAGGAAAAGAAGTTGAGGTTGCGCCTCCTTCCGCGGATGAGCTTTACAAAATATTTTAAATACTGGGAGTAACGAATTTGAACATAAAAATATTTACATATGCCTGTATATGCTATCTTATATGGGGAAGTCAGGCCCTTTACTGGAATTTGTTTTCTGATTTTTCTTCTTCATTTATTTTAGTAATCAGAATATCAATGTCTTTCCTTGTAACCGTTGTATATTTGAAAATAACGGGCAGGGCGGGAGAAATAAAAACTATGGTATGCGACAAAAGCATTATGCGTTTTGTTTTGCCGGCTACCGCTCTTTTGGCATTTGATTGGGGCCTATTCATTTGGGCGGTGGGGCATGGATATGTTACAGACTGTAATTTCGGATATTATCTCAATCCCCTGATGCTGTTTATCTTCGGTATGATTTTCTTCAAGGAAAAGGCGAACAAACTAGAAAAAACATCTGTAATTACAGTATTAATCGGGGTGGCGTTATTTCTGATAATGTCCGGGAAGCTTCCGGCGCTTGCGTTAATTTCAGCTATAGTTTTCCCAGCATATGCTCTCATGAAGAAGTTTGCCGCTGTCGACCCTATTGTCGGTATTTGTGTTGAGACCATGATTATGACGCCATTTGCATTGCTGTATGCGCTTGTATTTTTGCGTGGAAGCGGTGGTTTTGCCGATATGACGCTATTATACATACCTTTAGCTGTTGGCTGCGGTATAATTACAGCTTTGCCTCTTATAATATACAATCTAATCGTAAATCGTCTGCCGATGAAGATGGCGGGAATGTTACAATATATGGGGGCGACGATAGGCATAATTGTAGGAGTTGTATTTTTGAACGAAGAGATGACACCGCCTAAGATTGTAATCTTTGTATTTATCGTATTAGGCGTAATAATATTTACTGTAGGAAATTTAAAGAAAAGAGAAAAAGAACAGGCAACTGATTTTAATTGACTTATCTTATTTTTGATATTATAATAAAAAGGTACGGAATTAATTTGATATTGTCCTTTGACAGCTCCGTTTGCTATGTTTGGGCCCTGCGCAATAAGACACTGTGAACCTTGTCAGGTCCGGAAGGAAGCAGCAATAAGCGGAGGCTCTTATGTGCCGCAGATAAGCCTTTTCAGATGCCGGCGGAGCTGTCAAAGGGCAATTTTTGTAAATTAGGAAAGGAGGTAGCGATGTACAGAGCTTTATACAGAACATATAGACCTGAAACATTCAGGGAAATACTCGGCCAAGAGCACATCGTCAAAATCCTCCAAAACCAAATAAACACAGGGACGGTCGGACATGCCTATCTCTTTTGCGGCACGAGAGGCACGGGAAAGACAACGATGGCCAGGCTGTTGGCTAAGGGAGTCAACTGCTTATCCCAAGAAGAAAAGCCCTGTGGCATATGCGCAAATTGTATTGCTATAAAAGAAGGCATATTTATAGATGTAATAGAAATCGATGCGGCTTCACATAACGGTGTGGATAATATAAGAGAATTGCGTGAAAGCGTTAAATACTCACCTGCTGTCGGAAGCAAGAAGGTTTACATTATAGACGAAGTCCATATGCTTTCTACAGGGGCGTTTAATGCGTTACTTAAAACACTAGAAGAGCCACCGGAGCATGTCATGTTTATATTGGCGACTACCGAACCTCAAAAGCTTCCGGCGACAATATTGTCGAGATGTATGAGACTGGACTTTAAACGCGTACCCGAGAAAATACTGTGTAATGGTATGGCGGGCATATGCGATGATATGAGAGTGGAAATAGATAAGTCTGCACTTAGGCTTATTGCAATAAACGCCGACGGCTCGGTTAGGGATGCCCTTTCCATACTGGATCAATGCATCTCTATAGGGAAACTAATAACAAGAGACGATGTTCTCGAGTTTTTAGGTACCGCGGGCCAAGATAAGTTCATAGAAATGACGGGATTTGTTACTGCTCGCGATGTCGAGGGTGCATTCCTACTTCTGGATAAAATACTTGCGGACGGCAAGGATGCACGTCAGTTCACAAAAGATTGGCTCGCACATTACAGGAATTTGATGATAACCAAGTTTGTGAAGGATTCGGCAGATCTGTTAAACATTTCATCCGAAAACTGTGCAAAGCTTGCGGAGCAAAGCAGTAGCATCGCTTTAGATGAAATAAACCAGAGCATAATTATTTTGGCGGAAGCCTCGTCAATGGCTCGATTGTCTACACAGCCGAGGATATTGCTCGAGCTCGCAATAGTCAAGATGGCACAGAAAATAACTTTTGATTATAGGGAAGCGGGGAAAAAGGAAGAGCAAAAAATCCCCAAGAGAAGACCTCCGAATACGGAAATCCCTGTTAAACATGTGAAAATACCGGCTGTTCCTGCAGCACCTACAGTAGATGCTGCAGGAAGCGTTGAAGAAAGACCGCAGGAAACACCTTCGGGTATTTCGGGCGATAAGGCGACTACCCAAACGGAAAAAAGCACTCAAAACCTCGAAGCAGTATGGAATAAGGTGTTTGAAGCGGGTGAAACGACAAAAAGCAGCTTTAATATTATAAGGACCGGCACCGCGCTTGTCCTAATGGATGAGCAAGAATTTCATGTATCAGCAAACAACAGCTTGAAATTGAGATATCTTGAAGAGAACAGGAAGACCCTTGAAAATCTGATTCAGAGAATTACAGGTAAAATGCTTAAGATGGTCGCCTTTGAAGAATCCCTGAAAGAGGAACAACACAAAGAAAATCTCGATGAGCTTAAAGCGAGAGTTGAGAGTGCGCTTGGAATAAGCGTTACTATAGAATAAAGAGAAGGAGAAAAGGTTATGGGTAAAGGTATGAGAGCGGGTAAGAAATCAGGTGGCGGAGCAGGCGCGGCAAATATGCAAAAGCAGCTTGCTCAGGTCCAGGTACTCCAAAAAAAAATGGAAGAAAAGCAAGCTGAAATAGATTTGATGGAAGCTACGTCAACTTCCGGAGGAGGGGCGGTATCCGTAACGGTAAGCGGCAAAAAGGAAATTTCAAAGATAGAAATACAAAAGGACGTCGTGGATCCGGAGGATGTGGAAATGCTCCAGGATCTTATAATTACTGCCGCAAACGAAGCTCTTAGGCAGATGGAGGAAATCAGCAATAATGAGATGAATAAGCTGACTGGCGGAATGGGTCTTGGGATGTAATTTGCCGTGAGATACTATGCAAAGCCTATCAGCAGGCTGATTAACGAGCTGTCAAAGTTGCCGGGTGTGGGCGGCAAGACATCACAACGATTGGCATTCCATATACTAAGTATGGACGATCGAGGCGCCGATGCGCTGGCTGATGCCATCAAGGATGCAAAGCAAAATATAAAGTTCTGCTCGCAATGCGGCAACCTTACAGATGTCGATCCTTGTGCAATTTGCACAGATTTCAAACGAAACGGAAAGTATATCTGTGTTGTTGAAAGCCCTCAGGATGTTATGGCAATGGAGAGAATAAAAGAATATACGGGACTTTATCATGTGCTAAATGGAGCTATTTCTCCTATGGATGGCATAGGACCCGATGACATAAACCTTAAATCGCTTATAATAAGGCTACAACAGAATGATGACATTGAAGAGGTGATTCTGGCTACAAATCCCAATATAGAAGGGGAAGCTACTGCTATGTATATAGCTCGTCTGATAAAACCCTCTGGGATAAAAGTTTCAAGAATTGCTCACGGAATTCCGATAGGCGGCGATCTTGAGTATGCTGACGAGGTTACACTTCTCAAGGCTGTTGAAAACAGAAGGCAGCTTTAAAATCGCACATTCCTTTCTTTTGCTAACTGCAGGAGATATGAATATCTGGCTTCGGCTGCCATTAGATTATAGCCCGCGTAATCTATAGCTTTTTCAACGGTCATCTCGTTGAACAAAGATTTTGCGCGCATGAGTTCAAGGCGAGCTTCCGTTATATCGTCTATAAGTTGCCGATCCTCTGTTTTTAATTCAGGGGTCTTTATTATTCCGTGATACGCTTTATCTGCGACGGCTGCCACTTTTCCGGCAGCAATATTAATATTAAATAGCATATTGTCCTCCAAAGAGTAAAAATTTTCCTTATTCTATTATATTCTTAAAATGCATATTTTATACGGATATGATGGAGGGAGGCGGATATCTATGGATTTCGGCATGGAAATAGGAATTTTTTTGGCATATGGGGTAGGATTTTTCACCATATTTTTCTTTGGTAAGGTTTTGGCGGCACCTGTGAAGGTAATAGGACGCCTAATCTTTAACAGCTTGGCCGGTGCAGGTGTAATTGCACTTATAAATATAATAGGGAGTGCATTTGATGTTGGGATTCCTCTCAACATATTGAATTCCTTTATCATAGGCTTGCTCGGCATACCGGGTGTATTAATGCTTTGTCTGGGCTTTTTTGTTTAAAATTTTAAAAAATCCCAAAAAAACGCCCTTAAATGGGTAGCAATATATAAAAATAGAGTTTACATAAGAAAAAACTCTATTTTTTTTGTGAAAAATACCAAATAATTGTTTACTTTGAATTCGGGTTATTATATAATGTAGCCAGTGAGTTAATACAAATATATTTAAATTGTATTTTCAATTAATATCGTGGTAATAATTTTGTAGAATGGTAGAATGGAGGAAAATTTTGATGGCTAAGAAAAAAATGAAAACGATGGATGGTAACTCAGCTGCGGCGTATATCTCATATGCATTTACGGATGTTGCGGCTATATTCCCGATTACACCGTCCTCAACAATGGCCGAAATAGTAGATGATATGGCGGCTCATGGAGAGAAGAACATTTTCGGACAGGAAGTAAAAGTAGTTGAAATGCAGTCAGAGGGGGGAGCAGCGGGTGCCGTACACGGTTCGCTTGCGGCCGGAGCTCTTACAACCACTTACACTGCTTCGCAGGGGTTGTTACTTATGATTCCGAATATGTACAAAATCGCTGGTGAATTACTTCCGGGAGTATTCCATGTTACTGCAAGAACTCTTGCTACACATGCGCTTAGTATCTTCGGAGATCATTCAGACGTAATGGCTACAAGAAATACAGGATTTGCTCTTCTTTGCTCAAGTTCAGTCCAGGAAGTAATGGACCTTAGCGGAATTGCTCACCTTTGTGCCATTAAGGGACGTGTTCCGTTCCTTCATTATTTCGATGGTTTCAGAACTTCCCATGAAATACAGAAAATAGAAGTTGTAGAATATGAAGATTTGGCAAAGCTTGTTGACATGGATGCAGTTCAGGAATTCAGAGACCTCGCACTAAATCCTGAGCACCCTGTAGTAAGAGGTACGGCTCAAAATCCGGACATCTTCTTCCAGGCAAGAGAAGCAGCCAATTGTTATTATGACAGACTTCCTAAGCTTGTTGCTGATTACATGGATGAATTAGCGAAGGTTACAGGAAGAGCATACAAGCCTTTTGACTATGCTGGAGCACCTGATGCAGAACACATTATAGTTGCAATGGGTTCCGTATGTGAAACAATAGAAGAAACTATGGATGTCCTGCTCGCTAAGGGTGAAAAAGTAGGTCTAGTAAAGGTTAGATTATACAGACCGTGGGCACCTGAATATATTAAGGCAGTAATGCCTAAGACAGTAAAGAAAATTACTGTTCTTGACAGAACAAAAGAGCCGGGAGCTATCGGCGATCCTCTTTATCTGGATATCAAAGCAATGTACTACGGAGAAGAAAATGCTCCTGAGGTTTATGCAGGCAGATACGGTCTTGGATCAAAAGATACAACTCCGGGACAGATTGTTGCAGTATTTGACAATCTTAAGCTCGATACACCTAAGGACAAATTTACTATCGGTATTGTTGACGATCTGTACGGCTCATCTCTTGAGACGGTAGATATCGCAACAGAGCCAGAGGGAACTGTTCGTTGCAAGTTCTGGGGTCTCGGATCTGACGGTACTGTAGGTGCAAATAAGCAGGCTATAAAGATTATCGGTGACGAAACAGATCTTTATGCGCAGGGATATTTCTCATACGACTCAAAGAAATCCGGCGGTGTTACTATTTCTCACTTGAGATTTGGTAAAAACAAGATTAAATCAACTTATCTCATAAATGAAGCTGACTTTGTTGCTTGCCACAACCAGGCATATGTAAATCAGTACAACCTCTTAAAGGGACTTAAGAAGGGCGGTACGTTTGTGTTGAACTGCACATGGGATAATGAAGGATTGGAAGAACATCTTCCGGCTTCCATGAAGCAGTATATGGCAAAGAACAATATCGACTTCTATACAATAGATGCTACAAATAAGGCTCAGGAAATCGGTTTAGGTAACCGTATCAATATGATAATGCAGGCAGCATTCTTTAAGCTTGCAAATGTAATTCCTGTAGATGAAGCAATCGGATACCTTAAGGAATCCATCGTTCACGCATACGGCAAGAAGGGTGAAAAGATTGTTTCCATGAACCAGTCAGCTGTAGAAATCGGAATCAACGGACTGCACAAGGTTGAAGTTCCTGCTGCTTGGGCGAATGCCGAAGATAAGGGCGCAGAAAAGAAGGACGTTCCTGAATTCATAGAAAACATCCTCGTTCCTATGAACAGACAGGAAGGAGACGATCTGCCTGTAAGCGCATTCAAGGATGCACCAGACGGAACCTTCCCAATGGGAACAGCCGCGTACGAAAAGAGAGGCGTTGCAGTTAATGTTCCTGAATGGATTCCAAGCAATTGTATTCAGTGTAACCAGTGCTCGTTTGTATGCCCTCACGCTGCAGTAAGACCTGTACTTGTTAATGAAGAAGAAAAGAAAGCGGCACCTGCAGGCTTTGAGACTATTAAAGCAAGCGGCAAGGGTCTTGATGGATATGAATTCAGAATCCAAGTATCGTCACTCGATTGCCTAGGATGCGGAAACTGTGCTGATATTTGTCCATCAAAGGAAAAAGCACTTGTTATGAAGCCAATCGACACTCAGACAGTAGAAGTTGCTAATTGGGAATACGGCATTTCATTGCCAATCAGAGATAACCTTGTTTCTAAGGATACTATAAAGGGCAGCCAGTTCGCTAAGCCTTACTTTGAATTCTCAGGAGCTTGCTCGGGTTGTGGAGAAACTCCTTACATGAAGCTTGTAACTCAGCTTTATGGAGACAGAATGATGATTGCTAACGCAACAGGTTGTTCATCAATCTGGGGTGCGTCTGCACCGTCAATGCCTTACTGCAAGGATGCTAACGGTCGCGGTCCTTCATGGGGTAACTCATTGTTTGAAGACAATGCTGAATTTGGTCTTGGTATGGCAATGGGCGTTAGCCAGATGCGTGATAAGATCGAACAAGACCTCAAGGCTCTCTTAGCTTTAGGCGTACCTGCAGAACTCGAAGCTGCTGCAAAAGCATGGCTTGATAATAAAGACGAAGGCGAAGGCACTAGAGAAGTTTCCGACAAAGTATTAGAAGTAATCGCAGCAAGCAAGCTCAGCGGTGAGGCTGCAGAGATTGCTAAAAGTGTTGAAAAGAATAAGGATTTCCTTGTTAAGAAATCAATCTGGTGCGTCGGTGGTGACGGATGGGCATATGATATCGGATACGGTGGGTTGGATCACGTTCTCGCTTCCGGAGAAGATATAAATGTTATCGTATTTGATACAGAAGTATACTCAAATACAGGCGGACAGTCATCAAAGGCTACGCCTACAGCTGCAATAGCTAAGTTTGCTGCTTCCGGCAAAACAGTAAGGAAAAAAGACCTCGGAAGAATGGCTATGAGCTATGGCTATGTATATGTTGCTCAGGTAGGTATGGGAGCTGATAAGAATCAATTCCTTAAGGCTGTAAAAGAAGCAGAAAGCTACAAAGGACCTTCACTGATAATCTGCTATGCACCTTGTATCAACCACGGTATCAGGAAGGGCATGGGCAAAACTCAGGAGCATACTAAGGATGCAGTATTGAGCGGCTACTGGCAGCTTTACAGATTCAATCCTGAACTTAAAGAAGCAGGAAAGAATCCGTTCACATTAGACTCCAAGGAGCCTACTGAAAGCTTCAGAGATTTCCTCATGGGACAGGTGAGATATAGTTCACTTGCTCAGGAATTCCCTGATACTGCCGAAATGTTATTCGAGAAGGCTGAAGCAGATGCTAAAGATCGCCTTGAAGAATACAAAAAATTAGCAGCACAAAAATAATAAGCGTACAATTAGATATAATAAGCAAAACAAAGCCGGCGTTACCATGTAACGCCGGCTTTGCTCTATGCTACTTATTTATTAGTCTTGGTCCTTTGCGGGAAGCAGTATCGATGTTTTTGTGCCGATTCCCTTTCTGCTTACTACTTCAATCGAACCGCCATGACGGTCTATGATCCACTTCATTATGGAAAGACCAAGCCCTGAACCCCCTGTTTTTCTGGCTCTTGATTCGTCGGAGCGATAGAAGCGATCGAATATATGAGGCAGGCTTTCTGGATCGATCCCGATGCCGTTATCCTGAACGCAAATTCGTGCAGTGCCATCTTCCCGGGATAAGGAGATGGCGATTTCGCTGTTTTGCGGTGTATATTTTATACTGTTGTCTATTAAAATTCTAAGGGCTTGCTTGATAAGTTGACGATCCGCATTCTTTAGGAATACATCGGATTGCATTTTAAGTTGCAATGTGTGAGTAGGATTAATCATTATAGTTTCTTTTATAATTTCCTCTAACATTTCGGAAGCGGAAAAATCCTCCGGATAAAGCTGCAATGTCTCGTTGTCACCTCTTGCCAAAAATAAAAGCTGCTCGATTAAATCCTTCATGCTGCTTGATTCGCCTTTTATAGCGTCAATAGCTTCCTGCATTGTTTCTTGATTGTTTTTGCCCCAGCGGTCAAGCAGGTTTGCATATCCTTGTATGACCGCAATCGGTGTGCGTAGCTCGTGGGATGCATCCGAAACAAATCGTACTTGCGCTCGGTATGCCTCGTCGATACGGGTGAGCATGTTATTAATGGCCCCTGCCAAGTCCTTTAACTCCCTTTGAGCTTCATCAACGGGAAGCCTTTGATCTAATTTTGTGGCATCTATGTTGCTTATGGTGCCAGTGAGCTGCCTCAAATGCTTGCTCTGTTCATGCGGAGAAGATGTACTGATTCGTGAAGTCAAATCTTGCGCCTGCCGGGTCATATCGGATAAAGGGCGTAGGATGTTTCGATTGCTACGGGCACCTCTTATAATTTCGAGAAGTAAAAGAATGCACTCAGCTATGAACAATATATGAAAAAGTGTCCAGAACTGCACGAGAAACAATCCGAGCCGGTAAGTTATCGCAATGTCTTCAGGCGGGAATCTCATTGTATAAACTAATGAAGAAAAGGTTTCCTTGTCGAAGGAAAACGGCGTTTGCGCAAAGGAAAGGCTTCTCGTCACTTTATATTCCTTCAAAGGGGTTCCGTCGTTCAATTTATCGAAAAGCGAAGCTCCGTCAGTGGTGTCTGACAAAGGGACGACTTGATATCCCGGAATTTGTTCGGAGATTACAGAGGCATTCGTGCCGTTATATGAATCCATCAAAATAGCGGTATTCTTCTCTGCGCTCCAAAGCGCTCCACCTAAAAAGCAGATAGCAAAAAGTGAATTTAAAATAAGAAAAATGATAAAAAGTCGCTCAAGCAAATTCAGATTTAGTCTCATGTTGAGAGAACGGTTTGATTTTTTATTCATCACGAATCACATACCCAACGCCTCTGATCGTGCGTATGAATTTTTTATCAAAGGGCACCTCTAATTTTGCGCGAAGGTACCTAATATATACATCAACGGCATTACTTTCCCCAATAAAATCATAACCCCAGACGCTATCCAGCAGGACCTCTCGGCTCAGCACCATACCTTTATTTTCCATCAAATGTGCAAGCAAATCAAATTCCTTTTTTGTGAGCTCAATGAGAGTGTCTCCTACCTGTACCTCTCTGCTGTCTAGGTTAATCCGGAGATCTTCAACCGCTAAAATGTTAGAGGGAGCCTTTTCATTTTCGTGTGTTTTCCCCTGATTTCTAAGCACGGCTCTGATTCTCGCCAGCAGCTCTTCAATGGCAAAGGGCTTTGTGATATAATCGTTGGCACCGGCATCCAAGCCCGAGACCTTATCCATAGTCGAATCCCTGGCGGTAAGCAATATAATAGGAACACTTGAGGTCTGCCTGATTCTTCTCAGTACCTCCAACCCATTCAGTCCTGGAAGCATAAGGTCCAGGGCTATGAGGTCAAAGTGTTTTTCTTGAGCAAGAGCAAGGCCGGTTCTGCCGTCCGATGCTTTTTCCACAACATACCCTTCAAAAGACAATTCAAGCTCGATAAACCTTGCGATCTTTTCTTCGTCTTCAACAATTAAAATCCTTTCCTGCATAAGAGACTCCTCTGACATTTTTATTTATTGATATCTTTTTTTATTTCTTCTGCCGCATTGCTGACAGAGTTCATAGCATCATTCACTTTAGCCGTGCCTAAATCCGGACCTTCGAACGAATATCTAAAGCCGAAGAACAGACCCACTGCCAAAAGCGGAACAATTATCCAGAAAGATATTATACAAAAAATCACGAGAACAGTTACAGGCAAGCGCATGATTTCTTCGTTGTGTCTTTCTATAATAAAAGTATTCACATTACCTTTGCGAAGAATCCTTGCAAGAAATGTTGTAAAATCAGAGCAGACCTTTCTAAATCCAGACCTGGATTTCCCCTTGTTTTCGGTGTTCTCTGACGAGGCTGTTTGCTTTGACTCTTCAAAATGATCGGTCGCAGGTGAAATTGACATATATTTGCCTCCTCCGTCGGGAGCGTCTACCTTTCCCTCGTTTTCCAAATCTATTAAAGCTTGGAGAATGTCTCCGTCCGCTTTTTCAAGTGCTGTCCTTGCTTCATCATAAGAGATGTTTGCATGTTGTCTTAATTTTTCTACTTGTTCTAACGTTATCATAAAATTTTCCCCCTTAGTTTGTTTGATACAAGTATTATATTGATCAAAACTTCAACCATCATTTGATAAAGATTAAAATTTGATTAGAATGTATTTTTTTTTAATTATAGCACGATTCAAGAGTCTTGTCCGTAAAAAGTGAGAGCCAATGGTGCGGCGAACAATGTTCACGATTTCTGGGGAGGATATATAAGCCCATTTATAAAAGATGAAATTTTTCTAAAATCAAGCAAAAAGGAACACCAGGAGGCGTGTCATAGTTTTCGAGCCGAAGTGCTTAGAAAATCAGGGTTTTAAGGAATAAAAAAAATCTAACAAACAAAATCTTTTTTTATAAAAATACTTGATTTTTATAGTAAAAGGGTGTATTATGTAAAAGCTTGTGTAAGCGATGAAGTGGAAAGTTGCTGAGCTATCAGGTAATTTCTGCCGAGAATTGTCTCCGCGAGACGGAGGCGTGGGTAATCGCTGTTTTTCCTTTGCGTGAAAAATGAGGAAACACACGGCAGCGTGTAATTGACAAGCGGGGCGTCTTATAAACACCTCTACACGTTGGAAAAATAACGAGTTGCGCATCTTTATAAAAATGATGCAAGCGATGACCTTGTGCGAGAATAGCGAAAACAGTACAAAAAACAGGAGGAACACAAATGAGCGAATTACAAAAAATCAGAATTAAGCTTAAAGCTTATGACCATGCGTTACTCGACGCATCTGCTGCCAAAATTGTAGAGACAGCTAAGAAAACAGGCGCAGAAGTATCCGGACCTATTCCTCTTCCTACAGAGAAGCAGGTAATAACCATACTCAGAGCGGTTCATAAGTATAAGGACAGCCGTGAGCAGTTCGAACAGAGAACTCATAAGAGACTGATTGACATTACAAACTCTACGCCGAAAACAACGGACGCGCTGACAAAGCTTGATTTGCCTGCAGGTGTTGATATCGAAATCAAACTGTAGGACGCGAAATCAAAGGCAGACTACAATGGGAAGACTCCCTTAGTAAGATTGCACGAGAGTGAAGCACAAGCAGAATCGGGCTAGGGCTTCCGCAGTAAAATTCAGGCAAACTAAAGATTTGCGAATTTCTTGCATGAGACCTGCCAACGATTTGTAAAACAAATCGGGCTAGGGCTTCCGCAGTAAAATTCAGGCAAACTAAAGATTTGCGAATTTCTTGCATGAGACCTGCCAACGATTTGTAAAACAAATCGGGCTAGGGCTTCAAAACCGGGGCAATCCGCTGTTAAGAAAAGAAAAGGAGAAAAAATATGAAGACGATACTGGGAAAGAAAATCGGCATGACGCAGATTTTCACAGAGACCGGAGAAGTTATACCGGTGACAGTCATAGAAGCAGGACCTGAAGTCGTGACTCAAATAAAGACTGTTGAAACAGACGGTTACGATGCGGTTCAGGTGGGATTTGTAGACACAAAACCACAAAGAGTAAACAAACCTATGACAGGCCACTTCAAGAAGGCCGGCGTTCAACCTAAAAAGCATCTCGCAGAATTCATACCTGATGAAGGCGATGTATACGAAGTAGGGCAGACAATTACAGTCGTAGACTTCGAAACAGGTAAAAAGCTTGATATAACAGGAACTTCGAAAGGTAAAGGAACACAGGGTAATATCAAGAGACACGGACACCATAGAGGCCCTATGTCCCACGGTTCAAAGCATAAGAGACTTGCAGGCGCACTCGCAGCAGGTACTTATCCTTCAAGAGTATTCAAGGGTAACAAAGGACCAGGAAGAATGGGAAACGAGACGGTTACCGTTCAAAACGTAGTTCTCGTAAAAATTATCGAAGACAGAAACCTTATGCTTGTAAAGGGTGCGGTTCCGGGAAACAAAGGCGGACTACTCAGCATTCAATATGCAGTTAAGGGACAGGATAAATAAATACCGGGAAAGGAGGAAATACAAATGGCAACAATTAAAATGCTCAACATGGAAGGAGCAGAAGTAAGTTCAATCGAACTTTCGGATTCAATTTTCGGAATCACTCCTAATCAGTACGCAGTACACGAAGTAGTTAAAAACTATTTGGCTAACCAGAGACAGGGTACACAGTCTGCAAAGACAAGAGCAGAAGTAAGAGGCGGCGGAAGAAAACCTTTCAGACAGAAAGGAACAGGACGCCACAGACAGGGTAGCTCAACGGATCCATCACAAGTGGGCGGAGGTATAGTATTTGCACCAAAGCCAAGAGATTACAGATATGCAGTACCTAAGAAATTAAAGAGACTTGCAATGAAATCCGCTTTATCCTCTAAGGTGGAAGAAAACGAACTTATCGTAATCGATGCGCTGACATTCGAAGCACCTAAGACAAAAGATATGATCAATATGCTTGCTAACGTCAATGCATCAAAGAAAGCACTTATCGTCATGGCAGAAAAGGACGAGAGTGTAGTGAAATCCGCATCGAACATCCCGGGCGTGAGAACAGCTCTTGTAGGAACGATGAACGTATACGAGATTATCAACTACACAAACCTTATTTTGACGAAGGATGCAGTTAAAAAGATCGAGGAGGTGTACGCATAATGAAGACTCCTTATGACGTAATATTAAAGCCGGTTATCTCGGAAATGTCCATGGATAACGCTCAGGTTAAGAAATATACATTCAAGGTTGCAACGGACGCCAACAAAACTCAGGTTAAATTGGCAATCGAAGAAATCTTCGGTGTAAACGTAGAAAAAGTAAACATTATGAATGTTCAAGGTAAAATAAAGAGAATGGGAAGAAACGTAGGAAGAACGCCAGCTTATAAAAAGGCAATCGTTACTCTGAATGAGAAGAGTAAAGAAATCGAATTCTTCCAGGGACTGTAAAGTAGGAGGTACAGAAGAATGGGAATCAGAAAATATAATCCGACTACTCCGGGCTTGAGAGGAATGACGGTTTCCACATTTGAGGAAATCACAAAAAGCA
>JAQWFH010000071.1 GCA_028704515.1 Eubacteriales bacterium
ACGCAGTTGAAGCGGACGTTGATTCAGGACTTGCAGTAGCAGCAGACATTCAGGCACTAGCAATTGCATTATCTGCAAGGATTAAGGCACTTGAAGATGCACCAGCATAGTAATAATTTGTGGGCGGATGAAATATACCGCTCACACAATTTTTAAATTATGAAAGTAAGAGTAAAACATATAGATACAATTGTTGATGTATCGGCAAGTAAGGCAGAAAAATGGATAAAAGCAGGATACGCTGAAGCGGTAGAAAAGATTGATAAAACGGAGGGTGCAGAGCCAAAAAAAGCAGTCAAAAAAGATAAGCCAACAAAAATAGCTAAAAAGAAATGATAACACTTGAAAGCGTTAAGACATATCTGAATATCGATTTTGCGGATAATGATGCATTGTTGCAGGATTACATCGATAGGGTAAAAGATAGGGCAACAACTGTAATAGGTGTGACACTTGACACACCCGAACTGGATGGCGCAATGCTGGAAGATGTGGCACATATGTATGCAAATAGAGGAGAATCAGTAACAGGAAGCGATACGGCGTTCGCTACTTACAGGAGATTATCAAAAAGACCAATGTTTTAATTATGGCAACGAAGTTCGGCAAATACGACCAGCGGATAAAATTCTTTAACGAAGGAGTGATTCCAGACGGCTACGGTGGGACTACTCCATCAGTTGTTGAAGTCTTGACCACTTGGGCAAGAGTTGAGCAACTGAAAGTAAGCAAGAATATAGAGCAAGCACAGATGAGCCTTCCCACGATGTACAGGGTAGGCGTTCTTTGCCGTGATGGTTTTGAGCCGAATGTTTCGCATATAGTTGAATGGCGTAATAAACGTTATGCGATAGTCAACGCACCCGTTGTAGAGAGCGTACGGTATCAGCAGGAGTGGCAGTTTGACATAAGAGAACAATAATATATCTTCAAAAATGGGAAAGGTTATAAATACAACGACAGGCAATCTACAGAGGTACTCTAAAGATACCCTAAAGGAAATCAAGTCGCTTGTTGCTGATATAACCACACAGATAGAGTTTGATGCGACCAGAGATGCACCTATGAGTTCCGGAGGCACTAAATTCATAAGCATTGACAAGAAATTCAGCGACAACGGATATACTGGCGAAGTTGGGGTAATGGGTGAAAATGATTTAGCAGCCTATTTTGAATTTGGAACTGGGCTTTCAGCAGGCGAGATATTAGCACCTTATCCGCAATGGATTAAAGATATTGCACGTAAATTTTTCGTTACTGGACAAGGAACTTTAAAAGGAAAACCGTATCTTTATCCAAACGTATTGAAAGGGATTCCAGTGTTTCAAAGAGAGTTAAAACAGCTTGTAGATAAAGATATTAAAGATAATGGATAGGGCGACATACATAAGAGGGCAAGTATTATCAAAGTTCGATAAAATAACATTGAGCGATGGTAGTAAATGGGATGCTTTAAATTTCAACAACACACTTGTTCCTGTATTTGATGAGTTCGTCAATCCGAAAGTGCCTATCCCTACAGTTGCAGAAGCAAAAGAGGTATACATTATCTTGCAAGACCAGCAAGAAAACATGAACCCTATTCAAACGGTATGCGCACCACGTTTTAATTTATCAATGACAATTAGAATAGTTACGAAGTGGGGATTGACAGGGAGCAAAAAACTGTGCGAGGATATTGGCGACACGGTTATCAATTTATTGCGTGATGACAGGGGAGCATCAAAGATAGACGGCATATCACACGTTGAATTGGTTACTGCACGCTCAATAAGCGAAGTATCACAAACAAATATAGCGTTTTCAAAAATATTAATTTTAAATTTCATAAAAAATGGCTAATTATCAACCGGGTTGGAAAAATGCAAGGATGGCGTATTGGGATGGCTTAGCTTATGTGCCAATCGCTTGCATCACTTCAAGAAGTGAGGCGAATGCATCGAATGTAACGGAAAAGGTTAACGCCTGCACGCAGGGAAAGACAGTTAAAACAATATCGGGCATCACACGCACGCAGAGCGTATCGGGTGAGGTGGTGGATGCGGATTCACTGGATGAATTAAGGGTTTTGCAGGATAGTCTTGAGGCTCACACGTTCATGGTGTACAGAACATCGGGTATTGATGGAGTGACCGAAGTACCTGAATACTTTGAGGCTACAATAGAGAATTTGAATGCTGACTACCCGACTGGTGAGGGTGAGAGCGCAACATTCACGATGGATTTGTCGATAGATGGGGATTATACGTTAGTTGATCCACACGCAGCACCTTAATTATTAACAATTTAAAATTATAACATCATGGCATATATAGAGGGTTGGAAAATGGCACGCTTGGCTTACAAGTCAGGTGGCTCATATATACCTGTTGCTTGCATCACTTCGAGGAACGAGGGCAATGCAACGAATTACAGGGAGAAGGTAAATGTTTGCACGGAGGGGAAGTTAGTCAGGACACCGTCAGGCATTACACGCACCGTTAGCGTATCGGGCGAGGTAGTGGATGCTGGCTCGCTGCAGGAATTAAGAACGTTGCAGGACAGCAAGGCGGAGCAGATTTTCAGGGTGTACAATACAGCTGAAACGGCGCAATATTTCAAGGCAATTATTACAAATCTGAACGCCGACCACCCGACAGGAGAGGGCGAGGATAGCACGTTCACGATGGATTTGGACTTGAATTCAGATTATCAGGCAACGGATGTATTTGCTTAAAATTAATTCGCTATGTATAGTACAAAAATTGAAGTAAACAATAAAATCATACCTATCAGGTTCGGAGCGTATGTTCTGAAGTGCATCGCAGATGATGGGGTTAAGTTGCAGGAATTGGGCGATAAGATGCAGGACAACCCGGCAGATATGTTCCCGAAGATCATCTACTACGGTGCGCTGAATGCAAGCGAGGGCAGGCGTGGGGACAACGTCGATATAAATGATATCTATGATTGGTTGGACGTTATAGATGGAGGACTATTCGGTGAAGAAGCATCAAAGATAATCGAACTGTTTACAAAACAGATGACCGATAGCCTGCCAAAAAACGTGCAAGCGGGGAAAGAGACCCCGCAGAAGATGACGAAAGCCTGACACCAGCAGAAGCGTTTGCGGAACAACACACATCGTTTGCGGTTGGTGAGTTGGGGTTACGCTTGGATGAGTTCTATTCGATGCCGTGGAATGAATACGTTTTGAAGTGCTTTGCATGGTCGAGAATGGAGCGTAACAAATGGGAGCATACACGGTTAATAGCGTTTGAATCAAAGGTCGGCTCACATTTGGATTATAAGACGTTACCAAAATCACTCGACGATTACCTGCCTCTTGACGGCAAGCAAACGAAAACGAAATCAATAGAGCATCAACAGGCGATGGAGGCATTAAGGCGTGAGCGGGCGGAAGCAAAAGCGAGAGTAGAGCAACTTAAAAAAGAGCAACAACAATGGGTTTTACAGCGATCATAGCGGCAAATATAAAGGATTTTGAAAGCAACCTGCAGAAGGCGCAAAATCAAATGGATGCTTTCGATAAGAAGATAGGCATCAGCGTTGCAAGCATCGGCCGTGCCGTTGAGGGAGTTGGCAAGAAGATGTCGATACTTTCCGCTGGGTTGGTTGTCGCTGGCGGTAAGGCGTTCACGATGGCTGCCGATTTTCAGGATGCTTTAGGTGCGACCGATCAGATTTTTAAAGATGCGTCAGATACTGTTAATAATTGGGCAAACAACCTGTCATCAGATTTTGGGATAGCGAAAGAGGAAGCGTTAAAGTATTCCAACTTGATGGGGTCGATGCTCATTAATATCGGTCAATTAACAGAGGAGCAAGCAGCGAAGCAATCCGCAAAACTTATCGAACTGGCAGGTGATCTTACTGCCATGTACGGAGGCACAACGCAGGATGCTGTAAGAGCATTGACTGGTGCGCTGAAAGGCAATAACACGATGCTGGATAATTACGGTATGGCAGTCAATGATGCACTTGTCAAGCAAAAAGCACTTGAGTTAGGGTTAGCATCGGGTACTGGAGAATTATCTTTGCAGGCAAAGCAGGCAGCGACACTTGCACTCATTTGGGAGCAAACTGGCGCAGCACAAGGGCAGGCAGCGAGAGAGGCAGACGAGGCAAGCGGAACGATGCGAGCTTTATCTGTTGAAATAAAAAATCTTTCCACTGAAATAGGCGAGGTGTTACTCCCAATCATTACGCCTATTGTCGCAAAGATACGAGATTTTGTTGCTGCACTACGTGAGCTTGATCCTAAAGTGCTGGAAATGGGAGTTAAGATTGCTGGCGTTGTTGCTG
>JAQWFH010000072.1 GCA_028704515.1 Eubacteriales bacterium
CTCCTTTTTCGTTAAGAGATCTGAGCAGTACTTTGACTGCTTCGTTTGCATCGGTGCGGACTAAATTGGTGAATTGAGATACTTCTACACCGGCTATTTTTGCAAACTTGGCAGGATCTCCCATCATCTTGATTAAGATCTGCTGAAGTGCAGTGGCCGACATTTCGACTTTCTGCATGTCCTGATCGAGAACAGAGCCGAACCCGAGAATGGCATCTATTCCGATGTTTGCCTGGGCAGCTACACCGCCAAGACGGCCGGCAAACTGAACGAGGTAATCTTCCTGGGCTGATGATGACGCACCAAGTTCATTGATTGCGGATCCGACGGCCAGCATCTTACTTTTGAGATCAAGGCCTTCGAGTTCTGCGGTTGATTTTGTGAAGACATCGACCATTTTACCAACTTCGCGAACAGCACCCTCGCCGAGATCTTCGCCCAGGGCAACCTGTATTTCATTAGCTGCTTCGACAAAACCCAGAACATCCTCTTTTGATTGCAGACCTAATTTTCCGGCATCTCGTGCAAGCATATTAAGCTGTTCACGTGAGGTGCGGGTATCCATTTTCTTGAATTCTTCATTTATATCCAACACCTGGTCTTTTGTCATCCCGGTTGTTTTCATGACATCGGCATAGACATCATCCATGGCGGCTGCATCCTGGCTTAGTTTTCGGAGAGCAAAACTCATTCCGGTGACTGTTGCAATTGCACTGGTGAAAAGACCGAAATATTTATTAAAGCCATTGGCGGCACGGCTCATGAGTGTAGCACCCTGCCCAACATTGCTGTTCATTTCTTTTTTGGCAATATTGAATTCTTTTTGAACAGCATTGAGAGCTTTTAATTTGGCGTTGTACTGCTCAGTGCCCCGGGTTTCTTCTTTGAGTGAACGTTGAAGCGTCCTGCGAGTAGACTCCAACTCTTTATATGTTGCTCCTGAAAGGTTTTTAAGGATCCGTTCTGTTTCTTTGATTTTGTATTGGTAATTCCCGTAAGACTTTTCGAATTTATTAAGAGCCTTTTCCTGGGATTTATAACCTTGTGTGTCTTTTTTGCCCTGTTCATTTAACTTCTGAAGTGATGCACGAAGCTCTGCAATCTTACTTTCCAATGTTGTGGCTTTTGCCATCGCATCGGAGTTGTCGATGTAAATCTTGATTGAGCGGTTGAGATCTCTGGCCATGATTGATGAAATTTAGTTTATGCAAAATTCATCAATAGGAGGGGGGAGGCAAAGGACAAAAAAGAGGTTGCCCGTAATTGGACAACCTCTCTTTGTTGGGGCTTAATCTGTTATACCTGCAATAGCTGACGTATTACACCTTTGCATTCTTCTCTAAATATATTCAAATCTCTACTCCTGATGCGCTGAATATTTTCATTTCAATCTGTTTTAAAGCTCCATCTCTTCAATTTCCTCAATGTGATTTCTTAACTCCTCTTCAAGGATTTCTATCTCACTCTCTAGCCTGTTGATTTCAGACCTGGCGTTAGCCCTTTCTAAGAGAATAAGATCTGGGATAGCGTACACCTCAGAGGTCATCCCTCTTTCTGCCATTATTTTGGTGTCTTCTGCTTTTGTAATGTGGTAATCGGTTGCTTTCAGCAATTGCTTGCTTTCGTGTATTCTCTGATACATTTCGTTAATTCTTTTTTGTTGCATAATTTTTGATTCTTTAGATTTTTGTAAATAATATTTTTCTTAAGATATTTTTGCTTGATAATAACTTTAGTTAGATCTTCAGGAATCTCTATGTATTTCATCCACTCTTCGTCTATAGAGCCTATGAGTCTTTTTCTGATATTATATGTTGCTCTGTTTTTCATGAATCCTAAATAAGAGTTCATGGTAGAGCGGAAGTTTTCTAGCGAGTCGGGTGTGGGTGCTGTCTTGTTAAATCTTTCAACAGCTAGGAAGGCGTTGTGAACTGTTCTGTTGTGTACATATATTCTACCGGGCTTTACAACAGACCCAACAAACTCAACTCCTTTACTGTAGTGCTGTATATAGAATTTGCTAGGGTGTAGTGTTATACCCACTTCCTTTAACTTTGCCCTGATAAGTGGTACTGCTTTTAAGATCGATTCTTTGTTTTCATGCACTATTGCAAAGTCGTCTACATATCTCACGTAATGCTTAAATCCTAGCTCTTTTGATACGTAATGATCAAATGAGTTAAGAAGTAAGTTCACTATAAGCTGAGAGACTAAATCGCCTATTGTTAGACCATAGTCTGAGCCGATAAAAAACTTGCTTTTACTTTTATCTAGCTTACTCCATTCTTTCCACGGAGATTTTATGATACAATCTTTTTCAGGACAATTAGAAAGCGTTACATTTATAAGATATATAAGAATCTCGGCGTCTTCACCTTTATATTTTTCTTTTATATATTTTATTGTAATATCTTTTACAAGCGGCTTGTTTATCGACATAAAAAAGCCCTTCATATCCATTTTACAGACAAAACAATCTGCCGTGTAGTTTTCTGACACTTGTTTTATAGCTTGGTCAAGGTAGTTAACAGCAGCTTCAACTCCTTTGCCTACTCTATTGTTACAGGTTGTTTCTACGAGATCTTTTTCAAGGAGTGGGCGTATTCTCAAATCCCAATAATGGTGTATGATTCTGTCAATAAATTCTGCTGCAAATATCTCTCTTAATCTTGGTAGTTTAACAAGGAAAGCAATAGATCGGGAGGGGAGGTAAACCCTATTGTTTACATCCCTCCACAGCTGGAGAAGCAAAGGAATATAGTTTATTTCAAATTTAACTGTACTAACTGCATTCTTTTTGTTGCTTCTGCATGCCAAGTATGCTTCTAGTGTGTCTATATATTTCATCATAATGATAAGTTCATGAGAGTCGGGAAACCGGGCGAACCGAGTACGTGTTGTTCTTGTTGTTCACGTTCATGTTGCCGTTCGCGCCGTTGTAGTTCCAGGCGTTGTTGCCAGAATACTCTGAATATTCTTCCACTTGTGATATAGCTGTAAAAGACAGCGGGAAGCCCTTTTCAATTATTATCTCTCTGTAATTCATTCTAAAATTACATTCTGGATGTTTTATATTTCCAACCATTAAACTGTTTGTTTATTTGTTCAACAAAAGGGTGTATCTCGGCCAGCGTTTTAAGGCTAAGAAGAGATAGATCTAAGCAAAGCCTTAAATACGTCTGCAACCTTGTGAACGAGCCAAACAGGGCCTCTAGCTTCTCCATTCGATCTATTTTTGTTTTCGACTGATAAGCCAATGTAATTTGATCTAACATGTCTAATGCGCACTCTGTCATTCGAGCGCCAATTGAATAGCGCTCTTTGCGGGGCATCTCGTTCATTGATCTATACATTAGTATCAGAAGAGTATAGCTATCCTTGTATATTTTTACCTTATCCATTAAAGAAGGCGGCTAAAGCCGCAAGATTAAATGTTTAAAAGAATTTTGAAAAGCGGGAAACCGGGCGAACCGAGAACGTGAGGAGCTTGTAGTGCACGTTCATGAAGCCGTACGCGCCGAGGTAGTACCAGGCGTAGTAGTCAGAATACTCTGAAGACATCCAATAATAAACATTAGGATCTATATACGGAGCGCCTACATCTCTTAGCCCCCTGCTTATAGGGTCTAGTGGGTATTGGTTAAACCTGTATGTTATACCTCTCATTAGTGGCATCCATTCGGGTGTAGAAGATAACCACCATTCGCCTGGGCCAAATGGCGTACCTTCTATTCCATAATCATTTGCACGTGATGCAGCAGGATAGGCAGGCCTAATTACCCCTTCATGGTCTATATACGTTACTTCGGCAAGTATGCGAGTGTTTTCTTTGCCGCTCTGGTCATTCATGATGCCTTTGCCATATGGGTATCTGCCCATTTTATCGGCTACATAATTTCTGTATGTGCCGTAATACGCAAACAGCAAAGGGTTGTCTGTCATATTGAATCTCGATTCTCTAATGACATCGCCAACGCCAACCTCTCTGCCTGTTACATCTTCTCCATTGACAGAATAATACTCTATAAACTTATCGAGATGACACCCAGCCCAAGTTGTAACAGAACCATCATTTCTAAATATCTGAGTGCTATTGC
>JAQWFH010000040.1 GCA_028704515.1 Eubacteriales bacterium
CTCATAGGTGCAAAGCCCAGAGTTGCACCTATAATAGGTACTGCAGTCAATGTTACGAAAATAGCAAATACTATAACAACGTTAATAATTAGTCTTGGATTGTCTCTGAAGGTCATTCTAAATATCGATTTTCTGCTCTTAACAGTGAAAACATGAAGCACAGATGTAAATCCTAATATCAAGAACACCATCGTTTGGGCAACCGCGTAAGATGGAGCTATTGTATCGGATACAACAACATAGAAGCCTATATAATAGCCTACCCATGTAACTGCCGCAAAAGCTATAACCTGCTGAATTATTACCTCTATAAGACCTCCTCCAAAAAAGCTTTCATTTCGCCCTATAGGTCTTCTGTTCATAATTCGAGGGTCTGATTTCTCCCTCGCAAGAGCTAATCCCGGTATGCCATCACCGACTACGTTAATTAAGATTAACATCATCGGCGTTACAGGCATCGCCCATCCCATCAATTGAGATCCCAGAATAATAACTATTTCCGAAATATTACATACTATCAGGAAGTAAATAGTTCTCCGTATATTTGCGAAAACATTTCTCCCCTCGGTTACAGCATCCATGATAGTCGCGAAATTATCATCGGTCAATATCATATCGGATGCACCCTTAGCGACATCTGTGCCGTTTATTCCCATAGCTATCCCGACATCTGCTGACCTGAGAGCCGGAGAATCGTTTACACCGTCACCTGTCATCGCTACAACTTCCTCGCGACTCTGCCAAGCTTCAACTATTCGTAGCTTATCCTCTGGAGATACCCTTGCATATACCGAATAGAATTCTATGCTTTCTGCCAACTCTTCATCTGAGAGTTCTGTCAGCTCAGGTCCTGTTATTACACCTTCCTTCGCAACAATGATACCCAACTCACGAGCTATCGCCGCAGCCGTTGCGGCATGGTCACCTGTAATCATTATCGTTCTTATTCCCGCTCTTCTGGCGTTCCTAATAGACTCTATAGCTTCAGGTCGAGGAGGATCTATAATACCTATTAAGCCATCGAACGACAAATCCGCCTCGAGCTTTTCAAGCTCAGATTTACCGGGAAGCTCATCTACCACTTTACTTGCAAGAGTAATTATACGCATAGCATCAGCAGCCATTTTGTTGTGAACATCTTGCAGCTCTAATCTTTGATCATTATTCTTTATTATATAAGGGATCCTGTCAAACGCGCCCTTTGTAATTACAAGATACCCACTGCCACGAGGATTTTTTATTACGACCGTCATCATCTTACGTGAAGATGAAAACGGTATCTCCGCAACTTTTGGATAGCGTTTCCTGAACGCATCTATATCTATGCCTTTGTCAAGCGCCAGACGAGTAATCGCCGCCTCTGTGGAATCTCCCAGAATCCTGATTTCCCCATCATCTTTTCTCTCAATTGTTGTGTTACACGCTATCAACAGCTTTTCAAGGAACCAATTTTGCTCCTCTGAAAGCTCATCGGTTTCTTTAATAGGTTCTTCTCCGTATATCCACAATCTTTTTATGGTCATAATGTTTTGAGTAAGCGTACCTGTCTTATCAGAGCAAATTATCGATGTACTACCTAAAGTTTCGACAGCTTGAAGCTTTCTTATAAGTGCATGCTTTTCAGCCATGTTTTTTACACCGTGCGTAAGTGTCAGCGTTACGATCAAATTCAATGTCTCAGGAACTGCCGCTACAGCAAGTGCTACTGCGAGCAATAGCATGCTCCATAAATCTTCACCCTGCATAATTCCGACAACGAGAAGGATTACCGCTGATAATATTGCAATAAAGCTTATAGTGCCCCCTACTCTGTTGAGCCTGTTCTGAAGAGGAGTTCTTGTTTTCTTGTCCTGCTGTAATAAAGCGGAGATTTTACCCATCTGAGTAGACATGCCCGTTGAAGTTGCTACAGCTAAACCTTTTCCTCCGGTAACTAGGCAGCTTGAAAAAACCATATTTTTTTGGTCTCCTAAAGGTGCCTTGCCCTCCAATACAAGAGAAGCATCTTTTTCTGCAGGTTCACTCTCCCCGGTAAGTGAAGATTCATCTATCTGGAGATTATTTGTGCTTATCAACCTTGCATCCGACGGAATTAGGTTTCCGGCCTTCAAAACTATGATATCACCAGGAACCACATCGACGGTCATAATTTGCTGTTGCATCCCATTTCGTATAACTAAGCAAGTTGGGCTGCTCATATTAGCTAAAGCCTCCATTGCTTTTTCCGCACTTTTTTCCTGCGTGATTGCTAATATAATGTTCATAATAACAATTCCGCCTATTACAATAGGCTCAATAAATCCGTGCCCATCGCGAATTGCCAGTCCTAGAGAAAGAATTACCGCAAAAATCAGAATTAGTTGTGACACATCCGTTAATTGATGTAAAATTTTCGTTAATAACCCTTCTTTTTTAAACTCCGCAAATTTATTTTCTCCGTATTGTTCCCGTTTTTTTATAACGTCCTCGTCCGAAAGGCCCCTTTTTACATCTACCTGAAGCTCTTCCAGAACTTGTGATGCTCCTTTTTCATGCCAAGTTTTCACAAATCCACCTCTCTTTTCTTATATATTGCCCTGCTTTGTGCTATTTTTCATCTGTAAATCAAATAATTTATTCAGCTTCTGCAATCCTAAAATTATATGCTCTATATCCTCCTGCTTAATCTCGTTAAACATTTGAATCCTTATATCGGACATGCTTTGTTTTATGCCTTCCATTTCTCCTATGGCCCTTTCCGTCAGGCAAATTTCTACAGTCCTTTGGTTTTCTTTTGGTCTTCGCCTCTCAATTAAACCAAGTTTGTCAAGGCGAGTACATATATTTGAAACATTGCTGTTCACCATTCCAAGGTACATCGAAATATCTCCGACCTTTGTGGGTCCCTTTTCATCAAGTAACAACAATATTGCGGACTGATGAGATGTAATGCCTATGGATGCAAATTGCTTCAATCTCATTTTATGAAATTTTGAACATGCCTCATCTAATAGTTTATCTAGATAAGTCGATACGCTATCATTTGTCATAAATATCTTATCTCCAATACAATAATTACATTTACTGAAATAAATTTTATCGCAATAAATTTTTTATGTCAAGACAATAGAAATTATTAAAAGAATAAAATAATATAAAAACCCTCGGTAATCCAACAAACATGGGCTACAGAGGGTCTTGTTTTTATTTCTTTACAAGTGGGGTTGCATAAGCAAATATTGGTTCACATAACACAAAGCGATAATTTTCTCTCTCAACTATCCCTACTGTGAAGTCGCTGTCATACAGCTCCATCAAAAATCCAGCCATTTCCTGTGCTTTATGGTATCTCAAGAGTTCTTTTGAATAATCGAAGGATTCTATCTCGTTTGCTACCTTAGCAAATTGCGTTTCTGTCGCAGACGGAGCCAGTACTTTTGCAACCATCTTTGCCCCGGTCTCCTTTAATTCTCTTGCCAGGCCTTCCGTAAATGCTCCCACGTAGAATTTTGTTGCCGAATAAACCACATCATAAGGCACTATTGTATATCCTGCGGAAGAAGAAAGATTAATAAGCTGAGTCCCCTCAATATCCCTGTAATCTCTTACATAAAGGCTCGAAAGTATCGTAACCGAGTCCATGTTTAAACGCATCATATTCTGCAGCTTTGCGACGTCTTGCTCTGCGATGTATCCATAATAACCTACTCCGGCATTATTAATCCACGTTTCGATATTATAATCGCGAAGGCTATCATAAAGCTTAAAACATTCCTCCGCTACAGTTAAATCTACTTTTCTTACCACTACATCAAGCTCTGAGAATTCGGAAATAATTTCAGCCTTGATTTCCTTGAGCTTGTCCATGCTCCTTGCCGCCAAAATTAAATTATTACCTCGTGCAGCAAACGCCTTTGCCGTTTCATATCCTATTCCTGAGCTTGCACCTGTAATTACTGTATATTTTTTTAAATTATTCATAGCTTACTCTCTTTCGTATTTTTCTTTAGTGAGACGTTAAGCTTGCAGCTGTCTCAGAAATATGCTTTTGCATATCTGAGAGTACGTCCAATGCAGCTAATATACGTTCAACATTTTCAGAGATTGCCTGTGATTCGTTTAGAACATTTTCGCTGACATCGTGCACCTTTTGTAAAACAGGTTCGACTATATTATTTGCATCTAAGGCTCCCTTAGCAGACCTTTGGCTTTGTTCGGATAATACTCTTATCTGATCAGCCACTACAGAAAAGCCCATCCCATGTTGTCCCGCATGAGCCGCTTCTACAGACGCATTAAGGGCGAGCAATTTTGTTTGGACGGAGATGTCTACGATTTCATCGCTCATTTTCGTATACTTTTGAATCTCATTTTGCAGCAATAGGACATGTTCGTTCAATCGCTCGGAAATGCTATTCATTGCAGCCATTTTACTGCTTATACTTTGAGTATCATTTAGAGTGCTTTCCGTCTTTCCTGCGGATTCTTCAAGCGCTTCAAAAATTGTCTCTACGCTCATGAGAAGCTGCTCTGCCTGAACCTCTCTCTGTTTTGCCAATTCCTCCATTTCGTGATTTTGCTCGCGAAGAACACTCTTGAAGTATTCTGCACAATTTTCAACATGATTTATTCCCTTCGCCACAGCTTCCGCCATTTCGCGACAGGAATGATAGCCGCATGATCTGCAGTCAAACCTTTTATCAATATCTGTTTGCTTTTTTAAAGCATAAAATGCTTGTTCTACTTGCCTTTCAGATATAGGAATTGACTGTATCCTCTTGTTTGTATATGTACGAACGAAATCCTGCAAATTGAGCTGCCTATCAAGAATATCAAAGGAAGGCCCCGGAATATTAGAGGAATTGCGTCGTCTTGTCTTTGGTATACTGTTTTGGGCATCTCGCTTTGCGACATTCATTCTACGGCCTACTTTAAGACTGTCATCCTCTTGGCATAATGCTCCGGTACCTATATTGCAACCGTGAGGACAGTTAAGAATATCCACGAGGAACGGCTCTTCGCCTGAGCGCACAGCCGATGAATAATCCCTTAAAAAGTGAGAAGCATTAGGTTGCCCTTCCACCTTGTGAATCCATACGTCATCGACATATAGTTCGACGTTTTCCTTAAGTCCGCCCGGCATAGGGTAAATGGCACCTAAACCGTGCTGCTCATTATCAAAGTCTGCCGCCGGGTATTTACGATAGTCTACACCGTGGAATTTTAAATATTCCTCCAGCTTCTGGTAAGTAATATTGTATGATATTAGGGCACTTGTATTTTTATCAACAAACTCATCCTGCTTTGCAATGCAAGGAGACAGGAAAGCGTAAGGTTCCGGAATATTTTTGTATTTTTTCATGTATACAGCCGTACACATTGCGGGAGAATGAATAGGCGCCAATTTTTGTAACAAATTCGGCGAATAGTGCTCCACATAATTAACTATAACGGGACAAGGTTGAGAAATTAATCCTGACGCCCTGTTTTGAGTAATATGGCGCAAATATGCCCATGTGCATATATCCGCTCCTAAGGATGTATCAAACAGGTGAGTGGCACCCAATGATTTTAACATCCCCAACAAATTGGGATAGTCGCTGAAATTTGTACGTAACGCCGGAGCGGCTATTACAGCGATTTTTTTGCCGGCTCTCAAATCATGAAAAAATCGTTCAGTATCATCAGTGTAGTCCCTCGCTTTGTGAGTACAGTTTCGAATACATTCGCCACATGAAATGCATTTATCACCATCCACATATATTTTGTTTACTCCATTTTCCATAACAGCTACGTTAGCTTCGCTACAAGGGCAGTTTGCAATGCATCGATTACAACCAATACAGTTTTCATTTGTAAATATTTTACTATTTCGCATAATTCTCCTCGCTTCGTGCCTATCCCGGCACTTTTTATTATGTGATGTATCTTATATGTTCTTCGTAAACCTTAGAGTTCGTACAAAAAAGACATGTTAATTATATAACATTAATAAATAGATTGCGAGCAGAACTTAGGTAAATATTACAAATTTGTTAATAAAATGTCTATAGCTTCCAAATAACCATCAACACCCTTTCCTTTTACGCTTTTAATACAAGCTTGGCGCACAAATGATATTTTTCTAAAGCTTTCGCGAGTGTCAGGATCTGTGATATGAACCTCCACTGTGGGAATTTTTACGGCCTTAAGTGCATCCAATATTGCTATGCTGGTATGCGTGTAGGCGGCCGGGTTGATAATAATACCTTCAAAGTTGCCGATTGCATCCTGAATCATGTCGACAAGCGTACCCTCATGATTTGTCTGGCGGACTTCAGCCTCAACGCCTTTTTCATTGCAGTAATCCATTATCATTTTCACCATATCCAAGTAATCCATTGAACCGTACAGTTCGGGCTCACGCACTCCCAAAAGGTTAATATTCGGTCCATTGAGCACTAATATACGCATAAAATTCCTCCTGTATTTTCTTTGCACTGATGTCTATTTTGTCGCAGATATCGACTGCGACGTCGGCAGCTTGTGAGTAGAGCGGGCGGCGGCGTTCGAACAGCTCCGGCAGGTTTTCGGATAAAGGGCGCCCTTCTGTTTCGAGCTGTTCGAGGGGGCGGCGCAACCAGTAGACCCTACCGTTGCGTCGCAGCGCAGTGCGATTTTCCTCTTTCAGCACTGCGCCGCCGCCCGTCGCAATCACTATTCCGCGCCCGAGCGCGGCCTCCCGGACAATCTCCGCTTCCTTCTCGCGGAAGACCTCTTCACCATATTCGTCTATCCACTCCGCAGCGCTACGCCTTGTCCTTTCTTTGAGGAGCTCGTCCGTATCCACAAACCCTCTATTCATATTCTTGGCAATTTGAGCCCCTATAACAGTTTTTCCGGAGCCCGGCATGCCTATTATTACAATGTTTTCATTCTTTTCTTGCAAAATGCGACAGATACGCAGCGTTTCCTCCTCAGCAATAGACTCCCCACCGAAGAGCTCAGCAGCTTTCCTTGCTTGCTCAATAAGCATAGCAAGACCTCCAATTGCAGCAATTCCAAGTCTTGTCGCCTCTGTCAGAAGTGATGTGCGCAAAGGATTGTAAATCAAATCGGCAACGCCCTCAAGGCATTCAAATTTTTCAAGAGATATCGGCGTGTTCTCCTCATGAGGATACATCCCCACAGGAGTTGCATTTACAAGAATCTCAGCATCCTTGTGGCATAAGATATTACCATAATTATTCTCACCGGATCGAGATACAGATATAACCTTTCTTGCTCCGGCATCTAAACACGCAAATTTTACAGTTTGTGAAGCGCCTCCTGTTCCGAGAACAATAACTTTTTTACCTTTTAGACAAAATCCGCTCTTCTTTATCATATAAACAAAGCCATCGTAATCCGTATTGTAACCTCGAATGCTACCATCGGATTCAAACAACAGCGTATTTACATTTGCTAGTTTTTTTGCATTTTGCGACAATGTATCACAAAACTGCATAATCGTCTTTTTGTAAGGAACGGTTACATTGATCCCTCGTAGCCTGTCTTCCTTTAAAAATGAAGAGATTTTTCCTTTCGACATGGGGAAAATTTCATATCCCGGGAGCCCCATCAGTTCATAAATCATAGGAGAATAACTGTGTCCAAGCCTTTCCCCCAGCAAGCCCAAACGCATATTCATCACCTTATCTCGCTGTAGTTACCGAGAAAAACAAACATATCATCAGAACTTGCAAATTGCGCAATTAACCGAATAACATCTTCATCCCATACAGAGGCTTCCAGGTCCATGTATAACAAAACCCTTAAGTCTCGATCCGGAATTGGTCTGTTTTCAAGCTTTTTAATATTTACACCGATAGCTGCAATTCCGCTCATAAGCCTATAGAGAGAGCCCGCTGTATGTGTTGTAGAAACAATAATACTGACGCAATCGGCGCCCGGATAGATTACAAGAGACTTGCCAATACATATGAATCTAGTGTAATTATTTTCGCTATTCTGTACCTGCTTAGAAATTATATTGAGTCCGTAAATTTTAGCACAATACTCGGATGAAATTGCAGCAATATCATTTCTATCCGACTCCGCAACAATTTTTGCCGCTGTCGCTGTGTTTTCACAAATAGTCACCTTAACATCCGGATGCCTATTCAAAAACTCAATACATTGTCCAAGTGCCTGCTCATTTGAAATTATTTCTTTTATATCCGATAAGGCGACGCCCTTCTTTGCTAGAAGATTATGATCTATGTGCATACTCACGCTTCTCAGTATATAGAGCTTATGATTGTTCAGCAGATCAAGAACTTCATTTACCGAGCCGGTTGATGTATTTTCAATAGGCACTATCCCGTAGTCACACAACCCGATTTCGACAGCTTGAAAAACACTTTCAAAATTCTTAAAATATATATTTTCGGGCCTTGTAAACAGTCTTTCACATGCCATCTGAGAATACGACCCCTCAATGCCATGGCAAGCGACAACGCCCTTTTGTGGAAACCGGACATCCGATGTCTGCATTACTTCTTGAATTTCTTTAATTATCGATTCTTCTTTATCTATCAGCCTTCTCTGATAAGAACAGCTTATATCAAACAGAGTCGAATACAAAGTGTGTACATATCTTTCGAGAGGCTCTCCCGCAAGATTACATACGCGTGCAATTATCTCGCGCTCACGTGCATGATCTTCAATACTGATTCCTTTTGCATTTTTATCAATAGCGACCTGCTTCATAAGCTCCATTCTCTTGCAGAAAAGTGATGTTAGTTCGGTATCTAATTCATCTATTTGTGAGCGTATCTCCTGCAAATCCATCGTTATATATTCCCTCCATTCTTCAATATTAAATCCAAGACTGTAATTGCGGCAGCCGCCTCTATGCAAGGTACTATCCGCAAAGCGATACATGGATCATGTCTTCCTTTAATGTTGAGCACTGTTTCTTTACCGGTACCTATATCTACAGTATTTTGTTCCTTCGCAATGGAAGGCGTGGGTTTAACCGCAACCCTGAAAATTATTGGCATTCCTGTAGTTATTCCCCCCAAAACACCGCCGTGATTGTTTGTTTCCGTCTTTATCTGATCACCTTGTATTAAATACGGATCGTTATGGACCGAGCCCTTCATCTCTGCCGCCATAAATCCGGCGCCAAATTCTATGCCTCGTATACCCGGAATGCCGAATATTGTTGTAGATAAACAATTTTCTATGCCGTCGAACATCGGGTCTCCTATGCCTGCAGAAATGCCAATCACACCGCATTCGACAATTCCTCCGATACTGTCTCCATCCAAACGTACAGCCCGTATTTCCTCCTCCATTTCAAGCCCCTTGTCTCGATTTAAAACAGGAATGATACGGCTTGCCGGTAAGAGTAGTTCCTCTTTCGTCAAATTTGCGCTAGAAAACATTACATCTCTCGCTTTACCTACAGCCTGCAAATGAGCTCCTATAAATATGTCTTTTCTAGCCAAAATTTGTTTTGCAATTCCTCCCGCGATGCAAAGCGGTGCAGTAAGCCTTCCTGAAAAATGCCCTCCACCACGCATATCCTGATATCCTCCGTATCGTATATGTGCCGGATAATCTGCATGCGAAGGCCGCATCAAATGCTTCATTTGAGCGTAGTCCTGTGAACAAATATCTTTATTGTATATTATAGCACAAAGAGGTGCGCCACAAGTGACACCGTCATTAATACCGGAAAGAAAGTGAGGAATGTCCGCTTCCCTTCTTTGCGTAGAAAGGTCATTTCGCCCGGGCGCTCTGCGGTCAAGAAAGCTTTGAAGCTCTTCAATGTCAATTGATTCACCCACAGGGAGTCCATCCATCACAACGCCGATCGCATCTCCGTGGGATTGACCGAAAATGCTTATTTTCAAGCGCTCACCTATCATTGATGACATCGCAGTTTCCTCCTAACATTTTATAATCTTCAAAGAACCTTGGATATGATTTCGCTACCGACTCCGCACCGACTAAAACAGTTTTCTCTCTACAAACAGTCGCTGCAACGGCCGCGGCCATTGCAATGCGGTGGTCCCCGCAACAATCGACAATTCCGCCTCTAAGATTCTCTTGTCCTTCTATAAGGAGAAAAGAATCTCCCTCTTCAACCTTGCCTCCCAAGTTTTCTAACATTCGCCTTACCGTTTTCAAGCGGTCGCTTTCTTTTATACGCAATCTTGCCGCACCGCCTATTTTGGTTTTGCCGGTGGAAACCGAGGCTATCACTGCTAAAATAGGCACCAAATCAGGAATCTGGCGTGCATCTATCTCTATGCCCGTTAATTTTCCTGCCTTTGTCTCTATATAATCTTCCGTTCGCTTTACCTTTGCACCGAATCGTGAAAGAAGCTCCGTAATTGCCAAATCCCCCTGTAAGCTTTTAAGGGAAAGTTCTCTGCATGTAACCGGCCCTCCAAAAGCTCCTGCGGTGAGGAAAAATGCGATATTTGACCAATCGCCCTCAACAGCAATTTCTGCCGGTGAAAGCAGCTTTTGTCCCGCCGGTACTGCAAATCCTTTTTTTGTGGATTCTACGGAAAATAAAAATGCGGAAAGTGTATTTAACGTCATATCCACATATGCGGCAGACTCTAATCTGTTTTCAAGTATTATTTCTCCCCCATCCGGGAGGATAGTAAACGCAAGCAAAAGACCTGTTATAAATTGAGAGCTTATATTTCCCGGTAGTGTATATCGCAAAGAAGAAAGCTTTCCTTCGATTTTCAGCGGCAATGACTCGTTGTCTATAGAAACACCGCCGCCGGCTCTCAGCGCTTTTACAAGCGGGCCTATCGGCCTCTGCGGTAGTTTTCCTGAGCCCGTGAACACAGCACCGCAGCCGAGAGCCGCTACAACCGGCAACAAAAACCTCAATGTAGAGCCGCTTTCACCGCAATCCAGAATTGGAGCTTTTGGGCACTCCGAAATCGGAGTTACAATCAATGCACCGTCTTCCTCTGCAAATGTAGCACCGAGTGCGCTCAAGCAGTGAGCTGTCGCGGCGATATCTTCCGAAAGACGTGTATCCATAACTACACGTGTCGGTTTATCGGCCAGCGCCGCACAAATCAAGATCCTATGTGCATAGGATTTTGATGGTATCGCGCGGATATCACCTTGCAGCCTTGCCGGATAACAAGTTACCTGCATAAGCGATCCCCCATTCCTAATTCAATCCATTCTCCGAGGTCTTGTATATATATATCTTTCGACAAACAATTTCCTACTTTAATTGGTAATACCAGTGTAATTTTATCTCCTCGCCTTTTTTTGTCGTAAAGTGCTGCATCCGCAAGCTGCTCCGCGCTATAACAGGAGGAGGTGGGTAAATTAAAAGCTTTAAGTGCAGCCTCTAATTTTTGTGATGTGCCACTTTCGCAGATTCCCTTTTTTTCGGCCGCGCGAGTAATTATTGACATACCGACGGCAATTCCTTCTCCATGCCTTATTCTATAGCCACTCAATCTTTCCACGGCATGTCCTATTGTATGCCCGAAGTTTAGTATCATACGCAGGCCTTGCTCATATTCATCTCTGCTTACTATTTGCGCTTTGTATGAAACGCATTGCCCAATAATATCTTCCCAATCCGAATTTAAACCGCTTTCTGTCAAGCTGAAAAGTAGCTCAGGACTTCTAAGCATCGCGTATTTCACACACTCCGCAGCTCCTGCTGAAAGCTCCTCACGTGCCAGGGTTCTAAATGTATGGCAATCGCACACTACAAGCTCCGGCTGCCAAAATGCGCCTGCGAGATTTTTCCCGGCAGGTAGATTAACGGCCGTTTTGCCCCCGACAGAAGAATCCACAGCTGCAAGAATCGTCGTCGGTATCTGAATATAGGCTATGCCCCTTTGGAATATTGCAGCTGCAAAACCTGCCAAGTCCCCGGTAACACCGCCGCCAAGCGCCGCAATCATATCCGACCGCCCCATTGCGTTCTGCGCCATAAAATCCAAAAGATTCGTAAGCTCTTTCATGTTCTTTGAATTCTCTCCCGGCTCAAATAAGTATTGTAATATGCTGAATTTGGACCTTTCAAATGATTCCAATACTTCTTTCATATAAAATCCGGCTGTATTTTTATCCGAAATAATTAAAACAGTGCAAGGCGAATGTATCTCCGCACTTAATTCTCCGATGCGAGGAATCAATTCTCTTCCGATTTTAACCTTATATGGTCTTTCTGTTTTTACCTCTATGCTTTGCATACGGAGTCTCCTCTATTAATCTGCTCAGAAATACCTCTCATATAATCATACACTTCTTCCCAATAAATTTCCATACGATAATAGCCTGTAATAGCAAAAAAACCGCGGCATTTGCCGCGGCAGTCAATGATCTTGCTTCGAAAAAATTTCCCCTATTTTCTCTTTGCAATCATTTCGATTTCTACACTTGCCCCAAGAGGTAGTGCCGCAACAGCAACTGTAGTGCGTGCAGGGTATGGCTTTGAAAATTGCTTCTCATAGACTGCATTCATTTCAGGGAAATTCTTCATATCTGTAAGATAAACATTTACCTTTTGCACATCGTCGGGAATAAGTCCTGCAGCCTCAAGTACCGCGAACAAGTTCTTAAAACACTGTTGCGTTTGATTTGATATACCTTCTGCAAGTGCGCCGCCTGGCATAACAGGAGTCTGCCCGGACAGATAAATCACGCCATCCATATCCACAGCATGGGAGTAAGGGCCAATCGCGGTTGCACCGGCGGCTTCAAACATTTTTCTTGCCATTATAATTTCCTCCTTTTTTTGAGCAACTATTTTTTTCTATCTTAACTATACTACATTTTTAAAATTTTCGAAACATTCAAGCAATAAAATATTTTTCCCACCGTGTCAGCACCGCCTTCAAGGGCCGATCGAGGTATGTCATTGCCTTCTCCTTTATCCCCTCAGGTACGCCGTAAGCGGCCTCGGCAATGCCTCCCGTTATCGCCGCAAGCGTGTCACTATCACCACCGAGTGAGATTGCATTTCGGATAGCATCCTCAAAGCCTGTGCTTTCAAGGAAGGCGATAATTGCCTGCGGCACAGTGCCCTGGCAGCTTACATCGAAGCTATATTTCGGGCGTATTTCGTCTAGTGTAGGGGCTATGTCGTAACCGAACAAAGCTGGAACATCCTTGCGGATATGTTTCTTTGCCTCCTCCGGTCCATAAATATAAGCCATCATCATGCAATAGGCCGTAGCTTCGGCACCTTTTATTCCTTCAGGATGGTTATGAGTGACGCTCGCTGAAATTCCGGCTGATTGCCTCGAGCTGTCAATAATGTCTTGGAGAGAGTCACTGTCATTCTTTCTTCTAAAAACAAACTCTGCGCACGGCGAAACCCTCATAGCGGAGCCATTGCCCCAGCTGTTGTAGGGCTCACGGTCATTTGTTTCTATCCATTCTAAAAACCTACCACCGTATCCGGCATCGGGATAAAGCCTGCCATATTTCTTCATCACATCAACAAAATCGCAATCCCTACCACCGTTCATCAAAGCCTCTGCAACTGCTATCGTCATCACGGTATCATCAGTGAAAAAGCAGTCACTGCGAAATAATTTGAAATCCTTTGTCTTAATGTTGTTCCACTCGTAGACTGAACCTACGATATCTCCTATAATTGCTCCCATCATTATTTTCGACCCCCTCTTTTTTTTACATCGCTGCGAATTTCCTCAAGGCAGGCTTCGTCAACTTCCCCCACTTTTCGAAAGGCCGCTACAGTTTCACTCATTATCATAAAATTCAGCTCCGTACCTTCGCTGTCAGCGAGATATTCCACCGCTCTATCAGGGGTGATTCCATACTGCCGTGCCGTCTCAACGGCGTCGATATTTGCACCCAGAAAAATAAATTCCCAGCCATATTTCGCCTTTTGTCGTTCAATTTTTTGCTTAATCTTATCCGCTGTGTACTTGCAACTTGAGTTTTCCTCGCCATCAGTGATGATGACGAACATCACATTTTCAGCACGATAGTCATCTGCAGTGTGCTTTAGAGCGTTGCCAATCTTATGAATCGTCCTGCCTATAGCATCAAGAAGCGATGTCGAGCCGCCGACAAAGTACTCCTTCTCGGTTATCGGGCTGATGGCCCTGATGTCTATTCGGTCGTGAAGCAATTCGTAATTGTTATCGAACAGTACTGTTGTGATTCGGCATTCGCCCTCAACCGCCTTTTGCTTTGTGAGCATCGAATTGTAGCCTCCGATTGTGTCGCCTTCTAATCCTGCCATCGAGCCGCTTTTGTCCAATATGAATACTAATTCTGTTAATCCTTTTTTCATTACCGTGTCCCCCTTAAGCTTTATTTTGACTTAAGGATAACAATTTTGGCAGGGCAAAAGGTCGTTTTGAAAGCGACAAATCAGCAGTAACTATATAATTGTCACCCTCCTAACAGCGGTTGGTCATATTTGAACAGCACTTCATTAATCTCAAAAATGTCGTACTTATCGTTTATAATGAAGTATTCAATGATCACGTCAAATTTCTGGCTGTGGGAAAGCGCGTACCCCGCTCGTTCTAAAAGGTCATCAGTCTCGTCGAGAGACAACTCTAATGCAACAGCTAGGGCAACGGCAGTTCGCTTGCTCGGTGTGTAGCCTTTCCCTGTCCTGATTTTCGAGAACAGCTTGCGATCAAGATTGGCGCGTTTATAAATCTCCACGTCCGTCTTGCCTTTGATATCAATCAGGCGGAGAAGAGTTTGAGAGAACGGTTCATCAAGGTTTCCGACTAAATCGTCTATTCCGGCACTAGCGATTGGAGCTTCCATGGGAAGGTTGTAGCTAATAGTGTATTCTTCGAATGCTTCTCGCTCCGTACCGAGCAGTTCACGACGCTTTACAGCGTGTTCTTCAATGTAATGCTCATCTATGTAACTTTCGACTTCACCGAGTAGCTTCTCGCTGATCTCAAACGAAGCCTGATCAAATACCGCGAGGTACACTTCCAGTTCATTATCATTGAGGAAATCCCGTATTGCAGAGGTTGCCACAGAGAGGGCTTTTTCCTTAGGATAACCATAGATACCGCTTGAAATAAGTGGAAATGCTATGGTCTTGCAATGGTTTTCAATTGCCCTCTTGAGGCTGTTTAGGTAGCAGCAGCGCAGCTGGGCCTCTTCGCTTTCTTTACCCCCGTGGTATACGGGTCCGGCCGTGTGAACAATGTACCTTGCCGGAAGCCCAAATCCGGGCGTAATGACTGCATCACCTTTTTGAATAGGCGAGAGTTTGGCACAAGCGTTTTGCAATTCGGAAATACCGGCGGCTTTGAATATAGCTCCGCACACACCGCCTCCCATGTCCAGAGCCGTATTTGCGGCATTGACTATGGCATCAACCCTCATTTTTGTAATATCCTGACGAACTATTTCAAATGGCATTTATACACCTCCCTTTTTAATATCATTATAACAGCTATTACACGTAGCAACAATTTACTTTGTAAATTGAGTTATGTGCGCAAAACAAAACCGCAGAAAGATACATTGTATCAATCTGCGGTTTTTATATGGCAAAGGACACGAGTTTGATACAAAATGCACCCGATAGCCTTGTTTCCGTTTGTTGGGTGAACACCCTTACAGTTTCCCGTTTGTTCCGTGTGTAGGGGTGAACACCCTTGATACATAAATAAAGCCGTACTCTGCAATACTATTTTTCGAGCTTCCAATTCTTTACTCTCAATTTTTTGGGGCGGGAGCCTTCACAACAATTAACTCCAAGGTTTCATCATGCAGATTCTTAACATTCATTTTTGTTTGGAATGGAATCTTTAGAAGAGTGCCGGATTCATATTCATGTATGTCCTGTTCGTCCAAGCCAATGGAGAGGATTCCGCGAACGACAGTCATGTATACGTTTGAATTGGAAAAATGCTCAGGCAAGCCCTCGCTTTTGTTAAACACCATATGCAGATAGTGTACATTTTCATCAAAGATGATCCTCTCTACAGCTTTGTCATTACCCTTTGATAATTTAAATATCTGTTCAACCATTGCGGTATACCTCCTGTTTTTATATTCTTTGCAGTGATCTCTATTATATCATAACGAGTTACCATTACTTGTTGTAATTACAACAAGTAATGTCTTATCACACGTTCCTACCGTAGTGAATGGCGTTTTTGGGGCAAACCTGACGACAACTTGTGCATTGAAGGCACAATGCGGTGTTTATCTCAGCCTTATTATCCTCAGAAGAAACAACGATAGCATGTGAGGGACAGTCTTTTTCACATAACTTGCAGCCGATGCAGGCATCCCTATCTACTCTTTCAGAAAGCCTGGCAAAGCGGCCAAAGGTCCTTTGCAGAGCACCAAATGGGCAGATAAGGTTATGAAATACCTCCGGTTTATATCTTAGTGTGATTAAGACCGATAAAACCAGCCAAAAAGGCAAAATCGGCAGATTAATTTGCAGCAGTCTTTTTGATAAAATCATAACCGCTATGCTAACGCCTAAGGCTATCCAGGTGAAATACCCATTTTTCAGCCATTTGGGAGATTTCGATGTTTGGAGTTTCATTTTTTTAGACAGCCACTCAACGGGAAAC
>JAQWFH010000041.1 GCA_028704515.1 Eubacteriales bacterium
GGGCTTTCGCTCTGATTGTTATTTTTATGCTTTAGGAAGTAACAAAACCTTGTATCCCGCTTTCAGCGTAACTTTTACCTCGCGCATTTTCTTACTGAAGAATTGCGATACTCCCTGAATGGCACTATGTCCCAAATCTGCTGCAAGCTGTGACCCTGCATCGTCTGTTATCGTAATGCTGCTGCCCATCGACGTACCCATATTGGCGGCAATTTCTTTAGCCGCATTTAGTTCGTCCGAGTTCGGAACGAAAATGCCCTGCATACCGTCCATATCGTACACCTCCATTTCAACAGGTATCACGTTATCCGCATATTGGATTGAAGTAATGGTAATGTGCAGGCGTTCCCCGCCAATCTTAGCACTTCCTGTAAGTACGCTGTTCGCAGGTATTAGAATGTTTCCGGCTCTCATTGGCTCTAACAACCGAAGTTGTAGTTCGTTTCCGTTGGAAATCGTTACGTTCTGATACACAGAAGCCCTGATGCTGTTTTTATCCGTTACCGCTTCACTTCCGGCAGCAGTAATAAATCCCGTATTACGGGGCTTGCTGTATTGCTCCAAAAATTCATCGTTTTCCATTGGAGCAGCCAACAACGAAACTACGCTTTGATGTACCTGTGAAACAGGCTTCGGAATAACTTTCTCACGTATATCGGTTATTGGTGCTGTTTGCACCTGTTCCTGTGTATTGGGCATATACTTGGCAGCAATGGCATAGGATTTTTCGATAAGTTCCAGTTGCTTGTCGGCTTCGGATTTTTCCGCCAGTTGCTTTTCCAATTCCTGAATCCGAGATTCCATTTCAAGCTGTGCTTGGTCGTTCGCTTTTGACGCAGGCTGTTCATACCAGTCATTTAATTGTCTGTTTACGTCCTGATAGGCACTTGCCGACGATTGGATTCCCGTTTGTGGAGTGTGATTATTTGTCGGTACTTCCTGATTGTCGGACGGAATAGACGTATTTACTTCCTGTGCCTTACGGTTTTCTTCCTCTCCGAGCATAAAAGCGAAGTCTTGCAAATTCCGCATCTTTTCATTTTGCTTGTTTTGCATGGCTTCCTGTTCATAGGCTGTCCGTTTATCCCCTACGATTGCTTCATCTTTGGGAATAGGTAGTTCGGAGTTAAAGCCGTCGGGTTGCTGTTCGTCTTTACCGCCGGAGGGCGCAAAGATGAGCCACATTGACCCGATGAACAGCAAAACGAATAAGGGATAAATAAGCATCTTTTTCCGCTTCTGAATCTCTTGTGGGGTAAGCTCTTTTTTCGGCTTACTCTCTTTCTTTTTTTCGGGAACGTCCGGTTTCGGTTCGTTACCCTCATTTGCATTACTCATAATCAAATCTGTTTATTTGGTTTATACTATCTGCTTTTTGCGTATGCTCCAGTTCCAAGCGTTTGATATGATCTATCTGCACTTGCTGCTGACCGCTTTTCTTTCCCATATTATATATGGAAGAAACTGTCATATAGACAGATAATCCGCCGAACAGCAGTAACATAGTAAGGATTACGATTACCCGTGCGTCGGGGCTTAATGGTCTGACAATGCTGCGTAGCTTGTCTTCAAGCCATTCGTTTATCCGATTGATTAATTTTCTTATCATGGCTTATCGGTCTATTGTTCGTAAATCTCTGTTTTCGATTATTTCAAAGCGTTCCATGATAAAGCCGTGTGGATTGTTATCACTCCGGACAGAGTTTCTAAGGTCGCAACGGGTTACTAAACTCCGCTCGGTTACGTTGCTTGCCCTGATTATCATTTGCTTTGCATACACAGTAGTTTTATAAGGATAAGCATCAAGGTTGCAGACTATGGAATCAACCTGAATAATTTGGTTGATATTCCCCGACACAATCCGGTTGTAGTAACCCTTTTCTTGCATATCCTGATAATATTTGAAAGCGCTTTTATCGACAAGGAACAATGCTCTGTTGATATTCGATTCAATGGCGCTTTTATCAGGGGATAGTGTGAAAAACAATTCGTGAAACCGTTTCACATGCTCACGGGCTTCCACAGGACGGTTTTGTGATAAATCCTGCGAAAGAGCCAACATAAGCGACTTCCCTTCATCCAATACATAGATTTTCTGCCGTTGTGCTTCTGCAAAGCTGAATGAGTTCCAGACTGCATATCCGGTAATCCCTGCACACAGCACGACAAACACAATGGTGATAATCCTTATTTGCTTGAAACTTGTTTCAATATTTTTTAAACTTTTGAACTCCATGTTTTTATTTACATTAATTGATTACTTACCGAGCAAGCGACCGCCGACATTACCTGCTACCGATCCGGCAACACCTCCGGCAATACCGCCTGCCTTGCTTGCTGTTTTATTGACTGCGCTTCCGTATGCACCAGCTCCACCCGATTGGATAATCCAACCTGCAACTGTCGGGATAGTGAAGTATCCGATAATTCCGATAATCAGGAATACGATATATACACCGTTTGAGCCGTCTGGGATATAGCTCGGGTCTTGCAAAAGGGCAATATCCTGTTGAAGCATTAATTCCTGTATCTTCGATAATACAGCAGAAAAAATATCTGCAACAGGCAGCCAGAGATAGATACTTATATAGCGTGTAAGCCATTGGGTAAGCGTTGCCTGAAATCCGTCATAAATGGAAAAGGCAAACGCGATAGGCCCCAATATGGCCAACACGACAAGGAAAAATGTCCTGAGTGTATCAATGGTCATAGCAGCAGCATTGAACAACAACTCGAAAAAATCCCTGATTACTTCCCTGAACCATGCTTTGATATCATACCAAAGCCGTTCACCCCACATGCTAACAATTTCGGCTGCATCGGTAATGCCGAAGTCTTTCATTTTCTGGTCGTACACTTCGTCATCGACAAGCCACGCTTTGCCCTCACGCAAACGGGCTTCATATTCCAAATTGTCTTTTTGTTGTTGCAATGCCTCAACATTTACTATTTGATTTTCCATAATGGTATGCGCTCCTTTAACGATCGGACTCATCACTGCATTGATTGTTCCCAACACTATCGTAGGGAAAAACATGATGCATAAGCCAATTGCAAACGGACGAAGAAGTGGAAACACGTCGATAGGTTCGGCACGGCTTAATGCCTGCCATACCCTGTACGCCACATAGAACAACGCCCCCAGTCCTGCCAACCCCTTTGCAACGCCAATCATGTCGCTGCAAAGAGGTATCATGTTTTGGTACAGATTCTGTAAAATCTGATGTAGATTGTCAAAATTCATAACTGACTACATTTACTTATTACCAATACCTTTCGGATGGATTACCATACAGTGCCAATACCCTGTCCATATCATTTTTTTCCTTAGCCCGGATGTATGATACGGATATACTCTTTTGGGTAAAATACTTAGTCAGGTTACGGTACTCCAACATCTTGTTGTGAATCTGGTCGATTACGTCCATGCGTTCTTTGTCGGAAAGGGAAAGCCCGTTGCTTCCGGTAACAACGTTTCTCAAATCCGTTACCAACGCTCCCCCTTCTTCCAACAGCTTGGCATAACCAGTTGAAATGGCTGCCAACTCATTTGCAGAGAAATTAGGATCGCTTACCATTTTATTAAATCCGGTAACATACATGTCCGTAATCTCACTTACCATTTCGATAGTCTTCTGAACCTTACGTGCATCTTTAATCAGATTGTGGACTGATTTGAGTGCGTCGTAGTATTCCTTACCTTGTTTGTAAATTTTGATGCTCTCGTTCAGGTTGTTTATCATGTTGGATGCCGTCGAAGTACCTTGTACCGCACTGATGATATTCTGTACCAGATTAGTCGGGTCGGCAACAATCCACTGCGCTTTTGCCTGAAAGGAGAACATGCTTAGTGCCACTGCAAGGCACATAAATATATGTTTCATAACTTTTACTTTTTAAATGATTACTGATTGAATTTCGGCTGTACGTTAATCGTACACACGTTTGTATTCGCCTTCGGTAGTAAGTATGAGCATATCCCGCTCACTATCGTAGGTAATGCGTATCATGCCATAGAAATTGAAAAAGGTATATCCCCAACATTGGAATAAAGGGACGGTAAACGCCGTATCGTGTTTGTACATAAACTGCAACCGGAATCGACTACCATCATGGTATATCTTAATGTTTGGGGAACCGCAAAGACTTTCCCATATTCCGCATATATTACAAAGCGGAAAAGAAGTATATACTTGCAGTGCCGTAGCCGGCTTATAACTTTTTCTTTTCATGGCTACTCCTGTCGTTTGCTTTCGGCAAGCTGCTTAATTGCAAGTTCGATATTGCCGTCCAGTTTTTCGGTCAGTTGCAACAGTTCCAGTTTTTCGGATTCTTCCGTTGTGTACGTGTAATATTCTTCCAAACTGACTTCTGTGGCATATACTGCCGATTGCACACCGCCCAAACCGAACCAAACTTCTTTATATTTTCGGCTTGGAGCATTCGACATATTAATTGAAAGTACCTGCGATTTTTCCTTTTCGGTTAGTCCCAACAATGCCTGAATGCTGTCGAACTTGTTCATGTATTTGCGTTGGTCAAGCAAAATTTTACAGTCGGAATTATTGATAATACTCTCTTTTACAATAGGAGAAGCGATAATATCATCCACCTCTTGGGTAACGACAATGGCCTCGCCGAAGAACTTACGAACAGTCTTAAAGAGGTACTTAATGTACTCTGCCATACCTTCTTTAGCAATTGCTTTCCATGCTTCTTCGATTAATATCATCTTACGGATGCCCTGCAAACGGCGCATTTTGTTTATGAACACTTCCATGATTATGATTGTAACCACAGGAAACAGGATTTTATGGTCTTTTATCGCATCAATTTCAAAGACAATGAAGCGTTTAGACAACAAATCCAGTTGCTTATCCGAGTTCAATAGGAAGTCGTATTCGCCCCCACGATAGTACGGTTCAAGCACGTTCAGGAAGTTGGCAATATCAAAATCCTTTTCACGTACTTTCTTTTCTTCCAATGTTTTCCGGTAGTCATCACGGACGAACTCATAGAACGTATTGAAAGACGGTTCTAACTTGCCGTTGCTTTTCAACTTTTCTATATACTGGCTGACAGCATTGGAGAGGGCAACTTCTTCCGCTCGTGAAGGCGGCTCGTTATCCCGTTTCCACAGGGTAAGAATAAGCGTTTTTATACTCTCACGCTTTTCAATATCGAAGACGTTATCGTCCGTGAAAAATGGATTAAATGAAATCGGATTTTCTTCCGTATAGGTAAAATACACCCCATCCAGACCGTTGGTTTTGCGGTTAATCAGATTGCAAAGCCCCTGATACGAATTGCCCGTATCGACAAGAACAATATGCGTTCCCTGCTCGTAATACTGGCGACACATGTGGTTGGTAAAAAAAGATTTACCGCTTCCGCTCGGCCCAAGAATGAATTTATTACGGTTCGTAATAATTCCTTTCTTCATGGGCAGATCGGAAATATCCACATGGAGCGGTTTCCCTGAAACCCTGTCCGCCATTTTGATACCGAACGGACTGGGCGAACTGCGGTAGTTCGTTTCTTCCGTAAAGAAGCAAAGTGCAGGTTCTATAAATGTGTAGAACGATTCTTCGGCAGGAAAATCCCCACCGTTGCCGGGCATACCTGCCCAATACAAAGTAGCGGCATCCACCGTGTTGTGGCGTGGCATACATTCCATTAATGCAAGTTGTGAACCTACATCGTTTCGGATATGTTTCAGTTCTTCCACGTCATCACTCCATGCCATTACGTTGAAATGCGCCCTGATTGAAGTCAGCCCGAAACTGTGTGCTTCGTTCAGGTATTGGTCGATCCACTCCTTATTTATTTGGTTTACACGACTATACTTTGAGAGCGACTGCATATTCCTTGCACTTTTCTCGAATTTTCGCAGGTTTTCCGCACTGTCTTCGATAAATAAATATTGGTTGTAAATATGGTCGCACGACAAGAGCAAACCTACGGGCGAAGCGAAAGACAAACGGCAGTCGCTCCGGTCGGTCGATAGTTTTTCGTAACGCATATCCGTTCCGATACGTCCGGGCAGATCTTCCGCATCCGAAAGCGTATGCAGGCAGACGTGTTTACTTCCTACCCGAAACCCATCCGCTCCCAATTCTAAATCTTCCAAACAGGTGGTATCGTCCAATGACAGGGCGAAATATTTTTCAATCAATCCCGCTTGTTCGTCCGTACCTGTAATTTCGTCAGAACTGATACGGATAAGGCGGACAAATCCGCTGTCGTTCATGATACGTTCAAACTGTCCGACGGCTTCCAAGAATTTCACGCTTGTATCCTTATTGACCTCTTTGGGAATAATGTTTCCACGACAAAGCGATGAGAAATTGCTCTGCATTCTCATACGCTCTTTTGTCGTTTTAGTCAGGAACAGGAAGCATGAGTGATTTAGGAACGGTCGTTCATTGAAATGCTTTTCAAAGCTGCGGGATAAGAAACTCATATCGTCCTTATCCGCCTGTGGTTTATACATTTCACGCACAAACCAATCCTGCTTATGCACCACACAGTATTCTGGAAGAACTTTTACCGCTTTTGCCCAAGACGAATGAATGGCTTCGTATTCAGTATTGGTTATAGTAAACAGTTCCGGCAGTTCCACACGGTAGGCAACCGTAATATCTGCATCTTTACTGATTATACAGTCATGTTCGACCGCCAACAGCGGAAACTTACTTTCGATAGTCGCCGCTTTCATTATATTACGCATACGCTGCCTCCTTTCTTTTCCGTTTGAAAAGGCGGTGCGGAGTTTTCCTGTTTATCAAATAGCGGGGATGCTGTTTTACAGCCATGAGTTTCATCAAGCCATGTTCCCCGTATTTTTCATTCAGGTTAAAGGTCATCCATACCAATACCGATGCAGCGATTACACCAAAAGCGATGCACACCCACTGGTCAATGTCTATCATATATATAATGACAAACACGACAAATACAGCGAGCAAGCCTCCGGCGAATATGAAAAGGTATTGGGATTTCAAGCCTTTGAACTCCACACTTCTTCCTATCCCTTTATTAATATTATACTCCATAACTATCAGTTGTATGAAGCGGATTATAGGAAGAAGGAGCGCAGAATGGTGGCAGCTACAATCAGGAAGATACACGCACCGAACCACGAAGCAGCGGTTTTGCTTGTATCGGGATCGCCCGAACTGAACTTCCCGTACACTTTTACGCCGCCTATCAAGCCGACAACGGCTCCGATTGCGTATATCAGTTTCGTTCCCGGGTCGAAATAACTGGTCACCATGTTGGTAGCTTCGGTAATACCACCGACACCGTTACCTTGTGCGAATGCACTTGAAACAGCAGCCAAGACAAAGGCTGCCGACATAAGAAATTTTTTCTTTGTCATATTGAGAAATTGTTAAAATGGTAAGCGGGGTGGATAGTCCCGCTTACCGGGTTGTTACTATTGATTTTTTTTAGTGGTAGGTCATAAGACTCTTTTGTTGTCGGCTTATTCGACGCTAACCGTAATCTCTTTCTTTCATCTCTTTTTTGTTTTACATTATTAATACTATTCGCTCTATGCGAAATCTCTGATATTAAAACTGTCAGGAGCTTTCTTTCCGCTTCCCGTTGTTCCGGCTTCCTTATCTTTCCGCTCATAGAAAGCCGAAAGGCTCTCCGCCATGAGGTCGGTAACGATTCGTTTCGCATCGGGTTTACCTGAAACTACCTGCTCAAACATATCGGTTTGCCGCATCTCCAACAGCGTATTACCCGCTTTCTGCTTTTGTTCGGGAGTGGCTTCGTCCTTACGGTTTACAGTGCGAACCATATTTCCCAAATCATCGAACTGAACACCCGAAGCGAGTGCGGCTTTTGCAGTGCCTTCGACTTCTTCTTCCTCGTCTTCCGGCTCATCTTCGTCTTCCGGCTCATCTTCGTTTTCGTGTGCTTCGTATTCAAGCGAATAATCTATTTCCATCGGCTCGTTATCTTCATCCGGCGGAGTATCGGAAAACGCTTCGTCCAATTCCTCCTGCGGCACTTCTGCCGACGGCTTTACTTCGTTAGGCGGAGCAAATATATCGGGATTTTCTTGGCTGTTTTCCGTTTTCGGCGAGCTGGCAGCAAGTGGCTCCGATTTGGCAGCGAGTGGCTTCGCTGCACTTAAATCGAATCGGCTTTTTCCGACAATATCCGACTTCAAACGTCCTGTTTCTTGCATTGAAGAACCTTGTCCGACAATGTTCTTTTTTCGTCTTTTGCCTACTTTCAGTCGCAGAAGATAGATTCCGACGAAAAGGGCGTACAGGATAACTACGGTTATAAAAATCTTTTCCATTTTACTTTTTGGGGATTAAATAGTCATTGTCGAAACTCTTTTTGTATAGTTCTGAAATATCGTCCTGAAAGGTTTCAAAATGATGTTCCAGTACATTGTCGATGTAGCTGAATATGGTTACTTCATTTTCCCCTACCGCAGCAAGCACCACGAGGCAACACACGATAAGACTTATCGTTATCGTGGTATTGTTGTAAAAAATCGGATTGGGTATCATACTTTTGTTTTTATGGGTTAAAAAATACTTTCGTTGTTCTTGTTGTACAGTTCCGTTATCTCATCCTGATAAGCGGCAAAATGTTGGGTCAGCACATTGTCAATGTAGCTGAACAAAGACACCTGATTTTTACCGATAACCTGAACAATCTTCGTTATCTTTTCGTGATGTTCTTTGCGTATATAGACCGATTTACCTGTACGTGCTGTAATGCCGACTTCCTGAATGAACAGGCTTTCGTAATCAGGCGATTTACCTCGCTTACGTTTCGTTTCCTCACGGGGCGTTTCTTCCTGAACAGTGGCAATTGGTTGTGCTGTTTCTTCAGGTTCTGTTTCCTGTTCCTGCTTTTTCTCATAGTCAGGAACTAACGCTCTGGGTATGGAACTCGGATTGTTCCGCCGTTCCTTGTTCTTGAATGAGGATATGACAAAACTGGCATCAATCTCACTCAAATTCACTTCTTCTTTCTTTTTTGCCATGACCTGATTATTTTAGGGTTTCCAACATTTCATCTATCAGGGCATCAAGATTACTTCCCCGTACCAGTGCCTTATCCGCAGGAAATAAAGTAGAGCGGAACAGGGCTTTATGGTTTATTGATTGCTCCCGGCGAAACCGTTTGCTGTCGGGCAGGAATGTTTTGAAAAGCGGGAAACCCAGTTTCTCAATCACATCTTCATACACTTCGTAGAGTTCGGTCTTTTCACGCCCATCGACAAGATTCCAAAGCAGATACATTCCTTTGATTTTGGCTCTGCCAGGTGTAATCAGGGCATCATTGACCGTAATCACATATTGCAGGGTACTTTCCAAAACCAAGCGGTCGGCACTAATGGGAGCAATAATGTAATCCATAAGCGAAAGCGTTTGGACAACCGCAGGATTGTTGATAGTTCCGGGCAGGTCAAAGAATACGAAGTCGGGCTTCAATTCTTCGATTATCTCCTGTGCATCTTCCATAGCGTTTTCGGGACTGCTCTCGATAACTTCATAAGCCTTTTTCCTCAATGCGGAAAATTGCTCATACGCCATGAGCTTGTAATATTCATCGTCCATTGTCATTTGCATATCCCGCTCACGCATTTCCGCAATCGAGTGTTGCGGAAAGTCGCAGTCAATCACGGCTACATTGTAGCCACGTACATAGTGTAGGTAGGAGGCTACCAACACGGTCAGGGTTGTTTTTCCGGCTCCGCCCTTTTGGGTACTAAAAGCCACATTCAAAGTTTTCTTTTCCATTGTGTGAATTTTTTAATTAATAAACATTGTTTGTATCTCCGTTCGGCTATCCGTCTGTTTAGCCAGTTGTTTGATTATCTATCCGTTTGCCTGTCCGTTTATCCGTTGGGACGTTTAGCTGTTTGTCCGTCCCTCTGTTTGTCCGTTGGAACGTTTAGCCATTTAGTCAGCCGTTCGTTTGTTCGGCTATCCGTTCAGCCATTTATTTGGCTCTATCTCTATATAGCCGACTGTATGTTTTTATATTCGTACAGCTATCCGTTCAACTGTCCGTCTGTCTGACTATACAGCCGTATTTCTTTGCAAATAAAGACCTAAAATCTCGCCCATACACCACTTTTTCACGAGGTGGCAGCAAGTGGCTTCGATTTGGCAGTGAGTGGCTTCGCTCACTGTTATACAGCACGTTACTTTAGCCTATAACTTTGCAGCATGAAACGTCGGGAGGTAATCGACCGCCATTTTAGCTCGCTTGGCTCGCATTCATATCTGCCCCGATTCAGGGCAGAATTTATTTGCGACATGGCAAATAGCAAGCTGTATTTTTTGCTGCACGGAAACCGTTTTGCTGCAAAAAATGCTTGCCCCACAAGGGGGACGCAAACCCTCCGAAGTCGGGTTGCTGATAGAATCATTTCGGGCAATGATAGAATGGCGGCGGTTGCCGAAACGACGGATTGTACCACTAAAAAAATCCGACGTATGAATGAAAATGCAAAGAACTCCCCGAAACGGGGAAAAGGGGGACGTTCCCCAAAGAATGACCCTGCAAATTACCGTTACTCGGTCAATTTTACGGCTGTCGAACACGCCCAATTTCTTACCATGTTTGAGCAATCGGGAGTGCAATCTATGGCACGTTTTATCTCTGCCCGTGTGTTCGGGGACGAGTTTCGTGTGGTAAAAATCGACCGTTCCGCAATGGAATATGTTACCAAACTCACTTCGTTTTACGCACAATTTCGTGCTGTGGGCGTGAATTACAATCAAGTTGTAAAGGAATTGCACAGCAATTTTTCAGAGAAAAAAGCACTCGCATTGCTTTATAAATTGGAAAAAGCAACGGTTGAACTCGTCGAAATCGGGCGGAAAATTCTGGAATTATCGGAAGAATTTAAGGAGAAATGGTTGCAAAAATAAACATAGGAAGCAACCTGTACGGAGCGTTGGCATACAATCAGGAGAAGGTGGACGAGGGTTTGGGAAAGATACTCGGAAGCAATCTTGTGTTTGAACCTGCCGACGGTCAGTTCAATGTTTCGGAAAGTATGAATGATTTTATGCAGTTTGTTCCGGCTCACTTCCGTACCGAAAAGCCTGTTTTTCATGTATCGCTGAATCCACACCCTGACGACCGTTTATCGGACGACCAACTGGCGGACATTGGGCGTGAATACATGGAAAAACTGGGCTACGGCAATCAGCCTTATCTTATTTTCAAACATGAAGATATTGGGCGGGAACACCTGCATATCGTATCGCTCCGGGTGGATAGTGAGGGAAAGAAAATCGACAGCTACAAAGAACATGAACGGAGCAAAGCCATTACTGAAGATTTGGAACGCAAATATAATCTGCACCCTGCGGAGGGGCAGAAGCGTTCCGAAGGGTGGGAACTTTCTCCTGTCGATATTTCAAAAGGCGATTTGAAAAAGCAGATTGCTTCGGTTATCAAACCGTTGGCTTCCATGTATCATTTTCAAAGCATGGGCGAATACAAAGCCGTCCTTTCTTTATATAATATAAATGTAGAGGAACTCAAAGGCGAAGTGAAAGGTAAACCGTATCGGGGATTGCTGTATTCGGCTATGGATAGCGAGGGTAACAAGGTCGGCAATCCGCTAAAGTCGTCCATTTTTGGGAAATCGGTCGGATATGACGGGCTGGAAAAACGTATGGAGAAATCAGCCGAACGTATCAAAACTAAAAACCTGAAAGCACATACGCTGAAAGCAGTTTCCGAAGCCAAGCAGAGCAGCCAAAGTGAGAGCGAGTTCCGAGCGAAGCTAAGGCAGCAGGGTATTGACGTATTGTTCAGGCGAAATGACGAGGGACGGATTTACGGAGCAACATTCATAGACCATACCACACGCACTGTTTTGAATGGCTCTCGTTTGGGTAAAGACTATTCCGCAAATGTATTCAACGATTTATACGGCGGTAATCAGCAGCAGGTACAAGAGCCTATTCAGGATACCCGCCTTTCCGATGTTTACAAAACAAATACACAACAAGAGAATAACCACAGTGCGGACAATGGTCTGGGTGGAATTTTCTCAATCCTTTCTCCCGAACCGGAGAACTATCCCAGAGATGAAATGCCGTTACCACGTCGAAAGAAAAAGAAGAAACGGAGGTATGGCAGGCAAATGTAGATAAACTACGTTATATTTATCAAATCCAAAACATTAGCACTTGATTTTGTGTTGTAAAAAAGAACGATATTGCTACTGGTTGCTCCTTTAAGAGAACTTTTGTAGATAATACCGTCTATTTTTTCTCCTTTGGTATCTCGATATATATGACGTAAGTATTCTGTAAATACTTGTGACGGGACATATTCTATGTGAATCCTGTCATCTCGCACTATTGATTTAGTAATTTCGTTTCGGAACGAATAAAGAAATTCAATTACTTGCCAATCAGACGGCATCCAAAAACTTAATTGAGGAAGATCTGTGAGGTCTAAAACTTTCAGTTTTGCTTTCGTTTTAAACTTTCCTACAAGATGATTACCACTTATTGTAGTGCCATCAGGACTACTTTCAATGACAGCAGTATTTCTATCAAAAGCCCCATAGAACATTGATATACCTGCCGGACTCATACGACTTTGTTTTGCTTTACTCTCTGGAGGAGATGTGATTTTATCAAAGGTATCAACTACTTCTCCGATATCTATAAAACGACATCTATGTAATTCTGTAGCTATATCAACCTCTTTGCAAAGATTGTGTTCTGAAATTTTCACACCTAATTCAGTGAGTATATCCATGAGACTATTATCTTCTGATAATTTTTCTCCGGTAAACTCTGGTCTTTTGAAGAAAGTAAATCGTTGTTCGTACATGACCATTCGCCCGAACATCTCCCACATAAAAGATAATTCTTGTCCTTCTGTCATCATGTAAGGATGATGCTGTATCCATTCATCTAAAATGAAACAACCTTCTATATCTTCGTTCAACTGGTCATTGTCAGTTGTTAGACCCAAATAATCCAATAATTCCGCAGTGCTGTCAAAATTGTCTGCGTGCGACGGAGAAATAAAGCAACCTACACGTTTGAATCCGGGTATTTTCTCATCGTCATCATCATAAAATGAACTGGCTAAATATAATGCTTCATCTCCCGGACTACCATAATAATCTGTAATCTTTCCCGCTGCATATTCCATGAAATCCCGTAAGTCTATAACTTGTGTTTCTCGTCCGCAATAGTCACACTTACCCGAAATGGAATTTCCTTTTATGTATTGTTGTAAATACTTGTCATCAAAATGACTGGCGCAAACATTTTTCTCATCGGGAAGGGAGTAACCTCTTGATTCGTCCTCTATCCACTGTTGCTTAACTTGTCCCATAAATAAAATCAAATATAAAATGAACTATATAATTACTAATTAATCTTTCATTAAAGATTGGCACAAAGGTACGTTGTAATTATGTGGCATACAACGTTGTATTTCAAGAAAAAAAGTGCGAGGCTACGCCTTTCGCACTTTTTTTCTTGGCTTCCCATCATAAAGGTTTTCAACCCTCCAAAACCGCCGTTTTTCAAAAAGATATTACTCTATGGAATAAAAGGCTCTTCTATGTCATGGGCAAGACCGAGAAAATCATTCTCACATTGCTTTGCTGTAAAAAAGTTTATTCTGTTAATTTCATGCGGTTCAGGGCTAAAAGAGCTAATTATCTTATTTCTAAAATCTTCGATTTGATGTTCTTGATCAACAATTATATATCTAATGTCATTTACTGTAATTGGAATAGACGGATTCCCAACTCTATTAATATAGTCGTCTTTATGCTGATATTCAGCTTCAGATAGAATCAAGTTGTTTATGTCATTGTATAATTCAGCGATAGAGGGCACAAATCGCCATTCTCTTTCATCTGAAAACCGATAATTAGAGTATTGCTTATTTTTCTTCTTTAGCTTCAGCGAGCCTTCATAATTCTTCACATACGATAGTATCCGAATAATTAACTCAAAGTCTCTCTCTTCATCAGAACTTATAGTTTCTCCATTACTAAGTTTTGTTTCATAAAAAACGATTCGCTCTATAATATCCCTCAATAGTACAGACGAAGAGCTAAAGTAACATACAGGAGAAAACTTGTTTCTAATTATCCATTCCCTTTTTATTCCAATAGAAAATCCCCCATATTTATATAAATGAGAACTCAATTCTGTAAAGGGAATATCTGAAAATGATATCATAGGAAAAGCAAATTTGAATGGATATGGACTTGGAGATTTTATTTCTTCAAGGCTGTATAACACCTTAAACCCTTTGTCCCTTATTATACCTGACAAACCTGCATGATTTGTTTGATGTAGTAGAGTGTTTGAACTTAATCCCATAATATCTATTGTTATAACATTGTGATTTAAAGATAAATGCAAATATAGAAATAAGTTTTGAAATGTTTTTGTTTTTTCTTCTCATAACGCCACACACTGCCAAATCGAAGCCACATACTGCCACCTACCTCAAAACCACATGAAAGCTCGTATATACCCTATAATTTCGCTTCTCAAACATTTTAAATTTTATAGAAATGCAACAAGAAGACGATTTGAGAGGACTTGCCAAAGTCATGGAGTTTATGCGAGCAATCAGCATAATTTTCGTAGTGATCAACATTTATTGGTTTTGTTATTTTGCACTACATGAATGGGGATTCATATTAAAGGTAGTGGATAAGATACTACTGAACTTTGACCGCACCGCCGGATTGTTCGGCAGTATCATTTACACCAAAGTATTTGCTGTTGTTTTTCTTGCCTTATCGTGTTTAGGAACAAAGGGCGTGAAAGAGGAAAAAATCACTTGGCCGAAAATCTATGTTTTTCTGACAATCGGTTTTATCCTGTTCTTTATGAACTGGTGGATACTCGACCTGCCGTTACCCGCAGCAGCGACAACTGGTTTTTATGTTCTCACAATGGCAACAGGTTATCTGTTCCTGTTGGTTGGCGGATTATGGATGAGCCGATTGCTGAAGAACAACCTTATGGACGACGTTTTCAATATGGAAAACGAATCGTTTTTGCAGGAAACACGGCTATTACAGAGCGAATATTCCGTAAATCTGCCAACCAAATTCTGGTATAAAAAGAAACAATGGAAAGGTTGGATAAATGTAGTAAATCCGTTCCGTGCCAGTATCGTACTCGGAACTCCGGGTAGTGGAAAATCATACGCCGTTGTCAATCAGTATATAAAACAACAGATTGAGAAAGGATTCTCAATGTACGTGTATGATTTCAAGTTTCCAGACCTCTCCACAATCGCCTATAACCATCTGCTAAATAATCAATTAGGATATAAGAAAGTGCCGACTTTCTATGTAATAAACTTCGACGATCCGAGCCGTTCGCACCGTTGCAATCCTATCAATCCGTCTTTCATGGAAGACATTAGCGATGCCTACGAATCGAGTTACACGATTATGCTCAACCTCAATAAAACATGGGTGCAAAAGCAGGGCGACTTCTTTGTGGAATCCCCGATTATTTTGTTCGCTTCGATTATTTGGTATCTCCGCATTTATAAGGACGGAAAGTATTGTACATTCCCCCATGCGATTGAGTTCTTGAATAAACGCTATGAAGATATTTTCCCGATTCTTACTTCATATCCCGAACTCGAAAACTATCTAAGCCCTTTTATGGACGCATGGTTGGGTGGTGCTGCGGATCAGTTAATGGGACAGATAGCAAGTGCCAAAATTCCGCTATCCCGCATGATTTCACCACAACTATATTGGGTAATGTCTGGCGATGAATTTACGCTTGATATAAATAATCCTGACGATCCGAAAGTGTTGGTAGTCGGCAACAATCCCGATAGGCAAAACATTTATGGTGCAGCTTTGGGACTTTACAACTCCCGTATTGTGAAACTCATAAATAAAAAGGGACAATTAAAGAGTTCGGTAGTAATAGACGAGTTGCCGACAATCTATTTCAAAGGGTTGGATAACCTGATAGCCACTGCCCGAAGCAACAAAGTTGCGGTATTGTTGGGCTTTCAGGATTTCTCCCAATTAACAAGAGATTACGGCGACAAGGAAGCCAAAGT